>CAZYKW010000089.1:0-1501 GCA_964648475.1 Candidatus Woesearchaeota archaeon | reverse complement strand
TATTATTATTATTATTATTATTATTATTATTATTATTATTATTATTATTATTATATACTATACTATAATAATATTATTAAATAAAATAAAAAAATAAAAAAATAAAAAAATCATTTATAAATACTTCTATACGAAATCAAGGGGTCAGGGGGTATGTTTAACTCGCCTTTCCTTTATTACTTTTTTTCACAGATAAATTTATAAATAATCTTAATATTCATTTATCATGCAGACAGAAAAAATTCCATTTACAGCCCTTATAGGAAAGATGATTGTAACTAAAGAAGGCAAAAGATTAGGATTTGTTAAAGACCTTTTATTTGAAACCCGTTCTGGAGAATTAATTAACATAGTTGTCAGAGACGCAACTCCATATACAAGAAATCTAAATTTAGAGAGAACAACAGGAAGGGAACTCTTAATTCCTTACTCTTCTATAATTGCTATGGGTGATTTCTTAATTGTTTCAGAAGAAGATCTAATCTAATTTAGAACATAAATATTTAAAAATAGTTTTTAATAAATAATTTAATGAGAGTTGTAAAGTTTAATTTTAATAAAATAAGTATAGAAAGATTAAAAGATTCTTATCAAGGGGTGAAGATAAACTCTAAAATAAACCTCTCTGATTTAAAGAGATTAGACAAAGAATCTGAAAAAGATTCTTTAATTCAAGTAGATTTCACATATGCTCTTCTTTATGCCCCTGAAGTAGCAAATATAGAGATAGGAGGAAGAATAATCTTGATTACAGAAAAAGCAAAAGCAAAAGATATAGAAGAGAAATGGAAAACAAAAAAAATGACAGAAGAGTTTAGAATTTTTTTATTTAACATAATTCTTAAAAAAGCTAATCTTAAGGCCCTTGAATTAGAGGAACAAGTAAATTTACCTCTTCATATCCCTCTCCCAACTCTAAAAAAACCAAAAAAAGAGTAATACTCATAAAGTATATAAATTCTAATACCGAATAACTTTTATGAAAATATCCAATCAAAAAAGAGAGAAAATTTCAGAACAAATCCTCGCTTATTTATATTCTATTAATCCAAAACCTTCTTTTACAGCCCATATAGCAAGAGAGATTGCAAGAGATGAGGAATTCACAAAAAAGCTTCTAATCGACTTAAAAAAGAAGAAATTAATAACACAAATAAAAAAAAGCCCAAAAGGGGCAGATTATGTTAGAAGAATTAGGTGGAGATTAACAGATAAAGCCTATGAAATATACAAGAAAAACCAATAAAGTTTTTATATAAATAGGCCCTCCTCAAGAGATGGATCCAATAAAAGACTCTTTTAATAAAGTTAAAGAGGATATGAATTCTTTAAAACAAGAGATAAATTTTTTAAGAGAGTCGTTATCAGAAACAAGAGGGCAAATAAAGGATATCTGTGAAATTTTAAACAAAATAATAGAAAAACAAGCTTCGACACATTCTTTATTAAATCAGACACTTTCGACACATTCTTCGACACTTCCACAGGAAATAGGGGGGTT
>CAZYKW010000088.1:0-1540 GCA_964648475.1 Candidatus Woesearchaeota archaeon | reverse complement strand
AGTATATTGAAAAAGATATGGAGGATGTAAGTTGAACTTGCGTCTCCAATTCCTCCCAACACTAAAGATGTTGGGTATCCTTGGAGGAATTTTATGAGAAAGAAGAAAATCGATATGGATAAAACTAGGAGGTAAATTATGAATTCACCTAAAGATGCTATGTGTCTCACAAGAGAAGAAGCCCAAGATTACATCGATGAATTTTTTATTATGCATCCAAAAAGCAAGAAAAAATTTACTATTGAAAAAAGAGAAGTTTATTTTGTAAAGGAAGAAGGAAAAGAGTTGAGGTGGGATTTAGATAAAGATAGATTTAACAGATAAAGAAAGGGATTACCTCTTTTGGGTTCTACATAACACAAGATAACTGTATAATCAAGGTTATCAAGACCAAATTCTTTTTGATTCCTTCGGATTTCGAATAATTGTTGCTTAGATTTTTCGGATTTCGAAGAAATCTTAGATCTTGCTCTCATATTTCTACCAATTTTTGATACTTGTTTTTTAGATTTTACCTTTTTATCCTTAATATTTTCTGTAAATAATTTAGAATCTAAAATGGACCTACCTTGACCTCTGACAACATCTGTTCTCAATTTATCTTTTATAATCACATATCACATAAAATAATTTTACAAATTATTTGCTAATAATTCTAATCGTGGAACTATGGTACGCTCAATGATTCCTCTATTGACAGGGTTAAAAATATGAATCTCTAATTCATCATCTGAAAAACCTTTTTTTTCAAATTCATAATAACACTGAATTATATTTTGAGCATAATGTTTTTTATACAAACTCATGGTTTGTTTATTATAATCTGTATAAGCATCAACCCATTGTTGCCTATCATCATAATCACTACTATCAGGTATGTATTCTTCTCTATTAGCTAAAAAAACTCTAACTTTTTGACATAGATCTAATGTATAACTTTTTAAATCCGTTATTTCAATTCCATTTTCAGTTAACGAACTTTTATTATTTTCAGAAGATGTCGAAAAAAGATAATCTCCAGTATATGCAGTATAAGTAATTGGGATAGCTACAATTAAAATTATAATTAGCCAAATAAGTTTATACCTTAATTGTTTATCTTTATCATAAAATATCTTATATAATATATCTAACATTATTAAAATAAGAATAATGTAAATTGATATTAAAATTATTGTTTCCAAAACAATACCTCAAAAATCATATCGCCCTTAAATGCGAAAAAATTCTCATTCTTTCTCAGATTTACATCAGCTAGCCTGTCAAAAAAGCTTAGTCCTTTTGCCCATATTCCTCCTGTTAGATGCTCATTCTTTCTCATTTTTTTACATTCGGAAGTACTGATGAGTATTAAAAGTATTTTTTTTAAGGAACAACAATATACACCTCTTTACCTATCAAATCCTTTGAAACAGTTATCTTACCAATTGTATCATTGTTTCTGATAACTTTTTTCTTAAATGCATCATTAAAAGAAATCTGTTCAAGTATTAACAGACCTTTTTTCTTTTGTATTTTCATATCTAAACCAGTAGTCTAT
>CAZYKW010000087.1:0-1541 GCA_964648475.1 Candidatus Woesearchaeota archaeon | reverse complement strand
CAGCAATGGCCATAACTAATCCAATCATAAAAACAGTAGCAACAATTCCAGATATAGCTTTTTTGTTTGATATTTGAATCATTATAATAAATACTCTTGATTTTCACAAAGATAAGTTCTTTTTCCGTTTTCTGAATTTCCTAAAAGTATTGGTTTAATAGTAATTTTTTCTGCTCCTTGAAGAGAGAATATTGTTCCTGAATAACTATCCCCTGCATTTAAACCTGTTCCCCAACCTGTTTTATCTTCATCTTTTATTCTTTTCTCTGTGTAATCTCCTCCTGTAGTAAATATTTTCAAACTCATATCAAAAACAGGGATATTTCCTGTATTAGTAATATAAATCTCCCCTCCACTGTAACTTGCCTGAAATTCTACTTTTCCACAAGACAATTCAATATTTTCTCCATCAAATTTTGTTACTGTTTCTTGTGTAAAAGACCTCATCCATATAAAAATAATAAGTGCAAGAGCTATAACCATTCCTATTAATAAAACAGTTGCAATAATAGGTGAAACCCCTTTTTTCTTCATATTTTATTTAATAAACACTCCTTTTTAAATTCTTTTCTTATGTGCATGTAATTGTTTCTTTGACTTTAGCATCCCCACAACTTATTAAAATATTTTTTCCTTCAATTGTTTCATACATAATTGGAGTTATTTCAATTGAATGAATGGCGTCCTCTAAACTATATGTCATATCTCCGCTTGGTTGTCCAGGAGAAAGAGCTCCTACTAAAAATGAGACAACTCCTTGTCTTGAACTTCCTCCAGATTCAATATTCCCTGATATATCCTTTGTAGCCATTTGTTCTTCTTGTTCTGAAGCTTTTATCAAATAACCATTTACTTCAAACCTTCCATTATTCTTAATACTAAAAGTTAGATTATATCCTCCTGTAACAGCAACACAAGAACTGCTTTCTACAAATAAAGAAACTCCATCAGGGCACTCTGGTGTTGCTCTAGGAACATAAGAACTTAACCAAGCATAAACTATCCCTCCAATAACAATTACTCCTACAATTAACAAAACATACCCAATCATCACACTTACAGCTTTTTTATCCATTTTATTTCTTATTTGGTTTATTCTGGTTTGGGAACCTTTTCAAAAGATTCATTAGCCTGTTACAATATGTTGTTCTCCTTCTACTTCTTGGGAAATCACAAAAAAGAAATTCTCTCCTGGTTTTAATTCAAATGGGTATTCTCTTTCATTTATTATAACATTTATTGTATCTATTTCCCCTTGGGATGTTACTGTTGTCTTTTCCTTCTCTGGAATAGTTGTTGGAGTGGATATTTCTCCTACACCAACAACTTTTGTAGTTACTTGAATCTCTTTAAATGAAATAATATATATGTCATTCACGTCTCCATATATAAAATATAATTCTCTATCTTCTCCTATTGTGTCTTGATATTTTTGATACTCCTCAATAAAATCATCTGTTTTTGGGGCTCCTCCCTTGGTTACACAATACTCTAAAACTTCCCCTCCTTCAATCTGCAGTTCATCTTTTACATCATAAATT
>CAZYKW010000086.1:0-1581 GCA_964648475.1 Candidatus Woesearchaeota archaeon | reverse complement strand
TAGTATCAATAATAGAAAAACCATCTAAGACACTTCCCCCACCTGAATTAATCCACATAGCAATAGGTTCAGAGCTGATTTCTGCTAAAGCCAACATTTCTTTATTAATATAATTAGCAGATTTCTCATTAATTTCTCCATATAAAAAGACTTGACGAGAATGAAGAAGTAACTGTTTAATATCTATTTCATATTTTAAAGTAGTTATTTTCTTCGATTTTCTTTTAGTGGTTCTCGAAACAGTTCTTTTCTTTGAAGACTTTCTTTTTGTGGCTAATTTCTTCTTTTGCATAAAGAACCCCTTATCCGTTGACTTTTTTCAGAATATTTTCAAATACAGAATTCCAAACTTCATTTACATTATTAGGATTAATATGACCTTGTAATGAAATCATTACTGTACTTGTTGCCTTTGCTACAGCTTGTTGAACAATAGATTTCTGAACATTAGGGTCATTATATTTATTCCCTGTTGGTTGAGAATAAGATTTCTTTCCTTCTTCTTTCTTCTCAGAAGATGCAGAACTTCCACCAACTTTTGTAACTTTGCTTGTGATATTAGGTTTTCCATCTTTCGTTTCATATTCAAACTCAATATCATCGCCTTGTGCAAAATTATTTTTGGCAAAGGTTCTTACAGCATCTGAACAACTACACCATGTTTCTTTACCATCCATAACCACTTTAATAAATGGCTCTTTGTGACCTGCTCTAATAAATTTAAATGCCATGTCTATTTTCCTCCTTTTTAGATTATTTTGCTATTGTAGCTCCTACTGAAAATACTAATAAACCAGTCAACCACCCTACAAAACTAGAACATGCTACTCTTAGGAGTCCTAAAGCAATTCCTAAAGCCTCTACAGGAGTAGCCTTTACAGCTTCAACTACTTGCACTATTCCTCCAATAAAACAAACCCATACTCCTAAGTAAAGTCCTAAAATCACTCCTGCTAAACATATAAGTAGCCCAAGTATTTCTTTCATTATTTTTTCTCCTTTGCGAGTTTTTTAGCTTCTCTCTCTTTTTTTCTTTTAGCTTTTGCTTTTTCTTCTAATTTTTTTCTTTTTTTCCTTGCTTCCTTTTCTTCTGCTTTTCTTAATTGTTCTTCATATATTATAATATCTTTTGTGTTATTGTATAAATTTTCATATCTCTCTTTAAGTCCATTGAACGGAAAATGTTCAGGATAATAAACTCTATCTTCTATATTATCTAAATCTTTTTTAACAGAATTTTCAACCCACTCAGGTAATTCTAATAAATTAACACAAGTTAATCGAGTATAATAATCTTCTTCATTTAAAATAGGACTTGTCAAATTATCTGAAACTTCTTTTTGTATCTTTTTAGAAATTAATTTATAAGCATTAAAATTAGTAGGTTTTAGTTTCCATTTCTTAGACTTAGGAGAAAATATTTTAACATGCTCGTAAGCCCAACATTGTTCTAAATCGCTATCATAAGTAACCAAAACTACTTCTTTATCTTTAAAATATCTACAAACCACTGCTATAATATCATCTGCTTCTAAATGGTCAATTTTTATTATATGCCAATTTGTTGTGATTTCTAATGTT
>CAZYKW010000085.1:0-1607 GCA_964648475.1 Candidatus Woesearchaeota archaeon | reverse complement strand
TACCCAAAATTTATAAAAGAATGTCGTTATTTAGAGTTAATTGATGGAAAAAAAGTAGACCACCCTTTGAATGGCTGTTTTACAGAAGAAACAAGAGTTGCTTTAGTAGACGGAACAAATCCTACTTTTAAAGAATTATCTAAAAGAAAAGAAGATTTCTATGTATACTCTATTGGAGAAGATGGATTATGTATAGAAAAAGCAAGAAATGCCAGAGTTACTAAAAAAGCAAAAGAGTTAGTAGAATTAACATTAGATAATTTTCAAGTAATAAGATGTACACCAGAACATTTATTTATGACTTTACAAGGCGATTGGGTTCAAGCTAAAAACATAACTCCAGATATTTCTATAATGCCTTTATATAGAGCAAGAATATATAAAGGAGTTAATTCTGATTATGAGAGAGTTTGGTGTCCTATTAGAAATAAAAGAATATTAACACATCATTTATCTGTTGGAGGTTGCCCAAGAGGTTATGTAGTACATCATAAAAATAGAATAAAGTGGGATAATTCTCCTGAGAATCTTGAAATAATGGGAATTAAAAAACATTATAAACTACATGCCCAAGAGTTATGGAAAGTAAAAGAAAGCAAAATGAGGGAAGGACACTTGAAATATAGACAGAATAAAGAAGCACAAAAAAAACACTCAGAAAGAATGAAAGAAAAGTGGGCTAATGGAGATTATGGAGAAAGAAGAAAAGAATGTTCTATTGAAGGGTGTAAGAGAATATCTAATGCAAGAGGTTTATGTGATTTACATTATCAAAGAGCAAGGAGAGCTAAAATAATTCAAAATAGGAGTTCTAAACAAAAAAACCATAAAGTGATTTTTGTAAAAAAAGTAAAAAGTAATGAAGATGTTTATGATTTAACCGTACCTAAGACAGGAAATTTTGCATTAGCAAGCGGAGTATTTGTACATAATTCAAAAGATGTAGCTGATGCTGTGGCTGGCGTATGTTGGCATTGTAATAAATCAGTAGGAGGATTAGGAATAATTATAGCAGGAGGACAAGCAGGAACACATACTCCAGAGGAAAATACTGTATTAAAAAAATAGATTTTTTAAAGAGGAAGGTAATTTTTGGAATTATTTTCGCAAGGGGATACTTCTGAGAATTGCCCCTCACTTTAAATAATTTATTAAATATGTTTAAAAAGAAAGAGAAAGAAATAAAAATAGTAAATGATTATCCGCCTAAAAAGATTTACAAAAAAGCACAAAAATTATTTGGGAAAGCTTTTGTAGATTTTGATAAAGGGGTAGTATTTGCAATAGACCATACTATTTATTGTAGAAAAATGACAGATGACTTATATGTTCATGAATCTACTCATGTAGAACAACAGGAAAGAGTTGGCTGGAAAAAATGGTGGAAAATGTTTTTTAAAGATGAGAAATTTAGGTATAATCAAGAATTAGAAGCATATAGAAAACAATACAAATATATAAAAGAAAATATAAAAGATAGAAATACTCAAGTTAAGTATTTAAACTTTTTTGCCCAAGTTTTAAGTAGTCCTTTATATGGGAGTATAATTACTTTTGAAGAAACAAAAAAACAGATTAGAAATAATAAACAATAACTTTAATTCTAT
>CAZYKW010000084.1:0-1626 GCA_964648475.1 Candidatus Woesearchaeota archaeon | reverse complement strand
TACAAAATGACATGATAATGGATTTTAAAGAGGTAAAAAAAATAGTAAAAGAGAATATAGATATTGTTTTTGACCATAAATATATAAATGATGAAGTAGATTATAATCCGACTGCAGAAAATATGGTTAAAGATATTTATTTTAGGTTGAAGAAAAAAATACCTTTAATAAATTCAGTTAAATTATGGGAGGGTACAAATTCTTCAATAGAATATAATGAAGATGAAATGGATGAGTTGAATTTTGAAAGTTATATTTCAGGATTTGTTGATGGAGAAGGTTATTTTTGTATAAGAGAAAAAGAACTTGAAACTTTTGAAGCATGGTTTGGAATTATATTAAGAGAGGATGATTATGAAATTTTAGAAAAGATACAAAAATATTTTAATTGTGGTATTTTAGGTAGAAAACAAGGATTGAATAAGAAAGATGGAATACCAAGAAGTCCTCAAGCAAGATTTGAAGTTAGAAAATACAAAGATTTATATGAAAAAATTATTCCTCATTTTGAAAAGTATCCTTTAAAAGCAAAGAAAAAAAGAGATTATGAAATTTGGAAAGAAGCAGTTTCAATTATGTATTTTGGTTTACATAAAAGAGGAAAAGAAAATATGAAGGAAAGAATGAAGAAACTAAATAAAGAAATAAAAGAAGTAAGAAAATTTGAAAATAGTAATGTAATAAATAGTGAAGATATAAAAATAGAATATACAGAATAGGCGGACTTTTTTGTTCGCCTTTTTTGATATAGAAAATTGTATTTTTAATTCTCCGAAAGGATACTAATTATTTTCATGTAATTGTTCTTCAAAGGAGAAAAATTTTTCTTGGTAAAAGCATGGGAGATTTGCATATATTCTCTTTTGGAGAATTAAGAATATAATTATTAAGTAGAATTTTATGAACAAAGAAGCAAAAAAGAAACCTTGTCCTCCTAATGGTCCTGCTCATGATGGCAGAGGAAAAGGAAAAGGAAGACCGGGAGGTTCAAGGAGAGGAAGAAGGAGATAATTTAAAAGATGAAGTCAAGTTTAGTCAAAAAAAGAGTTATGTCAAATAAAAAGTCAAATGATGATTCAGGAGATAAAATTCCTGAAGAAATCAAAGAAAAGAAAGAGTTAAGTCCTTTGAAAATGTTATGGAGCCAAGTTTATGGTTTTAACAGAGGTAAAGCAAAACATAAATTAGGTAAGATACTTACCTTGATAGACGCAGTAATAGTAAATGAGCAACAGAATAAAAGTATCAAACAAATGATTACCAATATATTTTGGGAAGAATCTCCAGAAACAAAGCAGATGGCAGAATGGTTTAGATATTATCAAAATGTCTATCATTTAGAAGGAAACGATTGCGATGAAAAACAACCAATAGAATCAGAATGGGCAAGGCATTCTCCTTGCATTGAAGATGTTATTAGATTTCCAAATGAGTAATTAGTAAGAAGTAAAAAATTAAAAATTAATAAATTAACTTAAATTTTGACTTCATCTTTTAGATTATATGCAAGGATTTAAACAATTGATTTGTCCTGAATGTAGATTATTGACAGGATATTTTACAAAAGATAATTGGTTCTATTGTCCGAATTGTAAAAAAGTTTTTAAATTAAAAAATAAGAAAAAA
>CAZYKW010000083.1:0-1646 GCA_964648475.1 Candidatus Woesearchaeota archaeon | reverse complement strand
ATGAGAAAAATAGCTTTAATAGGAACACATGGAACAGGAAAAACAACTTTAGCCCATGAATTAACAGCTGAATCTAAAAAAAGAGGAATTCACACAGAATTTTTAGGGGAGTTAGCAAGAGAATGTCCTCTTCCAATAAATGAAAAACAAACAAAAGAGGCTTCAGAGTGGATAATTTATAATCAGCATATTAGAGAAATAGAATTTACTGGGAAATGTGATGTTTTAATTTGTGATAGAAGTGTTTTAGATGGATATGTTTATCGTTATAATTTATTTGGAAAAGACCCCCTATTAGAAGAATTTGTAAAGGCAAAGGCAAAAGAATATGAGTATTTAATAAAAGTTCCAGTAAGAGAAAAGAGATTAGTAGCAGACGGGATAAGATCAGTTAATCCAGAATTTCAAAAAGAGATTGATAGACTATTTAATTATCTCTTAATAGATTTAAAAATACCTTTTATAGAATACAGAAACAACGAACAAGTTATGGATTTAATTGCTAATCCCATAAATGCTTATAAAGAATAAAGAATAAAGAATAAAATGGAGACACAAGAATTACAAAAACAGATATTGAATCTCATCTATAAAATGGACAAAAAATATAATTGCACACATGATTCTGAATCCACCTTTAATCATATAATCGAAGAAATAGGAGAATTAGCAAAAGAGATAAATAAACCTAAAATAAGAAATGAACAAATAATAAAACAAGAACTTTCTAATGAAATTGCAGATGTTCTTATTCTTTTAATTCATTTAGCCTCAATTAACAAAATAAATATAGAGGAAAGTATTTTATACAAAATGAGGGAATTAAAACAAAGGAATAATTTAGAATAAAATGCCAGAACAACAATTTAAACGAAATATAGCATATAAATTCAGAGTAGGAGAATTACTAATTGGAAAACCTATTTTTGATGGAGAGAGATTTTCTTTTTTAGAGCTTGGAAATAAAAGGATAGTAAGAGTTAATATTGTGGGGAATATAGTTGATAAATATGAAAGAGAGGGAGAAAGCAAATACTTATCTCTAACCCTTGATGATGGTTCTGGACAAATAAAATTAAAATCTTTTGGAGATGATGTTGGAAAATTTAAAGAAGTAAATCAAGGAGATACGGTTGTTGTTATTGGAATTCTAAGACATTATAACAATGAAGTCTACATTTCTTCTGAAATAATAAAACACCAAGACCCAAAATATCTATTAATAAGAAAATTAGAGCTTGAAAAAGAAAGAACACAAATTCAAGGTTCAAAACCAATTGAAAAAAATAAAATAGTAGCAATAAAAGATAAAATACTTGGATTAATCAAAAAGTCAGAAGAGGATGGAGGAATAGAAGTTGATAAAATAATTCTTCAATTAAGAGAGACTTCTCCAGATATAATTAATCAAGAAATCAAAAAGCTTCTAGAAGAAGGAATAATATTTGAACCACGTCCTGGTAAAATGAGGTGGTTAGGATGAGATTAGAAGAATACTATTTCAGGCTTCAAATAGGAGAAAATAAAGAACAATTTGGATCTGTTCTAAGAATTAGAGAGGGTAAATTAGAAGAATTAACAGGATTTTATACTCTTAAAAAAACAGGAGAAACATCTACAGGGACTCATTATGAAGCAGATGTAAA
>CAZYKW010000082.1:0-1707 GCA_964648475.1 Candidatus Woesearchaeota archaeon | reverse complement strand
TAGGGACTATGGACAATTTCAGATTAGCCAAGATTATATTTTAGTAGCACAGGAAGTAGGAGGTTCTGGAAATAAGTAAAATGAGAACAAGAAGATATTTTATAAGTTATAATGATGGAAAAGGATTTGGATATGCAATGGTAACTATAGAAGGACTTGTAAATTTAAAACAAGTTGCAAATCAATTAGCTGAGAATAACAAAATTGATAAAGGTCAGTTTATAATAATAGGTTTTAAAGAATTAAAAGATTATGAAACTATAAAAATAGAAAATAAAACGCAGAAGAACTATAATACGAACGGAGGAAGAAAAAATGACTGAGTTTAATTTGAGTGAGAAGATGACATGGACAGGAGAAAGATTGGTATTAGACCCACGTCATGTCAAAGAATTTATTAAAAGAGAAAGAAAAATAGACAAAAGCATTAAACAAAGAATTAAGAAAATAAAAGATTGTAAAGTTAGAAATTGTGTGCATTGTCAAGCCGACTGGAAAGAAATAATTAGATTATATGAAAAGAAAAGAAAACTCGCAGGGGAGAAATTAGTATGAAAGAAGCAGAAATAGCATTAGGAAATATAGCAATGATGAGAAAAGAGAGAAATATGTCAATTGTAAAAAAACATAAATTATTTATAAGAGAACATAAATTAACCTGCCAGAGATGGTTGGATAGTTTAGAATTAATAAGTTCAAAACATTGTGGATGTGAGAGATGTCGAAGTTGTGAGATTTTTAGAGACAAATTTGAAAAAGACTTAGAACAAGCAATTAAATTATATGAGGAGAAAGGGATATGAAACCACAAAAAAGAATACAAGAGTTTATTGATGGTCAATTATATGAAAGACAAAGAATCCTTAAGTTGATTGATGAAGAAGCTAAAAATCAATATTCTGATTTTATTAAAGAAACTGGTTTAGAATTAAAACCAAATGGATGGAAAGATTGGAATATAGTAAGAAGAAAATTAAAAAACGCAATAGGAGAAAAAGATGAATAGACTTTGTTTTACATTAGCTACCGATGGAAGTTATTGCATTGAAAATGATAAACAGGAGTTTATTGGAACTATAGAAAAGATTAGAGTTGGTGCTTGGATGACTTGGTGCTTACTTCTAGAAAAAGATTGTTATATGAGTGCTAGTTGTTTAGATGAAACTAGAGAGTTTATTAAGAAGTTAAATGGGAAGAACAGAAATGGAGAAAAAGATGTCTGAAATAGAAAGTAATGCTTATGCAAAAGGGTTTCAAGTTGGATGGAATAAATGTAGAGAATTTTTATGTGAAAAATTTACTTTAAATAAAGATGAGGTTATGTTTTTAGAGAGGAATGACTCAGAAGGTGACAATCACGAATCTACAAAAGAAACAAAGGTTAGTAAATTATCTAAAGGAAATGATGGTTTAGATAGCTCAAATTCAAATGAATTAAACTTAGAAAAGGAGAAATTTCTATGAGAAATATAAGGTATGTTTCTATTGGAAAGTTCGTTAAACCCGATATTAAATCCAATTTTAGTTTTAGGCTCCAATGCGATAAATAGAAAATGGCAGAAAAAATAATACAACAAAGCAGAATAAATGGAAGAAAGAATCTACAAATATTAGAAGATAATTTGAAAAGAAGGCAGTTATTTCTAGAAGAACAAAAGAAAGAGATGTTTCAAAAAGAAGAATTGTTTTTTTCACAGCAGGTTGGAA
>CAZYKW010000081.1:0-1740 GCA_964648475.1 Candidatus Woesearchaeota archaeon | reverse complement strand
AAGAAAGATACGTTTAGAGAAGATCAAAGAAACTGTTTTGTTTGGAGTAGTGAATAAATAAAAGGAGTAGTTTTAATGAAAATTAAAATAAAAAAAACAGAGAGTCGTGCTCAAATACCTTTCTATGCTACAAAAGGTTCAGCTGGATTTGATATTCATAGTATCGACAGTCTAACAGTCGCTGCTGGTAGTACGATGAAAATTAGAACTGGACTATCTTTTGAAATACCAGAAGGATATGAGCTTCAAATTCGACCCAGAAGTGGTATGTCTGCAAAAACTAAAATTAGAATTTCTAATTCTCCTGGTACAATCGATCATGATTATCGAGGAGAAGTTATGATAATTGTGGATAATATTTCTCAAAATCAGGCAGATTCTTATAGAATTAATGAAGGCGATAGAATAGCTCAAGCTGTATTAAAGAAAGTTGAAAGAGCTGAATTTGAAATTGTGGAAAAATTATCTAGTACTAATCGAGGTTCTAATGGTTTTGGAAGTACTGGATTTTTATGATTTTTTTAAATTTTATCTATATATTGATTCTCACAACATTTGATTTTTATGAAAAATATTGGATTTTACTCTTGCCTTTTGCTTTAATTATGTATATAATTGTCAGAATAGACAAATCTTATAAAGGACCATTTTAATCTTATTAGTGAAAAAACTATGGAAACCACTTAATGACAAAATTAAAAAGACGCCAAACTTATCCAAAAGAAGATACTGAAACTTTAAGAGATACAATAAGAAAACTAAAAAGTCAAATTAGAAAATTACAAAAAACAATAAGAGAATTAAAAGCTGAAAATAAAACTTTATCAGAAGCTTGGTCAAAAACAGAAGAATTTTTAGGAGAAATAACAGAAGGAAAACCTTTAAAAGAAATTTTAAAATATAAAACTTTACCAAAGAAGGTTTCTAGAAAAAACATAGAAACAAAAGAAGATAAAAAACAAGAAATTTTAGAAAAATGGCAAAAATGGAACAAGGAAAATAAAAAATGAAAGTGTATACACAAGTTATTTTAAATCGCATAAAAGAGCTTTATGAGGAACATACTTGGGATCAAATAGCTAAAATATTAAAAAAAGAATTTAAACTAAATAAATCACCCGAATCAATCAGAAAAGCATTTCGAAGACATACAAAAAGTGATCAAAAAAGAAAACCTTCAGGATCAAACAAGGATCAACCAAAAATATTACTATTTGATATAGAAACCGCTCCCATGCTTGGTTATGTTTGGTCTTTGTGGGAAAATAATGTGGCTCTTAATCAGTTATATAGCGATTGGTATGTTCTTAGTTGGAGTGCCAAATGGCTCGGAGATCCAGAAGATAAAGTAATGTATATGGATCAAAGAAATGAAAAAAACATTGAAAATGATAAAAAAATCCTAAAAGGCATTTGGAAACTTTTAAATGAAGCTGACATTGTTATTGGTCAAAATTCAAAAACATTTGATCATAAAAAATTAAATGCAAGATTTATTTTAAATGGTATAAAACCACCAAGTAGTTATAGACACATTGATACAAAAATTTTAGCTAAAAGACATTTTAGTTTTACAAGTAATAAACTTGAATATATGACTGATAAACTTTGTACAAAATTCAAAAAACTAAAGCACGCAAAATTTTCAGGTTTCTCTCTTTGGAGAGAATGTTTGAAAGGTAACATTGAAGCTTGGAAAGAAATGGAAGAATATAATAAATATGACGTACTTTCACTAGA
>CAZYKW010000080.1:0-1750 GCA_964648475.1 Candidatus Woesearchaeota archaeon | reverse complement strand
CGCCCCGACCGGGAATCGAACCCGGGTCTTAACCGCGACAGGGTTATGTTCTAGCCATTAAACTACCGAAGCATAATTTATTTATCACAAATTTATTTTTAAACCTTTTGAAACCCAGCTCTAGCTAGTTTTAAATTCAATATATTCTGAATAATTTCCCTTAAAACTAGATACTTTCTTATTCTTAATTTCTAATATCCTATTAGCAACTTTATCTACAAAATATCTGTCATGAGATACAAAAACAATTGTTCCTTCAAATTTTTGTAAAGCATTTTCTAAAGATTCTATTAAATAAATATCTAAATTATTTGTAGGTTCATCTAATACCAAGATATTATTCTTCTCTAAAGCTATTCTCAAAATATTTAGCCTTCCTTTTTCTCCTCCAGAAAGATGCTTTATTTTCTTTTGAAAACTTTCTTTTTCAAATCCATATTTTAAAAGAATGGATATTAATTGCTCTTCATCTTTTCTAGTTTCTTCTACAAAGAACTGCATTACTGTTTTTTCTTTGTCTATTCCTTTTAATTCTTGGTCAAAATAGCCTATTTTAACATCTTTTCTTCTATATATGCTTCCTTTTGAAGGTTCAATTTTTCCAATCAGCATTTTCAAAAATGTTGTTTTTCCAGTTCCATTTTCTCCAACTATGCAAATTTTTTCTCCAAAATTGATTTCATTATTTACATCTTTAAATAACACTTTATCAAATTTTTTCTCAACATTTTCCAATCTAAATATAGCGCAATTATGTAAACTCTTGCTATTAAAATCAATATTTATATCTTTTATAAAATCAAAAGGATTTGCAACTTCCTCTAACTTTTTTGCATCTCTTTCAAGTCTTTTAGCTAAAGTGGGATTATATAAATTAGACATTTGATCTCTCTTAGCTTTAGCTGATTCTAAAAGCCTTTTCTTTTCCCTAATTGCATCTTTGTATTTCTTTTCTAAACTTTCTATATAACTTTTTTTTCTTTTAATATATTCACTAAATTTGTAAGGCCATTCTTTAATTGTTTTATTTTCTAAATCCCATACTTTTTCAACTACCTTGTTTAAAAAATACCTATCATGTGAAATAACAATCAAAGTTCTTATATTTGCATTTACATATGCTTCAAGCCATTCTCGTGTAATTAAATCAAGATTATTTGTAGGTTCATCTAATAAATAAATATCTGCTTTTTTTGACAAACATTCTGCTAATCTTAATTTTGTTTTCTGGCCTCCACTAAGACTCTTAATTTTTTGATTAAGATCTGCTTCATTCATCTTTAATTCTTTCAAGATCTTTCTTATGCTCCCCTTTTCCATATTAAAAGAAGGATCTGTTAAAAGCAAATTATATTCATCTAATAAAGAATTAAATTTTTCTTCATTTTCATATGATTTAGGATCCCCTATTTGTTTTTCCAGTTCTTTTCTTCTTTCTTCTAATTTTTTTTCTTTGTCTTTTAAATACTCCTCAAAGGTCTTATTCAAATTAGAAAAATTCTTTTCTTGCTCCATTAAGCTTATTTTTATATCTGGAATAATTATTCTTCCATTAAAACTCTCTTTACCAGCTATACAATTAAAAAAAGTAGTTTTTCCAGAACCATTTTTTCCAACAAAAGCTATTCTATCTTTTGCATGGAGTACCAAGTTAATCTTTTCAAACAAATTTTCTCTTTCAAAGGCCTTAGATAAATCTTGTATAGAAATCATAGTATTAGTAGAAGTATTCAATCTATTTTGCATACTT
>CAZYKW010000079.1:0-1804 GCA_964648475.1 Candidatus Woesearchaeota archaeon | reverse complement strand
ATGCGAGGGACAGGATTTGAACCTGCGCAAGCACTAAGCTACTGGATCTTAAGTCCAGCCCGTTTGACCACTCCGGCACCCTCGCATAGGATAATTTTCAGAATAGAAATCTACTTATAAAACTTGCTCTCTAGAAAAATTAGTTATGAGTATCAATATTAAACATAGAGCCAGTATCTTTTAAAACTTCAAGAATTCTATCTGCAAGTTCAAGTATCTGCTCTTTGGTTGGTTGCTCTTCTCCCCATTGATATACAAAGTCAACTGAACCTATATTAGATTCAAAACCAATATTTGTAAGATTTTTTGCAACCTCAGAAGGTTTTGCATCTTTTGTTCCAAAATATAAAATAAGATATGTTCTCCAAGCCATATTAAGATAAAGTTTCCTTTACTTTTAAATATTATGAAAATAGAGAATTATATGAAAAATAAAAGAGAAAAAATATTTCTAGTAATTTTGATACTATTGCTTTTTACAATTAATTATAATTTTATTGATTCTTTTTTAACAGAGATATTTAATTCAAGAGAGAGCATAGTAGTTGATAGAGTAATTGATGGGGACACTATTAAAGCAAATGAAACTTCTATAAGGTTATTAGGGATAAATACTCCTGAAAGAGGAGAAAAATATTATGAAGAAGCGAAAGAATTTTTACAGGAGTTGATTTTAAACAAAACTATTGAATTAGAATATGGAAAAGAAAAATATGATAAATATAATAGAATTTTAGGGTACTTATTTTTAAATGAAAAGAGTATTAATAAAAAAATAATTGAACAGGGATTTGCAAATTATTATTTTCCTTCTGGAAAAGACAAGTATTATTCAGAATTTAAAGAAGCATGGAAAGAATGTATTAAATCAAATAAAAATCTATGTGAAAAATCCAATCACAAATGTTCTAAGTGTATTGAATTAAAGGAATTTAATTATAAAAATGAAATAATTATTTTGAAAAACAATTGTTATTTTGAATGTGATTTAAACAAGTGGGAGATTAAAGAAGAAGGAAGAAAAAGCATAGAATTAAATATCACATTAAAACAAAATGAAGAGAAAATAATAAAATCGCAAAATCTTTCAGGAGAGAGTTTATTTTTAAGAGATGACGAATTTAAACTTGTTTTATGGAATAGTTATTAAATTATAATAATACTTTTATAATTGTTTAGCGTTTAAAAGACATGGATTTTTTAATAATGGTGTCAATTGCAATTGCCCTTTTTGCTTTAATAATTTCTTTATATATCCTTCTTAAGAGAAATGGATAAAGCTTATAAAGTCATATGAATGGGTATTTATGTAGACTAGGTTGGCGGGTTAGCCCTCCGCTGCTTGCAAACGGGCTTTACGGCAGACTACGAGTGAGGCGTGATAAGTGCGTTAAAAAGTCTTTATTTGGACGTTGACGCTTTGTCTGTTTTGACTTCGTAGATGCAAACCGGGTCAGACCTTGATCGGAGCAGCCCTAAACATTTATTGAAGTGCTTAACAGGTTGCGAAGCTGAGGAAGAATAAAGGTAGCTTTCTAACAATCTTTGAGCTAATTGCTCGGTCTACTTTGATTATTCTCTTTAAATATTGAATAAGCGAAGTAAGCAATAAATTAATAAATTAGTTTTCTATGATTATACTATGAAAAAGAGAGGACAATTTTATTTAATAGGAGCAATTATTGTAATCGCTGCAATTATTGGATTTGCTGCTGTTTCAAATGTAGTTACAAAAAAAAGCAGTATTAAAATTTATGATGTAAAAGATGAACTGCAGATTGAAGGAGGGGAAGTTTTAGAGTAT
>CAZYKW010000078.1:0-2012 GCA_964648475.1 Candidatus Woesearchaeota archaeon | reverse complement strand
AATGATTGATGACGATGGCTACGAAGAAGGTAAATCAAAAGAAAGAGAATTAGTTGCTGATATTTCTGATAAAGACAAATTATCAGATTACAAAACTAAAGGTGGAAAAATTTATTCTGGTAAAGCTAAAGATTATCCTGGAATAAAAAATATTTTAAGAGATCAAAAATCTCCAGTGATTCCTATTAAGTTAGGACCTGGCGGAGGAAAGAAAAGCTAATGAAAAAAAGAAAAAGAAAAATGAAAATGACTGCTGGAGCAGGATCAGGCGAAGGCAGAATGCAAAACTCTAAAATTACAGGTCGTATGATGAAAAAAGGCGATTTAAATAAAGATGGTAAGATGTCTTCTTACGAAAAGAAAAGAGCTATGGCAATAGCTAAAGCTATGAAGAAGAAGAAGAAGAAAAAAAAGTAAATGGCTAAACAAAAGTTTACCCACTTCGTACCTAGAACTAAGCCAAAGAAAAGACCGAGAAGACACAAAAAGACTTTGAATAAAAATGAAAAACGAAGTTATAAAAAATATAATAGACAAGGAAGAAGTTGATGAAAGAATTTGTTTGTCCTGATGGTACGATGTCTGTTAATGGAGTATGTAGAATGTTTATGACTCCTAATCAAAGAGAAGAATTAAAAGTAAAAGAAGAAATAAAACCTTCTACTACAGGTTTCGATTTTGATTTTGAAAAAATCGGAGCAATGAAAGAAACTGCAGATGAAATGATTTCAAGTAATTTAAATTATTATGATTCTTTTGTTCAAGATAAATTAGGTATTCCCCCAGTTGTTCAAAATGTTGCTAGAATAGGAGCCACAGTAGCAACAGGTTCACTAATGCCTTTTGCAATTCCATTTGTTGCAGGTGCTGCTTTAAAAGCAGCAGATAATCGTAGAGTACAAAATATAACTATGCAAGATCCTCAAGGCACAATTAATACTACACCAGCTAGAATAATGAATATACAACCAACACCTAGAGATACATATATGGGAGGTGGTGGAGGTAACAATTCCGGTGGTTTTAGTGGTCATGGAGGTTATGGATCTTCTGCAGAAAGAGGAGGAGCATTACATGGCTAGAACAAGAATTAAACCTAGAAAAAGAACTGGAGATATTCCTAGAAGAAAAAAATATTATCGACCTACTAAAAAAGGTGCAGGTATGACTAGAGCAGGAATAAGAGCTTATAGACGAGCTAATCCTGGTTCTAAATTATCTATGGCTGTTACTGGTAAAGTAAAACCTGGTAGTAAAGCAGCTAAAAGAAGAAAATCTTATTGTGCAAGATCATTAGGACAATTAAAAAGAAGCTCTGCAAAGACAAGAAATAATCCTAATTCTAGAATACGACAAGCTCGTAGAAGATGGAAATGTTAATCATTATTTTCTAGCCTTAAAAATTAATTTTGTTATACTTTGTAGACTATGAATTTAATCAGAGATTTAAAAAAACAAATAGATGAAAGACGAAAGCAGGAATCTGCTAAAGTACAACTTCGTAAAAGAAGTAAAGAAAGTATAGCTCGTCCTAAAGCTACAAAAAATATTACTTCAAACGATCCAAGGTTACAAGGAATATAATGGCTAAAAGTCCTAAAACTACAGGTGAACATCTGGTAGCTCTTTATGGACACGTCACAGGCTTAAAAAAAGATATTAATGTAATTAAAAATAATCATCTTAAACATATGCATGATGATATTGAAGGTTTGGGCGGCAAGATAGACAAAATCTATTGGGTATTATTAGCTGGAGTGGGGACTGCAGCATTATTGTTACTTGAAAAATTATTATGAAAATAAATGATAACACTCAAATCGGACTTCCATTAAGGAATCTGATAGGGCTTATAAGTGCGATTGTAATAGGCGCATGGTTTGCTTTTGGTGTAATAGAAAGATTAAATCAATTAGAAACTGCTAATAAATTATTTGAACAAGATTTATTAGAAGCTTCAGCACAAAAACCAATTGATCAAGAACAATTTATGTTATTAGAACATATAGCAG
>CAZYKW010000077.1:0-2074 GCA_964648475.1 Candidatus Woesearchaeota archaeon | reverse complement strand
ATTATAATTAGCATTTCCTGATTCATCAACATACATTAAATACATAAAAATAAAAGATTCTTTCAGCTTAATAAAGATTTATATGCAAATAGTTTTTCATTCCATTTTTAATAAATAAACCCATCACTCCTATCTCGACAATATTTAAAAAGTCTATCCATCGCACAACACACTGAATGAAGATAGATCCATATAAACATAAAGAGAGATACATTAAGTGGAAAGAGAGTGCTATGGAAAAGGGAATCCCAGACATAAGTAAATATGATTCTGATATAATTTTACAATATGTAAATGATATGGAGAATGGAGTAAATGTGGCGTCTTCTAGTGTAAAGGGGGCGAGGAGCTATGTTAGATTAAACACATTGCACCAGAAATTAAGGTTTTTCGCGTTAAAATTCCAAGAACTATACAATCTAAGCAAAATAACAGAAATAAGCGAAGATCGGCTTTGTTGCTTTTTTTCAGATATGAGAAAAGGTGTAATCAGAAAACAAAATGGTCAGCCCTATCAATCAACTGCCTACTTTGTTAAGAACTTTAAATCTTTCTGGCATTGGTGGATGAAGATCAATAGAAAGCAAGGAATAGAAATTAGAGATATCACTTTAGATTTAGATACAAAAACAGATAAACCAAGATGGGTTTATCTCTCAGAAAATCAGATTAAGAAGCTTTGTAATAATTCTTTATTCAAATATAAGGTTTTGATTATGTTTCTATTTGATACTGGAATTAGATCTCCAACTGAATTAATGAATATTAAAGTTTCGGATTTATATAATGGTTACAAAGAATTACACATCAGAGAAGAAGTAAGCAAGACTTTTGGAAGAAAGATAAAATTAATGTTATGTTCATCATTAATTAAAGAATTTATAGAAAATGAAGGATTAGAAAAAGATGAATACTTATTTCAAATAGATCCAAGAGCTGTTAATCAGCATCTAAAGAGACTTGGCAAGAAAATTTTAGGAGATAGAGAAAGTCTTGCTGGGCAAAAATATTCTGAATTGACAATGTATGATTTCAGGCATTGCAGTTGCTGTTACTGGCTATTGAGATATAAATCTGAATCTGCATTGAAGTTTAGATTTGGCTGGAAAAAGTCAGATAAGATTCATTATTATTCTGAAATGCTTGGAATGAAAGATACAATTTGTGAAGATGATATGTTGGTTGATGTTACTAAAACAGAATTAGAAAATAGATTGCAGAAATCTGAAAGTGAAAGATTAATTTTGCAGGAAAGAGTTGCCCATATGGAAAATCAAATGAAAGAAATGTCAGAATTATTTCTAAAAGTGAAACAAGGAATTTTGGAAGTCTTGCCACTTAAACAATTTGAGTGAATTCAAAAAGACCCGCCCAATAATAGACATACAATCTGCAGGGGTCATTTTTACTAAAATAAGCCCAAAATTAGGACTCGTATTTTTGGGGTGTAAATTACTATGTGTCGTAGGAAAATTTTTCAAAAAATGCCAAAGAGTCACTCGACTTAATATATATGAGGAAGTGTGGTGACTAGGGGCAGTCACCCTATATAATAGGTATCTAATCCATTGAGGTCATTTAGTTATTTTTTAGGACTCTGATTTTCAAATAAATTTATTTTTTCTCGCCCAGAATTTAAAAGATTTAACAAATTTGGAGCAAAAGAGTCACTCGGCATAATATATATGAGATGGGCTAGGGACTCTTAATGAAATAGAGTCAGTCTATATAAAAAATTTAACTAAATAAACTCTTGAACCAATTGAGAATCTTTCTCCATAATCCTGCACTCACACAAGAATTATCAATGCATATGTTACTTTCACATTCAAAATCGTTATTGCAAGAAGCCTCTGCTTCTAATTGAATTTCAAAAGTTCCATTAATAGAGCAATATTCTTTATCAAGTCGATAATTAAAAGGATAACAAAGATTCTCTATTCTACATCCCTGACAATTATAAATGATTTCTTCTTCATCAGGAATCTCTAAAGGTTTCTTTTCAGGTTGAATAGATTTTATTTCTGCTTTTACTAATTCAAATATTGCAAAAGAAGGTGAATCTTTCTCATCA
>CAZYKW010000076.1:0-2134 GCA_964648475.1 Candidatus Woesearchaeota archaeon | reverse complement strand
AAAAAAAGTAGACCATTCTATTCTCTAAAATTCCTTCTTTCATATAAGTGTACGCTTCTATATTCCTATCTACTGATAAAGTCATTGTTTAAAGTCCTGCATTATGTAATATCTGTAAAGTATCTTTACTCTGCCAAGAATCAGCACTAACTTTTTTAATATTAAATCCTCTTTTTTGCAATCCATAAATAAATTCTCTGATATTTCCAAATTCAATTTCTTTTCCCGGTAACGCTTCAAAAGTTCTCATTAAATCAATATATATTTTAGGTCGTCTTTCTATTTTTCCAGTGGCTTCATTTGTAATCTCAAGCCATCCATTAAATTTTCCCATAGCAAATCCTGCTACATCTCCATCTTCTTTTCCTAAAGCAAGGTCAATATGGATAAATCTTTCTTCTTTATCTTGTGCTTTAAACCAATCTGCTAATCGTCCATTCGGCAATACAGGAGTTTTCCTATTTTTATTAATATTCCTAGCAAGAACAGAAGAATCTTTAAAGAACCCTTGTAAAGCAAGACTTGGAACAGCTCCTAAATCTCTCATAGATAAATCTGGATTTTTCCTAAAATCATTATAATACTCAATAGGGATTTGCTTACCTTTAAATTCTGGGAAAAATTCTCCTAAATCAAAAGTTCTTCCACAATATTGTTCTTTTGGAATAGCTTCCCAAACTGGAATTCTCTTTTTTAATAATCTTGGATTTTTATCTTCTTCAAATTTCTTTTCTGCAAAGTCATATACAAATCTCGGTGAAGTTATAATAAACAATTTTCCTTTGTCCATAAAACGACTTTTTATACGCTTTGCCATCTGGTTATAACTAGCTTCTGCATAATCTTTTGTTTTTGTTCTTACATGAAAAGAAGCTTCATCAATTATTCCTGAAAAAATATTGTACCCTAAAGGTGCGGTTTCATTACTCCCTAAAGGAAAAATAGAAATATTTTTATCAAATCTCAACTCTGATTTTATTTTATCACTTGGTTTATGAAAATGGTGAAACCAAGGACTTTGGTCAATTCTATTTTTTATTTCTCCAAATACAACTTTTTTTGCTTGTTCTCTATTTATAGAAACATTAATTATATAAATAGAACTATCATCAGAAAGATTAAATACTTTTTGTGGATTTTTAAAACATAACAATTGATAAGTAATATATTCAATTGCCTTACTTGTCAAAAATGATTTTCCTGAACCAATACCTGCTATAACTAATGCTTCTTTGTAATTATTTTCAAAGAACTCTATTAAAATATTTTTAACTGCTGGTCTTATCTGATTTGGTGAAGGACAGTATATTGGAGTTTCAAGAAATTCTCTTATTCCAACAGGAGGTTCTTCATAAATTTCTTTTGTATTATTCTTGTATTTCTCCCTCACTTTCAATAGTATTTGATATTCCATCAATATCTCTTCCATTAACTTTTGTTGTGTTAATCTGTCCTGCATTTCTTTTCTTTTTATAGAAGTTTATGACTTTATCAGCATCAAAACCATCTAAATTAATTAAATCAAAATTAAAATTAACTGAATTTTTTAATCTTTCTTCTTCCTTTTCAAAAGGAATGCCCAATCTTTCTCTACTATATTTCATAATAGCAATAGTAGCATCTGTAACTTGTTTAAATCCTTTAGTATTTTTTAATTCTAAAACATCTTTTCCTTTTAATTTACCTTTTTTAACAAGATTATTCATGGCTATTTTTGCCATATTTAATAACTGTTTAACTACTGCTCCTTCCTCAGTTATATAATCTTTTAATTCTATTGTTCTGCTTTCACTCAAATTCTGAATAGTCCTGTTTAAAGCATCTTGTTCCCATTCTTTCTTTTCTATTTTCCAATTTTCTATGATTTTAATAACATTACCATTTTCTAATTGTTTCTGTGTAAATCCTGCTTCTTGTTTTAAAAATTGTCTGGCTGATTTTAAATCACTTAAAAAATATTGTAACTGTAATTTTTTCCAATCTAAAGTTAAACCAGAATCTTTCTTCTCTACAACTTCATTATTTTTCTTTTGTATTTCTGCTTTTGCCATACTTCTTTATAAAGGAGAGTAACCCAGCAATAGGATTTGATGCTCCTTCTTGTTTCTTTATTAATTCTAAAAATTCCTCTACT
>CAZYKW010000075.1:0-2144 GCA_964648475.1 Candidatus Woesearchaeota archaeon | reverse complement strand
ACTTAATCCTCATAATTTCTCTAATCTCATCACTAGAAACAGCACATCCTTTGAATTTAACTGCCCACAAAAGAGCATCTAAAACTTTTTTTCCATCTTTTAAATCAACAAGTCCTTTTTTCCAAGCAACATAAAGAAGTTCAGTAGAACGAATAAATCTAAATCCTCTAAAATATTTAAAATCTCTTTTTACTAATCTTACCCTTGTACTCATTTTTTTCTGTAACAATTCTTTTAATTTCTCTGGTTTCTCTCCAAGCATCCTCGTGGTTCTTTCATCTATTGCAATAACATGAGGAATTTTTTTATCCAAAAGAATCCTGCTTAAAGCCAGGCATGCAGCTTCACCAGAATGAATTATTTTAATTTCTCCTCTATTTCCCACAAACATATTATTTGCTATACTTAGTATTTTTTTTGTTTTCTCACTAACTTCATTCTCATTTATTCCTAAAGATTCTGGTAACTCGAGAATTCCTTCTTCTAGTAATTTTTTAACTCTTAATGCTTCTAATTCAAATCTTTTGACATTTATTGGTCTATCAATTACTTCATATTTTACTTCATGTGTTATTAGAAATTTCCCTTTAAAGGTCCTTTTTAATTTTTTTAATTCTCCAAGCAATCCATTCATAGATAAGCTAATCAAAGTGCTCGCGTCAAATATTATTGCTCCGTTCATTACTTAAACATCTCCATAGCTAATTTAACTCTAGTTTTAACATCCATTGTTTTTGTTATAGGAGCATCTGAAATACCTGTTTTTCCTGCATACTCAGCTAATTCATAAGGAGTAATCCCTAAAAGTTCTGCTGTCTGCTGCATAGAGATTCCATGAGCATAAATTCTAGAAGCTTTATTTATCTGGGCATTTCTAAAAACCTCTTGTATGTATTTTTTTAACTTTCCAGATAATTTATTTATTGATTTATGAATCATTTCAAAATCTTTTCTAAATGCCTTTTCATTATTTACAGAAACATCTTTTATTGCCAAATCCAGAGAAGAAATAAAAGTTCTGTAAAAATTATTCCATCCTCTTAAATTTTGATAATCTGTTCTTTCCAAAATCTTTCCAATAGAATAAACAATAACCGCAACAGCAATATTATCTGGGTCTTGAGTAAGAGAAGCAGTGTTTGTTGTTTGATTACTTAAATTTTTTATTTTAGCAGTATTTCCTTGTTTAATTGCCTCTTTTGTTTCTTTTAGAATCCTTAAAACATTATCACGCTCTTTCATATTTCAATTAATAAAAAAGATTATTTAAACCTTAATATTCTAATATAGTTATGAGAAATGTAATATTAGACACAAGTTTTATTTTAACAGCAATAAAATATAAAATAGATTTTTTGGATGGAATTAAATTTCTTGGGCTTGCTTCTATTGTTCCCATCCAAGTTATTAATGAACTTAAAAAAATTGTAAAATCAAAGAAAAAAGGGAAATTCAAAGAACATGCAGAAATTGCACTGAAAATCTTTGAAAAAAAGAAAATAAAAAAAATAGATATTAAACATGATTATGTTGATAAAGGAATTTTAAACTATGCAAAAAAAGACAAAGGAGTTATCATTGCAACAATGGACAAGGAGCTTAAAAATAAACTTCCTAATAGAAAACTAATTATCAGAGCAATGAAGAGATTAGAATTAGCATAATTTTCTATAATAATTCTTATATACTCTTTTTAATGTATTTCTTTATGACAAGTGAACATTTGGAAAAAAGATCTGTAATTGATTTTCCAGCTTCTTTACCTCAGGGAGGAGTTCAAAATTTATTTCATTATTTAGTTAAGAAAATTCCTGATTGTTATGTTCGATATGATATAGAAAAAAAAGGAACAATTAGTATGAATGAGGAGGGGGCTCCTAAAGATAATGAAACCTCTCTTATGTTTTATGGGTCAATTGGCATGCTTTCTCCAAGCAGGACTATTCCATTTAAATGTTATCCAGAGCAACCTTCAGAAGAAAATGGAGGGCTTCATTTATTCTCTTGTTTGAGATTTGACGTTGCACCTTATACTCAATTAAGTCAAGTTCAAGAAGAGGATTTAATTATAATGGATAAAGTAAGGGCAAAATCAGAAGAATTCTTTAAATCAAGAAAGGAATAACCTTTAAAAACCAATTTTT
>CAZYKW010000074.1:0-2171 GCA_964648475.1 Candidatus Woesearchaeota archaeon | reverse complement strand
TTCTTACTAACATACAAAATCCTGAGAGCAGGTCTATTTCTGTATATTTTCCTTTATGTTGCTTTGCTAATTCAATAGTTCCAATTTCCCTTTGCTTTCCTCCTACATGGTCGCCACTCGGACCTACTGCGGCTACTTTCTCATCTATAAATCCTGACATCATTTCAGTAAGCCAATTCGGAGTAACGAAAGCATCATTATTTAAAAGACAAACATATTTACAATCAGAATTTTTTATCATTCTATTCCAAATACTGCTTAAAGATTCATTCTTTTCATAATTATCTAAAACAGTTAGTTTATAAGGAAAAGTAGTGAATTTTCTAACATTGTTTATACATTTTTCCTCTGCTTCAGGTAAATTGTATTTTATTACCACTATTTCTACTTTATTTGCCTTGTTCCTGCTAATATTTGCCCCTGTAAGAGCTTTTTCTGGCTTTTGTGCGGATAATGTACTTTCACCTTTTCTAAACGCTTCTGAGGACAATTTACGGGCTTTTCCCATTATTTTAGTAGCTAAATTGCCTTTTCTTAATCTATGTTTCTCTTTGACAATATTTATTGAACTTTGTAAAGTAGCTGGATTACAACTAATTCCTTTTTTATTGTAATTTGCTATAAATAAAACTCTACTAAAATACATACCATATTTCCCTTGTTCCATCATAGTTAGCCATAAATCCCAATCCTGAAATCTTTGTAGAGATTCATCAAAGCCTTCTTTTGGAAAATCTTTAGCTTTTATTAAACTCATTGTAGAAATATAATTTGTTTCCTTTAAAATACTAGGATTCCAAACAACACCTTTTACTATTCCTGTCAATGAACCTCTCCTTTCATAATCACAATAAGCAAAAGAAGCATCTGACTTCTTTAATTTTGAAATAAATATCTCAAAAATTTTTTCATTTAATTCAATATCATCATCACAAAAAAATAAGTATTCTCCTTTAGCTTTTTTTCTTCCTTCATTCCTTGCCCAAGATGCTCCTCTTTGTTTAACATCTCTAATTATTATAATCTCATAATCTGAATAAGTTTGATTATTAATAGAACGCAAACATAAAGGGTCACCTGTCTCAAGTTTTGTAGGAATAATAATTGATATTAGTCCTTCCACCATAAATTTATTTTAATTTTTATTTTACCCAATTAATATTATTAGCATTTACCCCAGGAATTTTCTTTAACTGTGCTTTATCTTCTTCTGTCGGTTCGGTTATACCTCTTGAATTAGCTAACTCTTGGATTGACTTTCCTTGTTTATTAGGTTTTTTATTCTTCTGTGGCTCTTTAGAATCATCAAGTTCATCAATTTTCTCTAATAATTTAGGATTAGGTTTCTTAGTATTTGGAATTGCTGGATTAATTTTAAGAGCTTTCAAGTCAGCTCCTACTGAGGTTGTATCGTTTATAAGGTTTAGTTTCTTTGTTGCTCCACAATTAAAACAATCAAGTTTGCCATTTTCTAAATCTATACTCATTTTACTCTCACATTTATCACAAAATAAAGCAGGACTTTTTGCTCTCTCAATAAGTTCCATTATTGTATTCATAAATTTACCTTTTACTCCTGCTTCTTCAGTAGGAACTTTAAAATCAACAAAAATTTCTTCAATCCTCTCTTTGATTGTTTTTATTTTTTTCTTTGCCATAAAATTATTACTTAAATGCTTTAGCAAATTTGGAAAAGAATTCATCATAACTTTCCACTTTATTATTTATTTTTTCTTTTGAAGTAGAATTTTTTGTAATATTCACTTTTATTTTTCCATTATTCCTATCAACAGAAACACCATTAGCATTTCCAATAGTTAATCCATTGATAGATATTTCTACTTTTTGGTTTGTTTGAAAATTCATAAGTTAAAGTTAAGATAAAGGAAATTCAGGTTTTTTAGCACCGCTTCTTACAGCGTTTACTTCTGATTTGAAAAACTCGTTATATCCTTTATTCTTTTTCTTTCCCCTCACTCTTTTCTCCATTTTTATTTGGTTGTGTTTCGCATACTTCATAATGTTCAAGCAATTCATTTCTAATTTGTTCTCCTGCCTCCCTTATTAATTCAGAAGTTTTTTCTGAGAAACTTACTACTCCTAAATCTTTGTCTTCAAATTTTGCTTTTGAAAATTTCTCTCTAATTTTTTTGTCTAACTCCACAGGAATA
>CAZYKW010000073.1:0-2182 GCA_964648475.1 Candidatus Woesearchaeota archaeon | reverse complement strand
TTATTATAAAGAGAAAAGTAAATATAAATAATCCCTTTATAATCAATAAATCTATCTCCTCCACTTAATAATTTTCCTTAAGGAATATATTGTATAGAAATATTTATATATTTTAGAGTCCTCTAAAAAAGATGGAAAGACTATCAAATCTTATTGTGGACTCCCCTCATGATTCTACTAATAAAGAAGAAACAAATCTTTCTTATTCAGAGAGAAGTCTACTCAAAAGATATATGCCTACAGATGAAAGTTGTTATGAATGTGATTCTTGTAATAGTTGTGGATCGGGGGATTGCAATTCTTGTTGTGAAACACCCGACGATTAATTAAACTTTTCTTTTTGGTTTTTATGGTAAAAAAAAGAAAAATATTTATCCAGTGGGATTCAACAAATAATTGTAATCTTAAATGTTCTCATTGTTATCACAATAGGGAAGGAGAAGAACATGCAACTCATAATCAGGGCAAGGACTTAATGTCTTTGGAAGAAGTTGTTTCTATGATTGATGATTTAAATAATACTTCCAAAAGATGGAAGATGTTGCCTAGATTTCAAATTTCTGGAGGAGAACCTTTAATGAGAGAAGATTTGCCTGCTATTTTGGAATATACTAAAAAATTGGGGATAGAAACAAGAATATTAACTAATGGAACTCTAATAACCCATAAAAAAGCAAATGAACTTTATAGATTAGGTGTTAGGAGATTACAAATTTCTATTGATGGAAGCAGAAAAAGACATAATTTAATAAGGGGAAGGGATTTTGCATATGATTTAGCAATTAGGGGGGTTAAAAATTGTGCACAAAATAAGATAGATGTTACTATTTCTATGACTGCCTTACAATCTAATAAGGATGATTTTGAAGATGTAATTAAAAATGCCATACGAGCAGGAGCAAAATATGTTGGAACCCAATCTTATGTTCCAAGTTTAGAATTAGGAATTAATGATCCAGAATTTCTGGATTGTAGAGCTCTTTATGAATTAAATAAAAAAACGAGAGAATTAGAAAAAAAATATGGAAACGAGATTAAAATTTTGCAAACAGAAGTTTTGTGGCATTTAATGCAATGGGATACAAAAAGAAAAAAGGAAGCAAGAAATAAAGATATGTTTTTAAGCGGTTGTGGAGCTGGATGGTCTGGACTTTCTGTTCTCTCTGATGGAACTGTCTATCCTTGTAGAAGATTGCCCATCCCTATTGGAAATATTAAAGAAGGTTTTTCCTCTTTAATGGTTAATAACCCTATTTTACAAGATTTAAGAGATTTTGATAAAATGAGAAAAAATGCAGATGGATGTATTCACATACCTTATTGCAGAGGGTGCAGAGCAATTGCTTATGCTACCACCGGAGATTATTTGGCCAAAGACCCTATGTGTTATGAAAAGTTAGTTAAACCAGAAGACATTCAACCTAGAGTAATTAGAAGATGAATACAAAAGAGGTTATCAATACTTGTTTAAGGAATCTATCTCCTAAAACTGTATTGGATTTAGGAATAGGAAAAGGAAGGTGCTCTAAACGATTTCTAAAAAAAGGCGCTTCGGTTCGAGGAATAGATTTATTTAAAAAAGATTTGCCTAAAAAGATAGAATTTATTAAATCCAATATAAAAGATTTTAATTTTAAAGAAAATTATGATTTAATTATCGCCTCTTTAGTATTGCATTTTTTAAAAGAAAAAAAATCTTTTAATGTTATAAAAAAGATGAAGAGTTCAACAAATAAAGGAGGGCATATTTTTATAATTGCAATGACTCCTGAAGATAGTCTTTTTAAAAGCAACCAAGATAAATTCTATATTTTTGAGCACGGATTAAAAGAATTATTTTCTGATTGGAAAATAATCCAGATAGGGACATATAAAACCCCCTTAGAAAAACACGGAAATTTTCCTGTCCATTATCATAATCTGTGCTTTATTTTAGCTAAAAAACAATAATCCCTTTATAATCAATAAATCTATATATTTCAAACCCCTTTTAATTTTGTGTATTTTGTGCTAACAAAAACTTTATATATCACTGAATAGTGGTAAACATATATAAAATGAGCATAAGAACCAAACTTAAAAAAGGACTCATTGGAATTTTGCTTGCAGGAGCTTTATCTCTTGTAGGTTGCAAAGATAAAGATGACCCTATAATACTTCCCCCTCCTGTAAATAATGCTCC
>CAZYKW010000072.1:0-2417 GCA_964648475.1 Candidatus Woesearchaeota archaeon | reverse complement strand
AGATGAAAAAAAATCATTATTAAGCAAAATAGTATTTAATTTTGCAAAAAAAGACATAGAGAAAATAGTTAAAGAGGAATTAGATAATGCAAAGAATAAATGGGCTAAGGAACAAGCAGAGGAATTAATAAATAAAAAATACTCATTAGGTAGGATTTCAGATTATACTTCTACTAGCACTAAAAAGAATTTTAAAGCCGCAGAAACTTCTTCAAATAAACAATGGGAGTTGCTTTATAATATTTATTCAGAAGCACCAGGCTCTCCTCAATCAGCAGATAGAATTAGAAGTGCTGTTACAGGAGCAGGTTATATATTACAGCCAGTTCCAGGGAAAGATAAAAATGAGGAAAATCTCAAAACTTTAATAGAATTTTTTGACAATCCAAATCCAGAAGCAACTATTGAGGGATTAGTTCAGAGCATAGTAACTAATTATTATGCCGTAGGTAACTCTTATATAGAAAAAGTATATGATAGTCCTAGGGATGATGATAATAAAAAATTAGCAGAAATTTATACTTTACCTAGTGCAGATATGACTATTTTAGTAGATGTTGAAAAAAGAAAAGCAGGAGTAAATATTCCTTTAGGATATGAATTAAAAGTTCCTTTTGCTCAAGGAACAACACCTGAAAAAAGAAAGATTATTTATGAAATGGATGAGATAGTTCACTTTAGACGACCAGACCCAAAAGGCGGATTATACGGACAGCCTTTGTTTGAAGATAATCAATCTGTAATGCAGTTGATTCTTCAAGCATTAATTTATAATATTAAGACTTTTGAGAATTCAGGAAAGCCACCATTGAAGATTAGACTTCCAGAAGGAACAAGTATGACAGAAGCATTAGAATATAGTCATTTCTTTGAAAAGAATTTTCAAGGAACGCAGAATGCGGGAAAAGCATTAATCTTATATAATAATGCAAATGCCGAAGCGTTAGGGTTGACTCCACAAGATATGGAGTATCTAAAATTATTAGGATTTGGATTAAAACAAGTAACAGGCATGTATGGAGTTCCTATGATTATGATTAGCCAACCAGAAGGAAGCAATAGAGCTACAAGTTATGAAGAAACAAAGAGCTTTTATCAGAGGGTAGTAAAACCTTTAAGAAAATATGTTTCTGATAAAATTACTAAAGAAATTATAGTAGAAGAATTCGGGATTGATGACTGGAGATTAGACTTTCAAGATATTGACCTTGAAGATAGTTCAAAAAGAGTAGAAGAAGCCAGCAAATCATTTATGTATGGAACTAGAAACTGGAATGAAGCCAGAAAGAGAATGGGACTTACTCCAGGAACAGAGCCTTGGATGGATGAATTCTATGTTGTCCATAATGGTATTGCTACTCCATTAAAAGATTTTGGAACGGGAAAAGCTAAAACTCAAACAGATAGAATGAAAGACAAAGATACAAAAAAGTCTGCCGAAGTTGAAAAAGTAGAAACAAAAAGTGAAGCTGAAGATTCAGCAAAGAAAGAAAATGAATTAATGAATAAAGGAGAGATTATAGACCCAGAAAGAAGTCAGTTGCATAAGATTCATATAGAACAGCATAAAAAAGTATTCTTTACAATGAAAGATAAATACAAAGCAAGTTTAAGACTCCATGTTTATGCTCATGAAGATATGTTAAGAGAGCAAGATGATACAGGAAGTTATGGAAGGATAAGCGGAGAGAAGAAACCTAAAAAATAATTCTATGTATTACTCAAAAAACTACATAAAAAAACAAGTAAGGATTTTTGAGCAAATAGGCGGTTCAGTGTTCTATACAAAGGATTATTTAAAGAGATTTTTAAGATTAGAAGGAAAAATGGCAATAGATGTTTCAGATAAATTTTTTGAAGGACAGTTAGATAGATTTCCTTTTGGAATAATCAGGAATTTTTTACAAGTATTTCCAAAATTGGAAAGAAAGACTAGATATTCAATAGAGAAAGATTTTTTACTTCGTGAATTAGATGCTGAAGGCTACTTGACAGCTCCTTTAGAAAATGAGATTGATTTATTCTATGAATATTATGAAGATGGTTTTGAAATTGGTGGTGAAACTGCTCTAGCAGATATAAAAAGTTCTTTTTCAAAAGGAAATACTGTTATGCAAGGTATAGGGAAAGATATGGGAATAAGTTTTACGCTAACCGACCCAGTTGTCAGAAGTAGATTAAAATGGGAAGCAGGAAGAAGAATAGCAGGAATTAATGATACTACTAGAAAACTGATAATTAATGCTTTAATTCTCGGCTATGATAATGGAGAGGGATATGATGGAATGAAAAATGAAGTAAAAAAATTATTTGCAAAATGGAAAGTTCCGCCTTCAGGTCAAACCTTTACAAATAAAAGAGCAGAAATGATAGCTAGAACAGAATTAGGAGAGGCTGTTTCTTGGTCAAGGAATTTA
>CAZYKW010000071.1:0-2539 GCA_964648475.1 Candidatus Woesearchaeota archaeon | reverse complement strand
TTTATATGTATCTTTTGTAATAATTATAGGATTTCTTAATTGGATAGAATTGGATAAAAATAAGTCTTGTTCAACTAAACGGGGTGTGTCAGAACTCAAGTTGAGCAAAGCTCAATCTCCTAATATAAATTATCAGACTACACAACAAGTTGCTCCGTCCAAATCGGCAGAGCCGACTTCTGATAACAACAATATTGATGGAAATAAAGACAATAATCAACTCAGTAATTTATTACTTTTTCCAACAAAAAGTGCTCACACTAAATTTCATTATGATAATGGAGATTTGAAATTAAAGGCAGGGGGCAATAAAAAGAAATTAGTCAACGGAAAGTTGAAGTGTTGTCATTGTAATAAATATAAAACCTTAGATAAATTTGTTAAAAAAAGTAAAGCATATTTAGGAGTTATAAGTGTCTGTAAAAATTGTAGGAAACTACAAAGGAGACACTGGGACGAGTAGTTTAGTAGACTGCCAGCCCCATTGAGAGCTAGGACCCCTAGGGAAGTCGTCCCTACGGCTTGGGAGAGCTCTCTGACACTCGGAAAGACGAGGAGAGTGGGATGAATAAGAGTAGTTGAATAGAAGGAGAAATCCGCCATGAGTTGAAATACCGAACACTACGCCCACTCTTTTATAATCAATAAAAGCTAGGGAAGGCGACTTAAGCGTAAGAAATAGGTATCAATCGAAAGATTCATTGTTGTAGACCGTCCCGATGTCTTAAAACTACGGGATTGATTTAAATAACTAATAAAATGGAAAAAATAAAAGAACATAATATTAAACCAAAAAATAGATGGGGTAGAGGATATGCCATAAGAGGAGGAGAGTTTGATAAAGAAGCGTGTGATAAAATGAAAGACAAAAGAATAATATTAAAGGTCACTGAATACAAAGAGCAAAGAAGAATAAATATTCCAAAATCTGAAAAAACATTAAAGAAAGATGAGTTGGTTGAAGTAAAAAAGGTGAAAATAAAATGAATGAAATAGAAAGACAGATATTAGAGAATCAGAGTGTAATAATGAATAAAACATTAATTATAGGAATAATATTATCAATATTGTTTTTAATAGCTAGTTATGGGTTTTTAGAGAGAGATATGATATATCAGAGACAAAAAAATATTTGCATTGAAGAATATGGAGTGTATGGTATATGTAAATTATTTTGGGGGATTAAAATATTTTATATTAAATAATAAAATGGGTGAAACAGAAATAATAAAATACCTTAAAAGAACCGGAAGGAAAGATGTAACTATTCCTGAATTATGTTGTGTTATGAAAATAAATCGGACTAATATTTCAAGAGCTGTAAGAAAGATGAGGGAAAGAAAAGAGATAAAAGTAAAAATGCAAAAGAAAGGTTGTTTTACTAGACAATTAATTTCCCTATAATTTTTAAAAATATTTATATATTGTTAATTACTTATTTTTTAAAATGGTTTCAAGACCTATGTCTGCACGACTTCAACAAGTAAGGAATGGCTCTCCAGCTGAAAGAAGAAAACAAAGAGCAATAGAAGCTCAACAAGTTCAACAACCAATTACTCCTATTCCAACATTTGCAGATACTCCTGAAGGTCAAATACAGAAATCAAGATATGAAATAGAACAGGCTCGTAAACCACTTACTTCTTTAAAATCCAAACTATTTGGAACTAGAAGAACTAGGGCTAGAATTCCAAGAAAAGAAAGAGCTGCAATGAGAACTCAAGTTTCAGAAGCAGAAAAACAATTAGGTTTAATTGGAAAACAAGAAGCTACATTTGAAACTCAAGTTGCTAAACAAGCACCAGAATATGCTAAGCCACAATATAAAGCTAAAGTTCTACAAGAAGCTAAAACTGCAATTCAAAAGAAAATTACTGATTTAGAAAATGCAATAAAAAAGAAACAGGAAAGAAAAGTATACTATCAAAAGAAACAGGATGCAGAGGAAGTAGATGAAATAGATAGAGAAATAGAAGTTCTACAATCAGAGAAAAGGGGTTGGGGTTCTGGTTTAGGTGGTGGAGATAATTTAGTTATTAAAAAATACTATTCTGGGGAAACTGCAAATATTGCTAGTTTTGAAAGAGAAAAAGCAGAGGCTAGAGAACAGAGAGGTTTAGCTTATTCTAAATTAAAACAAACACCAGAGTTTAAGGAAACTTTAAAGGTATTAGATTTACCTGCTACTGCATCAAAAGCACAGGTTCAAAAGGCTTTGGTTAAATATGAGGCAGATATTTCTAAGAAACAACAAGCATATCAACAATCTCTAAAAGATTTTGAAAAAGCCAATCCAACAGAAAAATTAATTTTAGATAAACAAGGAAATGTTTGGGGTGTTGATTCTGGGCAATTAAAACAAAGTATTAGGTTAGATGAATATCAAAAATTAGCTACTAAACCTACAACTAGCTTAGAACAATTCAAATTAGGAGTATCACAAATAACTCCTGAGAAACAATCTGCTTTACAAAAGACTTGGGTTGGTGTACAGAGAGTTTTAGAAGATATAGATACACTTGGAGTTAGGTATTGGGGT
>CAZYKW010000070.1:0-2586 GCA_964648475.1 Candidatus Woesearchaeota archaeon | reverse complement strand
TCTCTCATTAAATTCAAAAGGCACATTACAATAAGGACAGTTTACAAGATTATATCTCTCCGACATCCTCATTATATTAATACTTAAAGCCCAACCCATAGGTTTAAACTCTGTTTGGAGTTCTGGAATTTTCAGCCCATACTTTTCTCTAGCAATCTTAATAACCTCCGAACCCTTGTTTCCAGAAAGACAACCTCTTCCAGATTCAGAACAATCGATAATTCCTTCCATAACTGCAATAAGTTCTGGTGAACTTCCTCCTGCATTGCATCTAAAACAATACCAAGTATTGTTTAATGAATCGACTCTAAAGTTCATTCCTCCAGTAGAACCATGTGAAGGGTGGCTTCCTTGATAACACCCATTACCAACATCTTTTAATCCTGCAAAAGATATAACTGCACTAATAGGAATTTGTTTTATGTCTTCTCCTTCCCAAGAAGTTTTAATCTGGAGATTTTTAGAAACTTCTTTAATTGTTGGAATGTAATCATTAAAGATTGATTTAAATTCTTCAAAAGTTATTTCTTTTATTGGAATGTTTTCTCTAACATCATAAATAGCCCCTGAAGGATGTATGCTTCCAGGACCTACAACCTGCTGACCTAATCCTTGAAGCTCTCCCAAATGTTTTCCTTCTGAATCATAGAATATTATTTTTTTACAATCCCAACCATGAAGCCTTATGTAATAATGGTCCCTAACCCTAAAAGATTTTCCAAAAGAAGCCTCAAATAATCTCATTAAGATTTTTTTTTCTGTGTCATCATCTAATACTCCAAGTTGGTTTATTCCTGTAAGAACTCCATAATTTTCTCCCTGAAACTCTTGGATTGTGTTGTAATCATAATTAGCTGTTTTCTGCCAGGCTTTTTCAAAGGGTCCTTTTTCTTTATGCTTTATTCTCACAAATCTTTGTTCTTTTAGTTGTTCAGGTATCATGAATAATCCTCCTTTGGTTGTAAATTAGTATCCCAATTTTTAACCATCTGATGCAGAAGTTTTTCTAATTCATTATAATCTTCTTCTTTTGCTTGGAAACTTTTATCATAATCCTTAAATAAGCACCTAAGTTTAATCAAACCATCTAAAACAAGGATTGCGTGGTGTAAACCTCTTGGTCTCCAAATACTCAACATAGGTCCTTTAATCTGACTTTCAACTCCTTTGATTATTTGCCGAACCCTATTTTCATCTATTTCGCTCAAAAAAGCCTGACAAGAGTCATATATTGATAAAAAGGGTTTGATTTGAACCATTTCTTCCTTATACTTTTCCGCGAACACATTTTCAAGCATACTAAAATTATTCAAATATTCAATATAACAAGAGTCTAATATGCTTGTTATGGTGTCCGCGTTACCTTTTCCTTGTGTTTGGGGTTCTTGTTTAGGTGTTCGCGGAACTTTCCACTGCTTAGAATAAGCTTTTTCAATTTCTTCTGGAGATTGAACCCAAACTAAAAGCCTACTCATAGTAGTTGGGTCAATAATACCTACATGGTCTGAAATAGTATTTCTATTCTTCATAGGATTAGTAGTTATTAATATTTTGGCAGTGCTTTTAACAACTGCAGAATTATTATTTCCAGAACCCACATTTCTTTTCTTCTGTTCCAATAAGAAATTTAAACCTCCAAGATGTCCGATATAAGCATTTGCATCATTGCTTGAAGCTATGTAGTTTTCTATCATTTTAAACAATTCATCAATCATTGCAAATCGATTACATTTAGCAATATAACCTACATTGGCAGGTTTTTCCTTAAAGGAAGGTTCCAAAACTTTGGGTCTTGAATCTGCACCTTCAAGAATCCCTTCTGTTTCTTGAAATTTATCTAAGTCTGCTTCTTGCTCACAAGTTTTTCCAGTTCCTGCAGGTCCTGTTTTCATTATATGCAAAGGATACCCTTCATATTTTCCAGACAATAGCTGTGCTTGTTTTAATTTATTATAAGATTCAGTATGGTCATAAATTCTATTATCTTGTTTATGCCAAAAAACATAATCTTTAAAGTCCTCTGCACCAACCCCAGAATTTTTCAGGGCTTTAGTTAATCCAATTAATTCTTCCTTAGATAATTCTTTAATTGTTGAAACACTTTCTCTTACAATAAAGAGGTTTGAAATAGTTTTTATCTTCAAGCTTCTGCTCATTTCTGCATAATCATCAACAGAAATTTTCATTCCTCTTAGTTCTTGCTCTTCCAAATCAAGCTCTTTTTCAGATAATACCACATATTCTTTCCCCTTATCAATGATTCTATATAACCAGAAATCAACACCCAAAACATCTGCCTGATAACCATCATATCTCGCATCCGCCCTTTCTCCAAGAGTAAAAACTTTCTTGAGATTGATTTCTTCTTTTGTTTCCTTATTTTTTTCTTTCTTAACCAATATTTTAATTAAAGGAAATGTTCTCATAACTGGTTCAATTAATTGTGGCTTTCCAATTATTTTATCATTTGAATGAGAAAGAAAGAAAAGTTTATTTTCCTCTTTTTTATATTCTTCAGAGATTGTATCATGATGCCCTAACAGCTTTTTCATTCTTCCTTTGACTTTGTCCCAGTCATCCCAGAAA
>CAZYKW010000069.1:762-2782 GCA_964648475.1 Candidatus Woesearchaeota archaeon | reverse complement strand
GTGGTACTTTAGGACTTGGTAGTTTACGATTATGGGCTAAAGAAGATAATCCTCAAAAATATAATAAATTAAGACATACATTTGATATGGTACTTGAACTTGCTCGTAATACTACTCACTATTCAACTGCAAAATTATTATACTCTATGTATGGACGTAGAATAAGATGTAGTATTAATAATAGTAATAAAAGAGAATGGTACATATTTCTTAATGGATTATGGTGTCAACGTCCACCAGACTTTCATCTTAGATCTTATATGAGTGAACAAGTATATCGTCGTTGTGGTGAAATTAATAGTATTATTAGAAAAAATAATCAAGTAGAAGAAGATTCTGCACCTATTGAGAAAAAACTTAATGATCTCATGAATAAATTACAATCTAATTCTTATAAAAATTCAGTTATCAAAGAATCTGAAACCATATTCAGAGAATGGATGTTCCAAAAAGAATTAGATCAAAATAGAGACTTAATTGGCTTTAAAAATGGTGTTTATGATCTACAAACACATACATTCCGTAAAGGAACACCAGAAGACTATGTTAGTAATTGTTCCCCTATTGAATACAATTCTACAGCAGTTAATGATAAATTAAATGAATTTATTAATCAAATCTTACCAATACCTGATCTAAGAAAGTATGTACTTAAAGTATTAGCCTTATCCTTAACAGGTATCTTTATTGAAAAACTATTTATCTGTATTGGCGTTGGTGCTAATGGTAAGAGTACTTTACTAAATTTGTTGTATAAGGTACTTGGTGAAGACTACATGACCTCAGTTAAACCACAATTATTAACTAAAGGAGACAAAGATACTGAAGGACCTAGTCCTAGTTTTGCTAAGACTCGTGGTAAACGTTGTGTGTATGCTGAAGAAATTAGTCCTAAGGAAAGTGTTGATATTGGTAAGTTTAAATACATTATTAGTAGAGGCCTCAAATCAGCTCGATTCTTACATGAAAATGAATTTGACTTTTATCCATTTTATACTTTCTTATTATTGTGCAATCATACACCACATATTGATGCAACTGATCCTGCTACTTGGAGACGTATCGTTTGTATTCCTTTCTTGTCTAAATTTGTTGAAAATCCTGACCCTAATGAGAAATATCATTTTCCACTTAAACCACACATAGATACACACTTCGATGAATGGACACCAGCATTCCTTAACATATTATTAGAACATCTTAGGTTGTATCAAGAAGAAGGACTTAATCCACCTGATATTATTAATAAATGTACACAAGATTATCGTAATAAATGTGATTATATTAATGCATTTGCTAGAATGTATCTTATCAAGACTAATAAAAGTACAGATACTGTTACTGTACCTAGAGTATATGAGAAATTCTGTGAATGGTATCGTAAGTATAAAGAACTTAAAGTACCAGATTCGACAGAAATGAGAAGATTATTAGAAAGCAATTATTTCAAAGAAATAGCAGGTGAATTGGATAATGGTGAATTAGGATGGAAGGGATTCAAATTACGTGATCCTTATTCCTTTAATGAATCTGATGAGTAATTTAATTTTCTTTTTTTACTTGATGGTTAATATAAATATTAAACGTGTTTAATATAAAATAATTTATAAATAACTTATTAATAATGGCTTCTGATGATGATTATGAGAAACATTTTACATATTATGGAAATATACCAGTAGAAATTTATGAAGCACAAGATATGTTTATAGAAGAAGAAGGAGCCTGGACACCTCCATCTAAAGAAGAACAAGAAAAGGCTTTAGTAAAAAAAGGAGTCTGGAAACCTCCATCTGAAGAAGAAGAAGAAAAGGCTTTAGAACGAAAGCGGGAAGAAGAACGAAAACGAAAAGAAGCAGAAGCAGAAGCAGAAGAAGAACGAGAAGCAGAAGAACGAAAGCGGGAAGAAGAACGAAAGCGGGAAGAAGCAGCCGAAAAAGCAGCAGCTGATGCACGACAAGCTAAAGAAGAACGAAAGCGGGAAGAAGAACGAAAGCGGGAAGAAGCAGCCGAAAAAGCA
>CAZYKW010000069.1:452-662 GCA_964648475.1 Candidatus Woesearchaeota archaeon | reverse complement strand
GCAGCTGATGCACGACAAGCTAAAGAAGAACGAAAGCAGGAGGAAGGACGAGGAGCTCCACAAAGAACATTCGAACAAAAATTAAAAGATGGTGATATTAGTTGGGGTACAGAAAAAGATACACCACCTGGATCAGACGTAGTTCCGCCAACAACTACACCACCTGGATCAGACGTAGTTCCGCCAACAACTACACCACCTGGATCAGAC
>CAZYKW010000069.1:0-352 GCA_964648475.1 Candidatus Woesearchaeota archaeon | reverse complement strand
GTAGTTCCGGCATCAGAAGTTAAGAGTCCGGTAAAAATGACACCTAAAGCATTTACACCTAAAGGATTAACAACTTATCCAGATACTCCAGTGAATCATCCAGATACTAAAGAACTAGTTGGATATTGGAAGTATAATAAAATTACGAATAGTTATGATATTTTTGAAGGCGTTAAATGTTCTGATAAGGATGTATGGCAGTGGGATTATTATTATAATCAACCGTATTGTGAATCTCTAAAAGAAAAGGAACAAGAGAAACGTGTTAAAGAAATAGAAAAAGAGATGCCAACATCGCCAATACCGGAAGAATTTTTAGAGGAATATACTAAATTAATAAATTGCATAAATA
>CAZYKW010000068.1:0-2848 GCA_964648475.1 Candidatus Woesearchaeota archaeon | reverse complement strand
ATGAAACAAGAAACAAGAATAGGATTAATAGAAACCACCTTAGGGCTTGGGGTCTCTTTTATTTCCACCCTTTCATTATACTGGGTAAGTCTTTTACAGATTAAAGTGTTCCAAGGGATAGCAGCATTCATTCTCGTAGTAACATTCATATTAGGATTAGCATTTTTCAAAGTAGGGTTAGATAAATTGTTAAATCAAAAAGAATAAAATGATACAATATATAATAAATTCGTTTGAAGCATGGTTGGGAATAATGAAAACCCTTTGGAATTATGATCCAGTAACTTTCTTTGGATTATTAGGTCTTGGAATGTATTGGAATTACGCGTTTATGATTCAGAATAAATCCTTTTTAGAAGTAGCAACATTTGGATTAATTAAACTCAAACAAAGGAAAGAATAAAAATGGGAATAAATAAAGCTGATGAATGTATATTTTGTGAAAGAGAATTAGAAGAACATGGCTATGGGGGGTTTGAGCCTAATGGAGAAAGGGCTAGTGAAGAATATGATGAAGACTTAAATATTTGCAAGAGATGTGCGTTGAAGCTGAAGAAGATATTAGACAAAATCTCGGAGGCAAAAGAATATGGAAAATAAAGAAGACCCACTAGATGAATTGTTCTTAAATGAAGAACAAACTAAATACTTTCATTTAGGAGAAAAACAAATAAAATTGAGATTTAAAATAGAATTAAGAAAGGCAATAGAAAAAGAAACTATTAAACAAAAAGAAGAAATAAAGAGTTTAAAACATAAATTAACTAAAATGATAAGAGATAGAGATTATTGGAAAAGAAAAGTTGGATGGGTTGAAAAGAGAGAAGAAAGATTAGAAAAGAACATATTAAAACTAAAAGGTAAGATTTAATCTTTTAAATGAAAGACAATATGGATTTGCAAGGCTTATTTTTTTGGATAGGAACAGGAGTTCTAGGGGTATTAGTAATCATGGAGGTATTTGGAATTTAATCTAATTGAACTAAGATGAAAAATAAACAACACAAAAGAAACCAAATAGACAATATATAATGTTTATCTTTTACCATAAAACTAAACAAAACCAAAAGGTTTATATATAAGCGATACTTTAAAAGTTTATAATTAAAGACAAAAAATGGAACAACAAATAAAAGACACAAACCTTTTTATCTATCCAGATGATTGGAAGAAATTTATGAAAGCGATTCAGAAAAGAAAAAACAAAATGCTTTATGAATTTCAATTTCAAACTGGTGCAAGATTTGATGAAGCATTACATATTAGGCCAATGGATTTTGATTTTGAAAGAAATAATGTTAGACTTTGGAAAACAAAAACAAAAGCCAAGAAAGGAGAGACTACTGGAAAACCGAGAACAATAAGTTTATCAACTGAATTTGCAAAGAGAATAAAAAAGTTTTGTGAAGGAAAAAAGAATGATGAATATTTATTTAAGATCTCACAAGCAGGTTACAACCAACTATTAAAAAGAAGATTAGGAGAATTAATGGTTTTGAATCATCAACAATTCTCAAGTCATAATATCAGAAAAACTCATGGAATGTATTTGAAGGCCCTGGGAATTGATATTGCAGAAATCTGCACAAGATTAGGACACGACTACAATACTTACATTAAACACTATGGTTCTGCAGATGTCTTTTCTGAAAAAGATATGCGAGGAATCAGAGAGCTGCTTGGAGATTTATATTTCAGGCAGAGGAGATTTTAATATGGATATAAACCAAGAAAAATATTTAGCAGAAGGAATAAGACTTTTAATTAAAAATCATTTCCATGATTCCCCACAAGAAGAAGAATGGTTAAAGAAATACGATGAGATCTTTCCAGAAGAAGGATTTTTTGGTGGACCAATAAAGAAGGAGGACAACACATCTTAAACGAATTGTGAAGTGAAGATGGAACTAGAATATGAAAAATTAAAAGGGAAGAAGGTATTAAAGGTTACTAAGGAAGATAAGAAAACTTATCTACATTTTTCTGGGAATTTAAAGTTAATGTTAGATGAAACTGTACCTCAAGAACCCTTCATCCTTTTGGGGGAAGAAAAATGAATAAATTAAAAGTAATTGAAGAATTACAAGATAATTATCCAGACTTTTCTACTATGAGGTGTGGAAATTATTTTATTATTAATCTTAAGTTTCTTAAGACAGATTTAGAAAAGATATTGAGAAGGATTTTAGGATTAAGAGAATTGAAAGCACAAAAGGGAGGAAATAAGAACTAAGATGGTGAACAGGTTAACAGCTCCATTTTATATAAAGAAGAATCTCAAAGGGTTAGATAATATTCAGAAGTTTCTGGCCTTAATTTACTTCCCAACAATTTGTCTGATGTGGTATGGATATTATATGTGGAAGGATACAACACAAAATATGAAGAAGGTGAAGTCAGAATGAAGGATTGGGATATACAAGGAGTAATAGATGAAGCGAAGAAAGAAGAAAGAGAATGGATTTTGGCATTAATGGATGATTTCATAGTCTATGATGGTAATGTGCAGAAATATAAAGAAGAATTAAAAAGAAGAATAAATAAAGAATGAAATCACAAAACATAGATAATGTGACCTTAAATGAAATAGAAAGAATTGTTTATATTTGGGCAAGATATTCTGGAGAAAGAATGCCTGAACCACAAGGTAAGAAATACACTAAATCTGAATTAAGAGAATTAATTGGAAGATTACAAAGATATGAGAAGAATCCTGAAACTTTTTGCGAAGGTTTTGAAAAGGTGGAGGAAGAAGAATGAAAAGGGAGGTTAAATATAAACAAAAAACTATGTTATCATTAATGATAATATAAAAAAAGTTTATAAAATAATATAAATGAAAACAAAA
>CAZYKW010000067.1:0-2929 GCA_964648475.1 Candidatus Woesearchaeota archaeon | reverse complement strand
TAAATCAGACACTTTCGACACATTCTTCGACACTTCCACAGGAAATAGGGGGGTTAAAAAGCCAAAATTTAGCTATTTCCACTGGAAATGAAGGGGTTCCAACAGACAGACAGACAAACCAACAGACAGACAAACAGACGCAAAAACAAGAAAAAATCCAAGAAAGATTTTCTGTTGATAATGCCGCTAGAATTCTTGAATCTCTTGATAGCATCAAAAAAGAGATCCGCTTTAAATTTAAAAGACTAACAGAACAAGAGTGGTTAATTTTTTCAACACTTTATCAATTAGATGAACAATATGGTCCTACAGAATATAAAACCCTTTCAGAAAGGCTTAAACTCACAGAGAGCTCTATACGTGACTATATAAGAAGATTGATTAAAAAAGGAATTCCCGTCGAGAAAACTAAAATAAATAATAAAACAATTCAATTATCTATCTCCCAAAATCTTAAAAAAATAGCTTCTTTATCGACGATAATTCAACTTCGAGACTTATAAGTAATTAGATATTCGGTAAGCGTAATAACTACTAATAATTTCTCTTTTTCTCTATTTATTTCCCCTTTATAAAGCTAAATTTTAGCTTTTTAAACTTTAATTTCCCCAAAATCTCCCTAAACTCACTTTTAGGTTCTTTTTCTCATTATTTCTCTTCTTTTTTCACTCTCACTTCTTTTATTTTAAAGAGAATATATCTCTCTATTTTCAATAGCTCTCACTTTTCTCTTTTTTTCAGGCTTTTTCTCATATTTTTTCCTTCTTTTTCTCTCACTTTTTACGTTTTTTGGGTTTTTTTCCCTTTATTTTCACTTTTTGCTTTTTCAAAAGCCTCTCTTTTATGTTTTCTGGTATAAATACCCTCTTTTTACCATTATTCTCAATTATTTCATCTATAATACTCTCATCTTTTTGTTTGATTCTATTTAACTGCCCTCTAATTGTTGATCTCTCTTTTCCAAGCATTGCAGCTAAATCATCATAACTTAATTTCATATCTGTGTTTAACAATACCCACAAAATTGCACGTTCTGTTACTGAAAATTGGTCTAAATTTGGTGTTTGAACACCTGTTTGCACAGGTGTTTGCACAGCATAAACAGCTGTTTGTTTGCTTGAAACACCCTTGGGTGTTTTAAACACCCTGTTTGTTTTAGGTTGATTCATAAAATTTAGAATATTTTTAATCCCTTCAATTTCTATAAGCATCGACGATAAACTTTCTTTTACATCCTCAATCTCCCTTTGTTGTATATTTTTTTCAGAATCAAGGTGTTTAATCCAACCACTTACTGATTGGATATCTTTTTTAACATCTTCAAAACCTTTTTTTGTTGCCTCTTTTAGATCCTCAACACCCTTTTTTCTTTTAAATAACCACCAAACCATAATATATATTAGAATATACCCTTTAAAAAACTTTGTGCCCGTCGACAAATAAAAAATATTACCGACGATAAAATAAAAGAAATTCCTCAAAATTTTTTAAAAAATGTGTCGAAAAACACTTAAAAAACAGCTGTTTGTTTAAAAAAACACTCATAAACAGCCTGTTTAAACACCTATAAACACCCATAAACAGCTGTTTAAAATTCTAAATAATAATAAACACTCTCTCTTTTCTCCGACGATAAATTCCTTAAACAGCCTGTTTAAACACCCTTAGACACGTACTTCGACACATAAATAATCTAACTAAGCTAACCTAAGTGCATAACATCCCCAAAAAGATTAAATCTAGCAAAAATTAATATGTTTGAAATACAATAATGTTTTTAATCTAATTTAGTTTTAATTAATTATGTCTCCCTATGCTCTTAGAGATATTGAAGGAAATGTTTTAACTAGTGGGAATTTTTATTGGAGCGATATTAAACGAAATATAACTCGTTTTACTGGAAAATATAATAAAGACAACCATGCTTTATTTGAATCTCCAGATGGTTCTTTTATTATAGATTCTAATACTGCTAGAACAACCCTGCACCCAATACATAATCCTCAAGATTACTTAGAAAAAAAATTGAAAGTTGTAGGATGGATGAAACAAGAATTAGAATTAAAGTTAGAAGAAGACCTAGAACCAGAACATCTTTTTATGGGCCCTCAACAAGATCATGGCCTTTTTGAAAAACACCCTTGGAAAAGAGATGGGGGATATATACATCCAGATAAAAGATATCTTGACTCAGCAATTCAAGGCCCGCCTAGGATACCAGGACAGAAAGATATTAACTCAGCAATTCAAGGCCCTCCAAGCCCACATAGATAAAATTTTAAAAATATGCACAAAGCTGACCTAAGTTAATAGAAAATAAAGATATTAGGACCTTAGGGCTTAAAACAGCTAAATTTAACATTTTTATTAAATTTTAATTTTTGTTATTTCTAAGCAGTTTACAGATATATTTATATACTTAGGGCACCCTAAATATACGTGGACTAGCATGATAATACCCTAAGTTCACGTTTTAAAGAGGAAAATGAAACAAGTAATCAATATTATGTTAGATATTAATCCAGAAAGAGCTAATATACCCAAAAAATTTAAACCACATATGACTTTGGTTTATCCCTTTGAAATTTCAGATCAAAGTTTATTATATAACCATATTCTCAAATCAATAAAGAATATATCCCCCTTTAAAATAAAATTTAAAGGATTGAAAAAATCTGTTAAAGATTATTATTTATATCTTTTAGTCCAAAATGGAAAAAGTAATATTCTGAAACTTTACAAAAAACTTAATTCAGGAATTCTTAAGGATTTCAAAAATCCAGACATGCCAAAGTATATACCCCACATTAGTTTAGGAATCTTCAAATCAAAAAAAGATATTGAAAATGCAATGAGAAACCCAAAATTCAAAAATCAGGAATATTCAGTAAAAATTAGTTCAATTCAACTCTTAACATTAAAAAAAGAT
>CAZYKW010000066.1:0-2955 GCA_964648475.1 Candidatus Woesearchaeota archaeon | reverse complement strand
ACTTCAGGGTCAAATCCAACTTGTAAAAAATCAGCATTTATCCCTGCTTTTCTTATTTGTAATCTAAATGCAAGATCAACAGGATAAGTATGATGTAAATTCCATTCCCCATCAAAAGAGTTCTTACTCCACCAAACATAAACATGTTGGCCTGTATATGACTTAGAAGGACCTTTATTTGCCTCTTCAATTAAACTTTCAGAAGAAATTTTTTCAGTGGCTTCTAATTTTTCTAGTTGCCCAGACAAAATTTTAGCAAAATTTTCATCTATATCTTCTGAAGTCAAAGGAGTTAATTCAGTTGTTTCTGCCATTTTAATCTGATATATTAAAACAGACCTTTCTTTATAAAATTTACTATATGTTACTACTAAGCAATAACTATAGTTATTATGTTACGGCTATAATGTGATTAGAAAGCCTTAAATACCTAAAAATTAGGTTATTTTTGTCTGACTTCGGTCAGATTAGGAGTTAGAGAATTTCGGTTCTTTTTCTCCTATTTGTTTAACTTCGGTTAAACAACCGGGTTAGAATTTCGGTTTTAACCCACTTTTCTTTTTAGAAATCTTTTTAATCTGTTTATATTTCTTTGTTTGTATGACAACTAAAATAAGACAACCAATTGTAACAGTATGTGGGCATGTAGATCATGGAAAAACATCTATTCTTGATTCACTTAGAGAAACTTATATTCAGAAATCAGAAGCAGGGGGAATTACTCAAAAAATCTCTTTTACACTTTATACAATGGAAAAATTAAAAGCTGCCTGCCCTCTAATAGAAAAATCAGGTATAAAACTTAATATTCCTGGATTCTTATTTATAGATACCCCAGGACACGCTGCTTTTACTAATTTAAGAAAAAGAGGAGGAAGTCTAGCTAACTTAGCAATACTTGTAATAGACATCAATGAAGGAATAAAGCCCCAAACAGCAGAAGTTATTCAGATTCTTAAGATGAATAAAACCCCCTTTATTATTGCTCTTAATAAAATAGATAACATTTCTGCATGGAAAACAGACAAGGATATAGGATTAAAACAAAGCATAGAATCCCAACAATCCCATGTAAAACAAGTATTTAATGAAAGATATATGACTCTTATAGGTTCCTTAAGTAGTTATGGATTTGAATCTGATTTATTTTACAATATTACTGATTTCTCAAAAAAAATAGCCCTAGTCCCTTGTTCTGCTAAAACAAAACAAGGAATTCAAGAATTAGTAATGGTTTTATGTGGATTAAGCCAAAAATATCTAAGCAATAAACTAGAATTAAAAAAAGATGCAAAAGGAGTGATGCTTGAAGTAAAAAAAACAAAATCAATTAATTATAGTGAGGCAATACTCTATGATGGAATTTTACTGAAAAAAGAAAAAATAGCAATATCTAATTTACAAGGAGAGCCAATTATAACTAAAATAAGAGTCTTAGAAGAAATACAACCTCTTTCAACAAAATTTAAACCAAAAGAAATAGTTCAAGCATCTACTGGATTAAGAATGCAATTAACTGAAAAAGCAGAAATACTTCCTGGAATGCCCTTTGAAGTATTTAAAAATAATCTTGAAGAAATAAAAAATAGATTTAAAAAAGAAATCTCTGAAAATATCCAAACTCAAAAACAAGGGATTATAGTAAAAGCCGACTCTCTTGGAAGCCTTGAAGCTCTTTTAGCTCTATTAAAACAAAATAAAATTCCTGTAGTTAAAGCAGGAATAGGAAATATTAATAAAACAGATTTAATATCTGCTAAAGCCAATTTAGAGATAAATGAATTAAACGCAATGATTCTTGGATTTAATGTGGAAGTTGACGAAGAAATAAAAGAAATTAAAGGAAAAATAAAAATTCTTACAGATGATGTTATTTACAAATTAATTGAAAATGCAAATAAGTTTAGAGAAGAGAGAGCAAAAGAAATAGAAAAAAGAAGATTAATGGAGTTAGCTACTATATGCAAATTAGAACTTCTTCCACAATATATATTTAGAAACACAAATCCAGCAATATTTGGAGTAAAAATAAGTGGAGGAAAACTTATTTCTGGATTAAATCTAATGAATGAAAAAGGAGAAAAAGTAGGAAGAGTAAAAAACATTCAATCAGAAAACAAATCAGTAAATGAAGCAAAACAGAATATGGAAGTTGCAATATCTACTCCAGGAGTAAATTATGAAAGGCAGCTAAAAGATAAAAAACTTTTATATTCAGACATAAGTGAAAATCAATTTAAAACTTTTAAGAAAAATAAAGATTTATTATCTCAAAAAGAAATGCAGATTCTTCAGGAAATTGCAGAAATAAAAAGACAGAAAAAATCAGAATGGGGAATGTAATAACCTTTAAAAACTAAATTTTCAATAAATAAACATGTTTAAAATTAACTTATCAACAAAAGACGGAAAGACTTACAAGCTAGAAGCAGAAGCCCTCAGTTTAAAGGAGAAAAAACTTGGGAATAAAATCAAAGGAGAAGATATTTCTGAAGATTTAAAAGATTATGAACTAGAAATAACAGGGGCAAGTGATAAAGCAGGATTCACAGCTATGAAAAATGTTCAAGGAATTGGATTAAAAAAAGTCTTACTAGGATATGGAAAAGGAATGCACAAACGCCCTAAAGGAGATAAAAAAGTAAATAAAAAACCACTCGGACTAAGATTAAGAAAAACAGTTAGAGGCAACACAATTTCTGATGCAATTTCTCAAATTAATATTAAGATTCTAAAAGAAGGGGGGAAAAAACTTTCTGAGATTTTTCCAGAACAGAATAAATCTAAAGAGGTAGTTCCTGCTGAAACAAAACCTGAAGAAGTTTCAGAAACTAAGACTGAATCAGTAACTGAAAGTCCAAAGCAAAAAGAAGTTAATACCGAATTAGCACAACCAGAACAAGAACCAAAACAAGAAAAAGCAGAGAAACCAGAAGAACAAAAACCATAATATCA
>CAZYKW010000065.1:0-2960 GCA_964648475.1 Candidatus Woesearchaeota archaeon | reverse complement strand
AGATAAAATAGGTAAAAAAATATTTAATTTTTTTAAAAAATAATTATGAAAAAAAGAAAAATTACTTTTGTTTTTATAAATGTTGGAAGAAACAAAGCTCGTTGGATAAAAGAAATAAAATGCTACATTGATAAAGAAACTATTGAAAATGAAATAATAAAAGAAGCAAAAACAGTCTTAATGAGTCAAGAAGTATCAGTATCAGAATATGAAAATAATAAATTTAAAATATTTGCTGGATTTCATATGGTAGGTTCAGCAGAAATAATTTAATCTTTATGGCAAAACAAATAAAAACCTCTCAAGAAGCGAGAGATAAAATCAAAAAAGGAATGGATAATATTACTAATATTGTCAAAACAACATTAGGACCGAAAGGAAGAAGTGTAATTATAGAAAAAGAATGGGGCGACCCAGATATTCTTCAAGATGGAGTAACTATTGCAAGAAGTATAGATTATAAAGATAGGTTTGAAAATACTGGAGCCACTTTAGTCAAATCTGCTTCTATTAAAACAAATGATGAGGCAGGAGATGGCACTACTACTGCTATGGTGTTGGCTCAAGCAATGATAACTGCAGGAATGGAATATGCAAAAATAGGCGTTAGTTCCTTAAATTTAAGAAAAGGAATGAAAAAAGCTATTAAAGATATAATAGCAGAAGTAAAAAGCAACTCAAAAAAAATAAATGATAAAACAGAGATGGAACAAATCGCCACTATTTCAGCAAAAGATAAAGAAATAGGAAAATTAGTAGCAGACGCTATGATGAAAGTAGGCAAGACAGGAATTGTAAATGTTGAAAAAGGACAAACAAATAAAATAGAACAGGAAACAGTAGAAGGATTTAGATTTAAAAAAGGTTTTGTTTCTCCCTACATGATAAATAATAAAGAAAAAGAAGTTGCTGAATATGATAACCCTTACATATTAATTACTGATAAGGCTCTAAATGATATGGATAGTATTCTTCCAATATTTGAAGAATTAGCCACAGCAGGAAGAAAAGAATTAGTTATTATAGGCGGAGATATAGGTGGAAATGTTTTGCCTACCTTAGTAGTAAATACTGTTAGAAATACTTTTAAATCAGTAGCAATTAAAGCCCCTGATTTTGGAGATAGAATGAAAGAGAGTTTAAAAGATATTGCATTATTGACAGGTGGAACAGTAATCACTCAAGACCTTGGTATAGAATTGAAGGATGTTAAACTTGAACATTTAGGCAAAGCAAAAAAGATTGTAGTTTCAAAAGATTACACAACTATTATAGAAGGAAAAGGAGATAAAGAAAAAATAGAATTACAAATAAAAGAGTTAGAGAAAAAAATAAAAAATGGCAAAGATGAATTTAATAAAGAAAAATACAGAGAAAGGCTTGGCAGGCTTTCAGGAGTAGTTGCCTTAATAAAAGTAGGTGCTAATAGTGAAGTGGAACAAAACGAATTAGAAACAAGGATAGAAGATGCTTTAAGTGCTACTCAATCAGCATTAGAAGAAGGAGTGGTTGTCGGAGGAGGAATTGCTTTAGTAAGAGCAAGAGAAAATCTTAAAGGAAAAGATAAAGAAGCTTTTACTTCTTCTGATGAGGAGAAAGGATATAATATTATAATGGATGCTATTGAACAACCCTTTAATCAAATTCTAATTAATGCAGGGCATAAAACAGGGGAAGTAGTAATGAGTAAGTTATTAGAAAGGTCAGAAAATGAAGGCTATGACGCAGAAGCAAAAACTTATGTAGATATGTTTAAAGCAGGAATTATAGACCCTACCAAAGTAGTTAGATGTGCTTTAGAAAATGCAGGAAGTATTGCTGAAATGTTCTTATCCACCGAAGCAGTTGTTTGTCTTGAAGATATAAAAGAACCAACTATAAATCAATAAAAATATGATAGAAATTTATTTTGATGGTGCTTGTACACCTATTAATCCGGGAGGAAGATGCTATGGTGGAGCAGTAATTCTTAAAAATCAAAAAATATTAACTGAGATTTCTGAAGAATACATACCAGAAGCAAAAAAAAGAAACATCAAATAATGTTGGTGAGTATTTTGCATTATATAAAGCATTAAAATATCTAATTGAGAACAATTTTCAAAATGAAAGAATTCTTGCTAAAGGAGATAGTAAATTAGTTATAAAGCAAATGCAAAAGAAATGGAGAATAAGAGAAGGTTTATATGTAGAATTAGCAATAGAAACTCGCAAACTTGTAGAAAAATATTTTTCAAATATTATTTTTCAATGGATATCAAGAGAAGAAAATGAATGGGCTGATACTTTAGCAACAAAAGGAGGAAAATAATAAAATACAAAATTATGAATAATGATAAAATGATTGAGGAAAAATTAAAAAATAATGATTTCCTCACTAAAAAAAGTAAAATAAAATTTAATTGTACTGCCTGTGGAGATTGTTGTTATAATCAAGATATAATCTTAACCCCTATTGATATTTTAAGATTACGGAGAGAACTGCAAACAACTACTGATGAATTATTGCGAAAAAATATAATTAGTATTCACATAGGACCGAATTCAAAACTTCCTGTGTGTGTTTTAAAATTTCCAGGAGTGCAGACACCAACAGGTAATTTATCTATGTGTCCTTTTTTAAAACCAGAATTTAATGATGAAATTTTAGAGATACAAAAATTAGATATTTCTTTAGAAGAAAAGAAAGAAAAAGTAGCTGAATTAGTAAAGAAAAAAATATTAGAAGGAAAAGCAAAAAGAATATGTAGTATCTATAAAAATAGACCAACTGTATGTAGATTGTATCCTTTAGGAAGAGTTACAGAAAAAAATAAAAAAACAGGAAAAATGAAATTGAAATTTATGATGATTGATAAAGATAAAATTCCTTGTAAAAAAGAATGTTTTAAAAAAGAAGTTACAGTTGAACAATGGCTTAAACAAAATGATGAAACTTCTTTTGAAAAAGAAACATTAAA
>CAZYKW010000064.1:0-3044 GCA_964648475.1 Candidatus Woesearchaeota archaeon | reverse complement strand
TAGAAGAATCTTCTGATTTACATTTTATTAAAGGGGTTGTTGAAGATATTGATATGAAAAATAAAAATAATCAATTATGTAGACTATGGTAATAAAACAAAAAATAGGGCAATTGAAAATACAACAAATGTCATTTATGTTAGTAGCTGTGTTTATATTTTTTGTTTTGGCAGGGTTATTTGTCTTAAGCCTTAGTCTATCTGGAATAAGAAGAAGCGCAGCAGAGCTTGAAGAAAAAGATGCAATATTATTAGTAGAAAAATTAGCAAATTCTCCTGAATTTTCTTGTGAGCAGTCTTTTGGAAATAAAGTAAATTGTATTGATAAAGACAAGGCAATAGTATTAAAGGATTCTATCAATAAATATTCAGATTTTTGGGGGGTATCAAATATTGTAATTAGAACAAAACTTACAGAAAAAGGAATAGAATGCAATAGTGGAAATTATCCTGATTGTGATTATATAAACATAATATCAAAAGAAACAAATGGTTTTTCTGTTGACACTTTTGTTACAATATGCAGAAAAGATTCAGATGAAAATAAAATTTATGATAATTGTGAAATAGGTAAATTAATAGTATATTATGATGAGTAAAATGAGGAATAAAAAAGCACAAGAGGAAATGATTGGATTTGGGCTTATATTAGTAATAGTAGCTGTTATTATTTTGGTTTTTATATCTCTTACTCTTACAAAACGTCCAGAACAAGAGATTGAAAGTTATGAGATTGAGAGTTTTTTACAAGCAATGCTTCAGCATACAACAGAATGTGAAGATTACTTAGAATATTTGTCAGTTCAAAAACTCATTTTAGAATGCAGTAGAAAGGGGAGATGTTTAAATGAAAAAGAGGCATGTGAAGTGTTAAATGAAAGTATAAAAGGGATAATTAGTAATGCGTGGGAGACAGAAGAACATATTGGATATGAATTTAGCATAAAGGAAAAAGAAGGAGTTTTATTAGAATTAATTGAAGGAAACAAAACCACAGGATATAAAGTTGCGAATCAGAGATTTAGCAGATTAGGAGAGGTTATAGAAATAAACTTTAAAGTCTATTTTTAGATATTTATATTAATTGTAACTGAATCAACTATAATTTGAGGCCTATATCTAATTCTGCCTTTTGTTTTTTCCTCAATAAACTCTATAAAACCAAATCTTTCTAATAGTTTTAGATCATCATTTACAGCTTTAAAACCTCTATTAAGCATTTTAGCTAATTGGTATATTGATTTTGGTTTTTGAATTTTTATTGCGTGCAGTATTCTTGCTTTTTCATTACTTAGCAATTGCCTTAAAGCATGCATTCCTGAGAAATCATAATCTTTTTTAGATACCCCTTGTTTTCCAAAGACAGAAAATGTGCCTTTACTCTCTCTAATAAAAATATCTCTTACTTTTTTCTTTGTCATCTTATATAATAGGTGTTCTTTTATATAATCTAATACATACTTTTAACATATATATTAATTTACTATATATATTCTAAATAATAACCATATATTAATAAATGTTTGTTTTAGGAGATTTTTAAGAATTTTTCAGGGATGTATTCCAAATAGAGTTACACCAAAAGCTTTATAAATAAACCCTTAAAAAATTGGGATTTAACATAAAAAACCGAAAAAATACATAACAAGCTTTTTAAACAAAAATAGACTTCAATTAATACACTCTAAAGAGTGTATTCTAATAGGGAGTTAGAAAGAAGATGCAAAGAAAAAAAGTAAATAGAATATGTAATGCTCAACTCAACAGAGCGGTTTTTCCCTATGGTTGTTTTGTTGAGAGGGAAAGGTTGTCTTTGACAACATGTTTAATAGAGGTGAAAGGAGGTTTATAAATAATAAAAATGAAAATAAATTTCAAAAAGATTTCAGCGATTGCTTCAAGTGTTTTACTTGCTGGGATGACTATGGGCGTGGCTGCTGCAGCAAACTATCCTGCACCTTTCGTGGATGGAAGTTCTTCTGACGTAGCTATTGTTTATGGTGCATCGTCACTTGACAGTGTTGCAGCAAGCAACATTCAAGATGATTTAGCTTCAAGTTTCACTGGAGGAGCTAGTGCAATTAGTGGAGGAGAATCTTTTGAATTAACAGATGGAAGTGATGTATTTAACTTTGCTGATAATTTAGGTAGTGTATATGATGATTTAAGTGAAGATGAAATGGACTTTTTAGCTGATGGAGACTATGATGATGGAGACATTGATGAAGGTTATTCTCAAACTATTAATCTTCATGCTAACGGAGTTTTAACTTTACTAGAAAATGATTATGATGACACTGGAAATGAACCAACAATAGGTATTGAATATGAGAAAAGTGAAGAGATTCTAAATTATGTTTTAGAATTTGATAGCACAATCTCTATGGAAGATATGGAGGACACAGACCTTCCTATGCTTGGTGCAGAATACTATGTTCTTGATGTAGATAATGGAACAACTGATTCAATTACTCTTTTAGATACTGCTGAAAAAACACAGATACTAAAAACAGAAACCAAGACTATTGATAGTAAATCAGTAGAACTTTTTTATGTTGATTCTGATAGTGCAACATTAATTATTGATGGAGAAAAAACAGAGGATCTTGATTTAAATGAGGAATATGAATTAGATGATGGTTCTTATGTTGTTGTAACAGAGATCTATTATCAGGATTATACTGAAGGTACTCAAGGTGTTGAATTTGCTCTTGGAAGTGGAAAAATATTTATTGAACATGATAAAGAAATAGAAGTTAATGATGAGAGAGTTGATAATCTATATGGCGAGATTGATGCTAGTACAGATGATTTAACATCAATTACAATAACATGGAAAGCAGATGATGATTTGTATTTAACAGAAGACAACTCATTAACAATGCCTTCACCATTTAATGTAATTGGACTTGAATTTGAGAGTATGAATTTCCCATCTGATCCAGAAGCTATTTCACTTGTTAGTGGAAATGCCTTAACTCTTGATATGGAAAACTTTGATATAGAGTTATTAACTTCAGAAACTGCAGATGCAATTTATATGGG
>CAZYKW010000063.1:0-3064 GCA_964648475.1 Candidatus Woesearchaeota archaeon | reverse complement strand
TGAGAAACAGAAGAATACAAAAACATTATGACACCATTCTTTTTGGATATAATAGAATAGGGTTTAATATACTCAGGGCTTTTAAAAAAATTAAGAAAAAATATCTTATTGTTGATTTTAATCCTGACACTATTGCAAATCTAAATAAAATGAAAATTCCTTGTTTATATGGAGATGTTTATGATCCTGACTTATTAGAAGAATTGCCCTTAAATAAAATACAATTAGCAGTCTCAACTGTTCCAGATTGTGAGACAAATATGCTTCTTATTGATACTATAAGGAGTGTTAATCCCAAAGCCATTGTTATTGTTAGGGCCCATACTATAAGAGATGCATTTGATTTATATAAAAGAGGGGCTAATTATGTTTTGACTCCTCACTTTTTAGGGGGAGAGTATCTTTCTAAAATGGTTAAAACATTTAAAACAGATCCAAGAGGATATTCTAAAGAGAGACAGAAACACTTTAAGATGTTAAAAGAAATATTTGAAAAAGGGCATGAACATCCTAAAATTGAAAAGAATTAATTACTCTTCTGTATTATTTGGATTCTCTATTTGAAAAAAAGAAAAGAAAAAATCAAAAATTCTAAGAATGATTTCTAAGAAAATTATAAATACAAGGTATACTCCCAAGTCTCCAAATAATCCTGGAATTTCTGTAAAAGTTCCTAGAATTCTTTCTACTGAGAAGAAATTTGGAGTAAGAAAAGAAGTTGCTAAAAGAGTTAAAGGAACTATTTTTGCTATATCCTCTGCTAAGCTCTTACTTGAATAGGAAATAATTCTTACTGATGCTATAATTAATCCAGAGATAATAAGAAGTGTTGATGCTGGAATTCCTTCTGTTATGATAATTAACAAGAATGTTAAAAGAGTAAACCAAAGAAAGATTACAATGGGAGCTATTAGAATGTATTCTACAAGATAAAGCACTCCTGCAATAAATTTAGTAATGACTGAATCTTTTATTTTACTATATTTTCTTAAGTCTAATTCAAGAATATCTTTTTTTGATACTGATTTGTAAAATTTCCATACAACAAATCCATAGATAACAATAACCACTGCAATTACAAAAAAAGCAATGAACCTTTGTAAGAATGGAGGAAGCACTCCTATTACTGATTCATATATTGTTGCTAAGAAATTTCCAATACCCTGAAACACCTCTGTCATAAAAAAAGATTAGTAAGTATTATTTTTAAATGTTTCATAAGGTTTAAATAAGATATTTCATTTATTCAGAATATTAAAAGAGAAAATGATAGATATTAAACTAGTCAGAGAAAATCCTGAGGTAGTTAAAGAGAGTTTAAAGAAAAGAAATTCTAAGATTAATCTTGATAATTTAATTAAGTTAGATGAAAAATGGAGAAAACTAAAGTATCAGGAAGATAGTATTAGAAAATCAAGAAATAGTGTTTCTAAGAAAATCAATAAATTAAAAAAAGCAGGAAAGAGCGCTGCTAAAGAAATCAAAATAGCTAAAGATATCCCTAAAAAACTTGAGAAAATAGAGATTCAGAGAAAGAAATTAGGAGACAAGATTAAAACCATTTTATTAACTATTCCTAATTTTTTAGATAAAGAAGTTCCTCAAGGAAAAGATGAATCTCAAAACAAGGAGCTTAAAAAATGGGGGAAGATTCCTAAAATTAGCAATCCCAAGTCTCATGAAGAATTATTAAAAGATTTGTTAGATATGAAAAGAGCAGTAAATGTTTCAGGAGCAGGATTTTATTTTTTTAAAGGAGAATTAGCCCAATTACAAAGAGCTTTGATTAATTTTATGTTAGATTTTCATAATACAAAAGGTAGAACTGAGATTGTTTCCCCTTTGCTTGCTAAGCCTGAAGCAGCAGAAGGCACTGCTCATTTACCTAAATTTGATAAGGATATGTATAAAACAAGAGAAGGATTGTATTTAATTCCTACAGCTGAAATGACTCTTACTAATATGCATAGAGAAGAGGTTTTAAAGAGGCTTCCAAAGAGATATTATGGGTATACTCCTTGTTTTAGGACAGAAGCTGGACAACATGGGAGTGGAACTCCTGGAATATTCAGAGTTCATCAGTTTGATAAAGTAGAAATGGTAACTATTTGTAATCCTAAAGATTCAGATAAAGAATTTAAGTCTATGATTGATGATGCTGAAGAGATTTTAAGAAAATTAGAAATACCTTATAGAATTCTTATTTTATGCTCAGGAGATATTGGTTTTAAAGAGTCTATGACTTATGATATTGAAACATGGTCTCCTTATATGAAAAAATATATGGAAACTTCTTCTATATCAAAATGCAGAGATTTTCAGGCTAGAAGAATGAATACTAAATATCAATCAAAAGAAGGGCTTAAATTTGTGTATACATTAAATGGAAGTGGCTTGGCACTTCCTAGATTAATTATAGCTTTAGTGGAAAATAACCAGAATAAGGATGGAAGTATTAATATTCCAAAAGTTCTTCAACCTTATATGAATGGTAAGAAAAAGATTTGTTAATATAACACCCTGTTTCTTCCTGATTCTTTAGCTTGATAAAGGAATTTGTCTGCTTTTTTAAGAAGTGTATTTTGTTTTATTCTCTTTTTTCCTTTGACTTCTGCTAGTCCTATACTTATTGTTACTTTTTTATTTGGCATATTTTGTTGTCCAAGAAACTTTGTATCTGAGATCTTTTTTCTTATTCTCTCACAAACCTCTGCTGCTTCTTTTAAATGTGTTTCAGGAAATACAATCATAAATTCTTCTCCCCCAAATCTTCCTACTTCATCATATTTTCTTACTTGTTCACGAAGAATTCTTCCTAATCTTTTTAGAAGATCATCTCCTGCAATATGTCCATTTGTATCATTGTATTTTTTAAAATAATCTAAATCTAATAATGCTACAGTGGTTGGATGCCCATATCTTTCTGACCTTAAGAGTTCTTGTTTTAAATGAAATAAGATTGCTTTTTTATTATATACCTGAGTTAAGTGGTCTATCAATGCATCTCTTCTTTCTACTAAGTATCTTTTTGTTGTATATGTTAATGATCCAAGAAGAGCAAATA
>CAZYKW010000062.1:0-3128 GCA_964648475.1 Candidatus Woesearchaeota archaeon | reverse complement strand
TCACATCTTTTTATTCCTTGTTCAAATATTTTAATCTCATTCTTAATTGCTTCAATTTCTTTTTTATGATATTCTATATATTTTTTATGGTGTTCTTGAATTTGCTTTTCATGGAATTTTAATTTTTCTTCTTGGTCAATTTTTTCATTTAAATCAAAAGTTTCTTTGATGATTTTTTTATGTTCTTCAATAGATTTTTCATGAAATTTAACCCATCCTTCATTATATTCTATTTCTTGTTCATTTTCTTTTAATAAGTTTTTAATCTCTTCAAGTTGCTTAAGATATACAGATTTCCTATTGGTTTGTTTTTGAAGCTGTTCATTAAAATATTGGATTCTCCCTAAATGGGGGGCTAATTTATTTTGTTCCATTTTCAAGTAACTCTCTTTTAAAATGAAACTCATTAGCACCTGCTTCTAAAGCTTCTTTTTCATGATTTTGAGAACTCATTGATATAATTGTTTCAATTCCTTTTTTAACCGCTGCTCTAATAACATCTAAACCTCCTGTAGGAAAATTATCTCCTAAATGATAATCTGTAATTACTTGATTATAATCTCCTGTTTCAATTCTCTTTAAGGCATCAGGAAGATTAGAAGAATAATCTGAATTTGGAAATTGTGTTCTAAGTCTATCATAAACTACTTGCATATCGTCTACAATTAATGTTTTATTCATAATCTAATATAATCATAAAAGTTTTTAAATCTTATGGTTAATTACTACTAAAAAGTAACTAAATATATTAAATAGTTTCATTAACCAAAAGTCTTATAAATGATAATTATTCTTTAATTTTGAATAGAGAAGGAAAAAGATTTTAATTTATTATAAAATTCTCTTAAAAAAATAAGAAAATGGACATGCCAATAGACATGCAACATCAAGCAATGGGATATGATAGAACAGCAACTATGTTCTCCCCAGAAGGGCATTTACTTCAAGTAGAGTATGCTGAAAAAACAGTTAGGCTTGGAAGTTCAAGCATAGGACTGGTTTGCTCAGACGGGTGTTTTATTCTTGCAGATAAAAGAATAGATGATAAACTTATAGTGGCAAAATCTGCAAGTAAAGTATATGAAATTGATAGTCATATTATATCTAGTGTTGCTGGAATTGTTTCTGATGCTAGAGTTTTAATTGAAAAATCTCAAGTTTTAGCTCAGCAACATAGAGTAACTTATGATTCTCCAATAGAGCCAGAATTAATTGTTAAGGAAATCTCTAACATTAAACAGCAATTTAGCCAATATGGAGGAGCAAGACCTTTTGGGGTATCTTTAATGATTGCTGGAATGAATAATGGGAAACCAGAATTATACACTAGTGATGTTACTGGAAATTATTTAGGTTATCACGCTAATGCAATTGGAGAGGACGATGACAAAATAAAAGAAAAATTAAGAGAAAAATATAATAAGGAGTTAACAATTAAAAAAGGGGTTAAAATGGCATTAGATATATTTAAAGAAATACAAGGAGATAAATTTAACATGGATAAATTTGAATTAGCATTTATTAAAAAACAAGGTAATATTCAAAAATTAGACGGAGAGGATATTAAAGATTTAAAATGAACACCACTGCAAGAATTAAAAAGGCTGGAAAGAGATTTGAAATTATTGTTGATTTAAATGATGCAGTCAAACTAAAAAAAGGAGAAATTTCTTTCATTAGTATAGAAGGGGATAGTATTTTTTCTGATTCAAAAAAAGGGCAGAGAGCTTCTCCATCAGATTTAAAAGAAGCTTTTGGAACAGAGGATATTAATGAAATTGCAAAAACAATTATCAAAGAAGGCGAGGTTTTAACAAGTCAGGAATATAGAGATGCTGAACAAGAGAAGAAATTTAAGCAAGCAGTTGATTTTTTAGTGACAAACGCAATTAATCCTCAGACAAACAATCCCCATACACCTGAAAGAATAAAATCTGCACTAGAAGAGGCACATGTTAATATTAAAAATGTTCCAATAGAAAATCAGATTAAGGAAATTATTGAAAAAGTAAGTAAAATACTTCCTATAAAAATTGAAACAAAAAAAATTAAAGTAATTATACCTGCAATACATACTGGACAGGCTTATGGAATTGTAAGCCCATATAAAGAGGGAGAAAAGTGGAAAGATGATGGAAGTCTTGAAGTAATTGTGAATATTCCTTCTGGAATTGTTATTGATTTTTATGATAAATTAAATTCAGTTACTCATGGAAGTGCCCTAACAGAGGAAATAAAAGAAAATGACTGATAGAAAAATAGTAATTCCTGGAGAAGTTATTGTTAAAGGAGATGACTATTTGCCAGGAGAATGGACAGAAAAAACAGAAAAAGGAATTATCTCTTTAAGATATGGGTTAGCAGAAGAAACAAAAAGACTGGTTAAAGTTATACCTTTGTCTGGAGTTTATCATCCTAGAAGAGGAAATGTGGTGATAGGAAAAGTGGAAAATGTTACTTATAATGGATGGGTAATTAATATTGGAAGCGAGGATAATGCTTTCTTATCTTTAATGGAAGTTCCAAGATTTGTGAATAAAGATGCTTTAGAAGAAGTTATGAATATAGGAGATTCAGCTGTTGTAAAAGTATGGGGAGTGAATAGAAGAGGAATAGATTTAAGTTTAAAATCTAGAGGATTAGGAAAAATTGAAGAAGGTATGATCATTGAAATAAACCCTTATAAAGTTCCTAGGGTAATTGGAAAAGAAGGAAGTATGATAAAAATAATAAAAGAAGAGACTGGATGTAATATAACAGTTGGACAAAATGGTTTTGTTTGGATTAAAGGAGATAAAATTGAAAATGAACTTCTTGCTAAAAAAGCCATATTATTTGTAACAAAAAAGTCTTTTGTGTCTGGATTAACAGACGAAGTAATCAAATGGTTTAAAGAAAATAAGAAGGAGAGTAAAAAATAATGGCATATAAAAGATTGGATGGAAGAAGTAACGATGAAATGAGGCCTATTAAAGCAAAGGTAAATGTTGTTCCAAATGCAGATGGAAGTGCAATGTTTTCCATAGGAGACACAATTGCAATAGCTGCGGTTTATGGTCCTAAAAAAATGCATCCTCAGCATCAGCAAGATCCTGAAAAAGGAGTCTTAAGATGCACATATAATATGA
>CAZYKW010000061.1:0-3154 GCA_964648475.1 Candidatus Woesearchaeota archaeon | reverse complement strand
CCAATTATAACTTGTGCATCAGGACTTAGATTTTCTGCAACAAGTTTACCAATAATATCAAACTCTTCCAATTTCAAATCTGGCCCGCATGTAACATGTATTAAAGCTCCAGTAGCACCTTTGTAATCCACATCAAGTAGAGGATGAGTCAGGGCTTGCTTAACAGCTTCTGTTACTTTATCCGTAGCATCAGATTCTCCTATACCAATAACTGCAACACCGCCATTCTTCATTATCGCTGAAACATCTGCATAATCCAAATTAATTAAACTTGGCAATGTAATAGTCTCAACAATACCTTTAATCATAGTGCTTACAAGTTCATTAGCAACTGCAAAAGCCTGTTCAATTGGTAATTGTCCTGCAATATCTACAAGTCTTCCATTGTCTAAAACAATACATGTATCTGTAACTTCTCTTAGTTCTTGTAATCCAAACTCAGCTTTATCTATTCTAGCTTTTTCAGCCTCAAAAGGCATTGTAACTACTCCTATAACTACTGCTCCGCCTTCTTTTGCAATCTGAGCAACAACTGGTGCCATTCCTGTTCCAGTTCCACCACCCATTCCTGCAATAACAAATACCATATCAGCTCCAGTAACACATTTTTTAATATCACTAATAGATTCTTTCGCAGCTTCTCTTCCTCTTCTAGGTTTTCCACCACATCCCAATCCCCTAGTCAGCTCTTTACCAACTAAAAGTTTCTCATCTGCCTTAGTAACACTTAAGTGCAAAGCATCTGTATTTGTTCCATAGATAGTAGCTCCATTAATTCCTTTATTAAAAAGCCAAGTCACAGCATTACAACCCATTCCACCACATCCAACAACTTTAATGTTCGCCTTTCCAGCTCTCAGTTCATCAAAATTAATACTGTGTGTTCCTGCATTGTCTATAGCCTCTTTTGCAAAATCTAAAACCATATATTTTACCTCCTTTCAGTTCTATTACTCCCTATAATAAAAACAGACATAAAATATTTAAAAACATATTGATAGTAGAATCGTTATAATGATTCTTTTGTTTGATTCATATGTTCACTAGCGAATGAGGAGAGAATCCCCTAATTTCTTAATCTTTTCCCAACCAGACTTAAGATTTTCATTGCATCTCTTAATAACTAACTCTAAATAAGGATTAGTCACTAAAATCCTCCCCTTATTCATAAGTAAAAATTCTAATCTATCTGTTCCACTCATCTCTAAAATAAATCTTTTTCCAGAAGATATAATTCCAGACTTTTTCCAGCCTGCTAATTGAGCCTTTCTTAATAAAATCTGGGCGTCTTTTAGGGTCTTGCAATGAACATGCAATATTGGAGGTTCTTGTTTAAATTTAACTAACTCAATTACTCCAAGTTTATCCAAATTATTCTTGAATTTCTTGAATTTAATTAAATCATGATAAACATTAAGAAACAATCCAGATTCTTTCTGTTTCTTATCTAACATAACAACAAGTCTTCCACTACAAGATGATGTTGTATAATAATTATCTAATTTATTTATTTTATCACACAACTTTTTTATTTTTTTATCCCAACTTTTTTTAGAAGATTTATCTGCTTTTTTCAAAATATCTTCTTTTCTTTGTTGAAAATTATCCATAAAAATATTCAAACCAAAAACCTTATATATAGATGTTATCACTGATTAGTTATGAAAAAAGAGAATAAATTAGGCAATATGGTGCTAAACATTTCTCTAGCTATTGCACTAGGAATAGGAGGAATACTTTTCTACGAAATGGTAAAAGAAAAAACACAGCAAAATCAAGCAAGAAACACAAGTAAATTAGAAAGAGAGGTAAAAAACGAATCAAAAAAGAGTATTACTTCAAATCCAGAATCAGATAGAATTGATAAATATATTAATGCAATTATAGAAATTGAATCCCATGGAAATCCAAATGCAGAAAGATATGAAGCACATATTAAAGATACAAGTTATGGATTAGGGCAAATTTTAACAAGCACAGCAAAAGAAAGAGAAAGTAGAAATCCTAATTTACCAAGATTAGGAGAAACCCAAGAAGAAATCAAAGAATCTTTATGCAATCCAGAAATCAACAGAAAATATACAAAAGATATTTTTCAAAGAGAATTTGATTTTTATCAAGACCCTAATCTCGCTGTTGCAGCATATAATTCAGGTCACCTTACTCCAAGAAATGCAAGAATCCAAGAACAACTAAATGAATTATTAAGTAGAAAATTATCAACAGATGGAATTTTAGGAAGTGAATCAAAAAAAGCAGTAAAAGAATTTCAGAAACAATATAGATTAAAAGAAGATGGAATTTTAGGAAGTGAAACTTATCAAAAAATTCAAGAAGTTTGGGAAAGGGAAAATCCAGATAAAGAAAATCCAAGAGGAATAATTCCTTCAAACAAATATACTCCAAATCATGTAAGAAAATTCAGAGAAGCGTTAGAAAACTAAATTGGAATAAATTCCTTATCTTTCATTTTTCAAAATCAACCTCTAAAGTTTCATAATCTTTCCAAGGTTGAGGCGAAGAAAGTTTAAATGCAAAAAAACGCAAATGTGAATTAATCGCATCCCTTTTTGGATTATCCACATTACCAATTAAATCTCCTTTTTTTACCATATCCCCAACTTTAAGGGGAATTGTTCCTCTTTTAAAAGGAGAATAGGTTGTATACTCTCCCTTAGGATGTTCAAGAATCACCCTACAATCTTGACCAAACATATTATCTTGAGGAAGAATAAAAGCAACTTTTCCTTTTTGAGCAGCAAATACAGGTGTTCCACCAGGACAATAAAAATCCCTTGCTTGTCTTGCATCTCCCATAGCAACTACTTTTCCTAAGGCAAGATGAGGGGAAGGAGATTCTTTTCTACCCTTAATCTCTTCTGTTATCTCTTCTCTTTTAATAGGAGAAAAATATTTATTTTTAGCTTTCATTTTAAGTAAATTGTTTTTCTAAATCTTTATAAGAAATATATTTCACATCTAATTTCTTAGTCGCCTCACTTGGAAGTTCTTTAGAAATTAATTCTTTTATTATATAAATTGGTTTTAATTTTTCTCCTTTTGGAAACCATTTTGAATAAGCAATCTCAATCAATGCCCCAGTAGAATATCCAAAACAAATCAAAGCTTCTGTTTCTTCATTTAATTTTTCTGG
>CAZYKW010000060.1:0-3190 GCA_964648475.1 Candidatus Woesearchaeota archaeon | reverse complement strand
TCATAAAAGAAACCTTGGTGTCTTTTATATGCGGAGGTGGCACAGCGGCTACTGCGTTCGCCTGCAGAGCGAATTTTCGTGGGTTCGAGTCCCACCCTCCGCTTTTACAGTTCTAAAACCTTTAAGAAATAAAAATTAAATTAATTACCTTTTCTTTTTTCTCTTTTTTACTAATTTTCTTTTTCTAACTATTTTTCTTTTTTTCGCTGCTTTTATTTTGCTTCTCTTTTTTATAACTTTTCTTTTAATATATCTTCTTTTTATTAAATGGTATTTTCCCCTTTTTCCAAACAGTATCTCTAAAGGAGTTAGAATAATATACAATCCTATTAGTACTGCAATTGCCACAGCGATTTTTTCTCTATCTTTTCCTGCTTCTTGTTTAAGTGTATTTAAGAAATTAGAAATCATTAAATGTTTCTCTATTTTAAACCACTTGCTTGCACTTGCAGTTTTTGAATCATACTTTGCCTTTACATAAAATACATAATCTCCTTCCTCTATGTTTTCAGGAAGATCTAATCTTTTGGTGATGCTTATTGAAGTTCCTATGATTAAGTTTTGTTTTTCTCCAAAGATAATGTTTCCTTCTTCGTTTTTTATCAAATACTCTATGTTAACTTCTGCTTCTTCTTGTTTTCCTAAATTATAGAAATCAATTATTGCGCTTAGTTCCTCCCCTGGACTAAAAATTTCTGGTTCTTCTGGGATATCTACTCTTACATCAAATAAAAAATCTAAGGATTCTACCTCGATGTAGATGCTTACTTCTTTTTCATAATCTTCTGTTGTAATTAGTATTTTTTCAATATATAATTCAGGAGCTTTATTTTTATTCGCATAAAATGTTAAGGTTATTTCTTTTGATTCATCTGGATTTAAATAAAATTCTATATCACTTATTTTAGTCAATAAATTTTCTAGACTCAAGTCTTCTATTCTTATTTTGGATTCTTTATTTAATTCGTTTTTTATAAGAAGTTTTAATTCTTTTGTCTCTCCTTGTTGTATTGTAAAAGGAATTTTTTCTTCTATTACTCCCTCCTCAATTGGCACTTCTGCCCTACCTCTTCCTCTTCCTCCTCCGCTTGGAGCAGATTGAACACTAAAAGTTACCTGGTCAGAGAAAATAGTTCCATTACTTAAATTTCCAAATAAATAAAGGTTATGTGTTCCCACACTTGTTTGGAAATAAAAAGAAGTATTTATTGTTGTGTTTGTAGTATTATCTAAATTATACCAGATAGTATCCATTAAATTTTCAGTCCAATCAAGAAGGATATAGTCTCCTTCTGTATATGTTGTTGCTGTAGGGCTTGTTATTTCAAGAGAGGGTGTTGATGCAACTGTTACAGATATCCCTGTTTCTTGACTAGTTGCCTGTCCTGTTATTCCTGCATTAAGTAGAGGAATTAATAATATGATAAAAAATAATAGACACCTTTTTTTATTTTTCATGATTATAAATGTGAAACTTAGTATTTAAAATTTTATTTTTTTCTTAAGATTATATATAAGATTGTTGCTAATACTCCTATTCCTATTAGTATTATTTTTAAAAAAGAATTATTTGTTTTGGAATCTTCATTGGAGGTTATTACATCAAAGTATACACTCATTCCTGTTCCTATTACAATTCCTTTAGAGTCCTCTGAAATTTTTTTAAAATCTATTTTTATAGTTTGATTTTCTTGTTCTGCTTTTTCTGAAATGGTTACTTTTAAAGGAATGGTTGTGTTAGATGTCCCTGCTTTAATAAAAAAAGTATCTTGTTGTAGAGATGCTATTTCTTTTCCTTGGATAATTTCTGCTTTTATTGTAATGTCCTCTTCTCCAACCATATTCTGAATATTTAGATTAATTATCTTTGTTTCTCCTTTCTCTATTTTTAATGGGTTTCCTTCCCAATAAGGAGAGCTTATTCCAAAAGCACTGATTATAGATAGGAGGCTTAATGCCAATGCTATGAAGATTATTTCATTTTTCATTTTTTAATTGCTCTGGAATAAATTGTCCAAATATTTCTCTGATCTCTGTTTAATAAGTCTGCTATTTCTACATATTTCATTCCTTTATCTTTTAGATAAACAATAATGGCTTCAAACACTGTTAATTTTCTATTTTTAAGGATTGAAGAAGGTATGAAAATTAGTGTTTTTTTAATTATTATTCTTGTTGGCTGTTTTTTGATTGATTTATTATATGCAGTCCAGATTGTTCTATCATCTCTATTTAACATTTCTGCTATTTCATGATAACTCATGCCTATATTTTCCTTTAGATACTTGACTATTCCCTCTAATCCTCCTAGTTTATTTGTGAATATTGTTATAGGAATACTTAAATTATCTATTATTACTCTCCTTTTTTTCTTTGATTTTCTTTTTCTTCTCTTGGCTATTGTTACCATTGCTAGAGCTATTTTAATTAGCCAGTTTCCAGCTCCTTGTGTTGAATACACTTGATCTGAAATTGCTCCTACTTCTTTTATACAATAATAGATTTCTTCTTGGGCTTGTCCTGTAGAAAGATTCCCTCTGTCTAGAATTATTCCAGTTATATTTACATCAGTTGCATTTTGAAGAGTTGTTCCAGAACATTCTGCTGGAGGAGTTCCTCCTGTGTTTAATCCTATTGAAAAATTACTAGCTAGAAGATACTCACTTGCATTTGTTTCTCCAATCAAATCTATGGCATTAATTGCTATTTTATTTGTAAGATTTGTATTTCCTGTATTATTTATTGTTGTAGGATCATTAGTTGCTGTTTGATTGTAGGAGTTAATTGAGACACTGAAACTTATATTTGTTGGAGCAATTACTATTGCTTGTAATTGATTATATTGGAAGGATGTTGAGTCATTTATTGCACTTGCTGAATTAGCATCTTCTCCATAGACTGTAATATTCCAATTTCCTGGTTCATCAAAGTACCACATATTTATTGTACAAGAATAATTAGCAGAGTTTGCATTTATATCCCCTATATGTGAACAAGTAAGATTTTCTCTTGTTTGTTCTCCTGCTCTTGTGAAATTAGCCCTCACACTTGTATCATTTAAATCTGCTACTCCATCTGCATCATACAGTGTAGTATAGAATGTTATTGGAGTTGAAGTTGCTTCTGTTGGATTTGTATTTGCAATTGGAGAGATATATGTTATATTTGGAGCATTATTTACAGGCGCTGT
>CAZYKW010000059.1:0-3274 GCA_964648475.1 Candidatus Woesearchaeota archaeon | reverse complement strand
ATAATGTTTTTGTATTCTTCTGTTTCTCTTTATTCCTTTTTTCTCAAATATAGAAATAAATTTTGATAAAAGATTGTAGAATTTATTTGAATAAATTATTAAATAAGTAGACAGTGCTATTGTAATTATTAAAGTTAAAGTTATGGTAGATAAAATCTCTTCTCCAAAATGTCCCATTGTTACTCCAAGTGCAACAATTATAATAGAAAATTCAGATATCTGGGCTAAAGAACTTCCAACAAGAAAATTAGTTCTCTTAGTATATCCAAATAAGGCCATAAAAAACATAATTATTATTGGTTTAAGCACAAGAGCCACAAGAGACAAAATCACCGCCGCAATAATAATCCCTCCAATATTATTTAACTGGATATTTAATCCTAAAATTATAAAAAAGATTATTAAAAAGAAATCTCTCAGAGGACGAATTTTAGAGCTTATTTCTGTGCTATAAGGAGAAATAGATAAAACAATTCCTGCAAGCAAAGCACCTATCTCTATTGAAAACCCTTTCCATGCAAACAAAGCTGAGATTAAAAAAGCCCACATAATTGAAAACAAAAACAACAGCTCCTGCGATTTAGCAATTACTTTAGTTATTTTTGGTAAAACAAAAATTCCTACTAAAAATAAAATCAAAATTAATCCTGCTCCAAAAAGAAGTCCTTGAATAGCAAAACTAGCAAAATTAGTTCCATTTGTCATAGAAGAAATAACCATTAAAACCCCTATAGCCACTAAATCCTGAATAATTAAAATACCAATAGATATCTTTCCATATAAAGAGTCTAATTGTTTCTGATCTGAAAGTAGTTTCATAATTATAATTGTACTACTAAAAGTAAGAGCAATACCGATATATAAAGAAGCAATAAGAGCAAATCCAAGAAGATAATAAGCAACCAAAAAAGTTATTACAAAAGTAAGTATTATTTGAGCTAAACCAATAAATAGAGAGGAGGTTCCAATCTCTTTTATAACCTTGGGATTAAGATGTAATCCTACCATAAATAAAAGAAAGGCTATTCCAAAATTAGAAAATATTTGAATTGTGTCAACAGATATATTTAACTGTAATACAAAAGGACTGATAATAATCCCTGCAATAATATATCCAATTATTAAAGGTTGGTTAAAAGCCCTTATTATATAAGATACTATAAATGCTATTAATAAAATAATTGCGAGATTAATAAATATAGGTTCCATTTTCCTCTTTTAACTACCTATTATAATAAATATATGTATAAAAAGGTTTTTAAACTATTCTTGAAATTTATTCCTATGCTAACTAAAATTATAAACAATTTTCATCAGAGGCAATTTAAAAAATTGTCCTTCAGCGCAGAGTGGAAAATCGAAAAAAACCTGGAGGTTGTTTTCATATGCCAAGAGTAAGAATCAAACTAAACAGTACTGATATTAATATGTTGAATGAAATCTGCAACTCAATTAAGGATTTAGCAAAGAGTGCAGGAATAGCAATTAGCGGACCAGTTCCACTTCCAACAAAAAAACTTAAAGTAGCTACAAGAAAATCTCCTTGTGGAGACGGAACAGCTACATTTGACAGATTTGAAATGAGAATTCATAAAAGATTAATTGATCTTCCAGCAAATGAAAAAATTCTTCATCACATTATGAGAATGAGAATTCCAAAGAGCGTGAACATAAAAATAGAGATGAAGGATTAAACTATCTTCTTTTGCATATATTATTTTATAAATAAAAAACATTTATCCTATTTTATGTCTAATTATCCTGGGAAATATATTGTATTTGAAGGAGGGGATGGTTGTGGAAAAACAACACAAATAAAATATTTAGAAGAATATTTGGTGGAAAAAGGGTATAGTCCTTTAATAGTGAGAGAACCGGGGGGGACTCTTCTTGGAGAACAACTAAGAGCAATATTAAAAAATCCCACACTAGATAAGTTCTTAGATCCTTTAACTGAATTTCTATTCTTCTCAGCTGCAAGGTCAGCGTTATATAAAACAGAAGTCACGCCTGCTTTAGAACAAGGAAGAATTGTAATCTCTGATAGAAATGATTTGTCCAGCACAATATATCAAGGAGTTGTCCAAGGAGTTCCTTTAGATTTAATTTATAAAATAAGTAAGCACATTTTAGACAAAAATGGGGTTCCATATAATCCTGACTGTGGAATATTAATAAATCCAAAAATAAATAAAGAATTAGTAAGGAAATTAACAGAAGATGAAGATTCAAAAAAAGAGGATCGATTTCACCATAAAGGAGTAGATTATCATTTAGGAGTATATCAAGCATATGAGGAAGAAGCATTAAAAAGAGGATTCCATGTTGTGCCTTATATAGAAGGTCCAGAAGGAATAAAACAAATGCAACAAGAAATAAGAAGACATGTTGATCTAGCATTAAAAGAATAATTTAAAAATTAATTCTAATTCTAATTTTTATTGCCTGTGTGGGACAATGGTACTCCACTGCCTTGGAGAGGCAGGCCTTTCGAGGCATCTCAGTTCGATTCTGAGCACAGGCGTCAATTTTATAAACAAAAATTCATAAAAAATAAAATGAAAAAAATAACAATCTTTATAATAATCTTATTTTTAGCTCTAATTATAATAAGCTTAGGATATAAAATGACAGGAAATATATTAAAGGAAGAAAACACCCCAATCTTACTTGAAACAAATCAGGGAAATATTATAATCACATTATATAATGACATGCCTATCACAACAGGAAATTTCAAAAACCTTGTTGAACAAGGAATTTATGATGGAGTTATTTTTCATAGAGTAATTAATGATTTTATGATTCAAGGTGGAGATCCCACAGGAACAGGATATGGAGATCCTTCGATTCCTAATATTAAAGATGAATTTACTCATAAAAAAGGAAACAAAAACAATAGAGGAACTATCTCTATGGCAAATGCTGGGCCAAATACAGGTTCAAGTCAATTTTTTATTAATTTAGCAAATAATAATTTTCTAGACACTAAACATCCAGTTTTTGGAGAAGTAACTCAAGGAATGGATGTAGTTGATAAAATAGGAAAAGTAGAAACCAATTCTCAGGATAAACCTTTAAAAGAAATTATAATTATCAAAGCAAGTATTCTTTAAATCCAAAATATTTATAAAATAAATAAACAAATAACAACCATGGAAAAAGATATTGGTAAAATAAGCAAGAATGACACAACTGATATTGTAGTTAGAGTTGATGACTTTGGTGGAAGAAGAGGATTAACAATAAGAGAATTTGTTACATCTGAAAGATA
>CAZYKW010000058.1:0-3351 GCA_964648475.1 Candidatus Woesearchaeota archaeon | reverse complement strand
TAGTTGAAACCCTTGTAGAATTAAAACCATTAGCAGTAATCAAAGGATAATATGATTTTAAAAGAAGAGTTTAATAAAACATTGAAAGGAGCTATTTTTTTAATCGTAAGTTGCTTGATACTATTGGGATATGTCTTTTTGGTAATCCTTTTCCCCTATACTCTCCTCATCCCTGTAATTATTATATTTTTATCATTAAGTCGAATGATTGGAGAAACTATATGAAATTTATTGTGAAGCACTAATTAATGTTATTGAAGAAAAATTATAAATAAAATGACAGAACCAATTACAGAAAAACAACTTGTTTATATGAATATTATCCTTTCTGAAACCTTCCAGAACTATAGGAAGCTATATTTAAAATTATTTTACGGAGTAGACACATCAAAAGATTTAACAAGAAATGAAGCAAGTGAAATTATAGAAAGGTTTCATGAAGAGAACGAAGAGAGAGATAAAAATATTGCTATTGCAATGGAAAAGATATATGAACATATTGGTCAAAACAATATATTTGGAGAAACTAAAAAAATATCTATAGAAAATGGAGCCTAAAAGAGAATATATTTTAAAGAAAATAAGGATGGGAGTTAGTAAGCATGTGAGTAAAGAATTTTTGAAAAATATGAGTTTTGAAATTAGAAAAAATAAACCATTTGATGGCTTTCTTACTGAATTGAGGTTTTTCCTCTGGGGAAGAAAAGAAAAAACAGAAGTAGTAGAGCACTTTAGCTATCCCTCAGATTGGTGGCAAGCGTTTAAAGAAAGATGGTTTCCCGAATTTTTAAGAGAAAAATTCCCTGTTGAATATAAATATATTGATAAAACTGTTCATGTCTACAAGGTGTGTCCCCACCTAAATATTCATCCTCAGCAAGACCACTATCGGTGGCTTTCTGGAGAAACAGATATTTATGATGCAAGAAAAAAATAAAAACCTAAAGGAAGATATAGTAGAGATTATTCTAGTTGTATTGAGTGTGTTATTGGTGTCAGTAATATTCTTTGGATATGTTTTGGTTGTTCAATTTGCTCTTAATCATATTATAGAATATTTTGGCTTACCTATTAGGAAACTTGATTTCTGGATAACCATGTTATTATTATTTGTCTGCAAGTCTTTATTCGGGTCATTCAATTATTCAAATAAAAATTAAAGGTCGGAGAATAAAAATTTAACCAATCAAGAAATATGGAAATTTTAACTCAATTAGGATTTCTTGCGTTATTAGCTTTGATAATTTGGGCTAACAAGAAAGATGGGGAACCTAAAGAAAAGGAAAATAGTATTCATCAAAATAAGGAGAGGCTGTGTGAATACTGTGGAAATCCAATTCCTAGAAATTCTTCAAGGTGGGTTTATTGCTCCCAAGATTGTGCAGACGAAGCAAAAAAACAACGAGATAGAAAATACCATAAAAAACAAAGAAAGAAAAAGAAAGAGAAAGAGAAAAAGGAAGAAAATGGAATGGTAGAATGTGTTTTTTGTGGAACTATGTTTAGAGCTAAAAACCCCAAAGCAAGATATTGTGATAATTGCAGGGATGAAGTTGCTAGAATTTATGCCAGAGGTTATAACGCTGGCAAAAGAAAGATTCTTAATGGAAATTGAACCCGGTTTCAAAAAGTCAAATTATAAATCTAAATAACAATAAAATTATGCAGTATGTAGTAATAGTTACCAAAAAAGGTAAGATTAAAAGGTTTTATTTAGAAAACATAAGACCTATGGGCAGAGAAGCTAAAGGAATAAGAGGCATTACTCTGGATGACGGAGATGAAGTAGCTTCAATGCAAATAGTTAATGTAGAAAAAGAATAATATGCCTTGTTACAAATGTCCCAACGGAAAATGGAAAATGGGAAAAGATGGAAGCTGTAGGTTTCATTCAAAAGCTTCCTGTGAAAGAGCTTGGGATGCTTATCGGGCTAGAGAGCACAGCAATAAAAAGAAAGAAAAATGAAAATTAGATATACTAAAGATAAAAACTCAAACAATGTTGAGGTTAGTCAGGGGTGTAGTATAGAGGAGTTTGCTTATCTGGACGAAATTATCAAATTGAGTGGAATCCGTACTTCTAACGGAGATACCCTAGAGATTAGCTGGGATTTAGAATTAAGTCTGTATGTCAATAAAAAACTTATTGACAAGAAACCTCTCAAGTTTTCTTTCTTTAAGGCGTTCAAAAAAGAAAGGTTAATCAGGTATGCTAGGCTTACAACCCGTGGAGACAAGGGGAAAATAAGGATATATGAAAGATTGCCCTCAATACGTCCCCTTCCCCAAAATATGGAATATTCTCTTGAAAAAGCCAAGGAAATAGCAAGGGAAAGAGAAGAATTAAGAAAGAAAAAGAAATTTAAGGAAGCAGACAAATTGAGAAAAGAATTGGAAGAAGGGGGTTGGAAAATTAGAGACGAAAAAGGTTCTCCTGTTATTTATCACAAAGATATTAACTACAAATTATTTAAATTATGAACCTGAGATTACTGTTTAGGCGATTGAAGGGATTAATAGCAAGAATATTTTATCCAAGATACAGTACCTGTGGTAGGTGTGGGAGGCCTTGGAGTATTTGTGAAGACCACACTACTATCTTTGAAAAAGAGGATGGTTCACCCCATAGGGGCTGTTTTCCCCTTTGCGAAGATTGCTGGAGAGAACTATCTCCAGAGGAAAGGCTTCCCTACTACAGGGAATTATATGACTTATGGATTAGACAAGGTTCGAAAGCAGATTGGTCAATGATAAAAAAAGCTGTTCTGGAAGAAGATGAGTTAACAACACTATAAAATATTAAATTAAGAATATGCTTGATGAGACTAAAGCAGAGTTAATCTCTGAAATTAAAATTAGGGCTTGGAATATTGATAAAAAGAAAATGCATTTTCCAGAGGATGATGACTGGAATATTACAATTAGGAATGGAAAAATAATTGCTTTTGAAATCCCAAAAGAAGAGAATGCTGAAGCCGGAAGATTAATACCACTAATGAATATAGGATTATGCGATAAAAATCAAAAAGATGTCTATGATGGAGATATTTATAAAACAGCAGATGATGAAATTGGTCTTGTATCTTTTTGTAGCGATTCAGGACATGGTTGTTGGAAGGTTAGCAAACCATTTGGAAAGGGTGCATGGGTTGAAATAGGTTTCCTGTATTGGGATAGGGGAGAAATTATTGGAAATATTTGGGAAAATGAGAACTTATTAGAATTATGATTTCTTATAAACTAGCGAAAACTTAATTTTTAATATGCCAATTTCTTATAAATTAGCAAAACAACTTAAAGAGGCTGGGTTTCCACAAAAAAAGCCGTTATTTTACGATTATACCAGAAAAG
>CAZYKW010000057.1:0-3568 GCA_964648475.1 Candidatus Woesearchaeota archaeon | reverse complement strand
CCTGTTACAACACTTAAAAAAAGAGCTGAAAAAGGGATTCAAAAAGAAATCAAAGGAGAAGTAATTTTAACAGGATTAGCAGCTTCTCCAGGAATTGCTTCTGGAAAAATAAAAATAATAGAAGATTTAAAAGACCTCCATAAAATAGGAAGGGGGGATATACTTGTAACAAAAATGACTAATCCAGATATGGTGGTGACTATGCAAAAATCTGCAGGAATAATCACAGACGAGGGGGGATTAACAGCTCATGCTGCTATTGTATCAAGAGAAATGGGAATCCCTGCCATTGTAGGAACTCAGGAAGCAACAGTAAAATTAAAAGAGAATGAAGTAATAACAATGGATGCATACTCAGGAAAAATATACAAAGGAAAAGTAGCTGAAACACAAAGAAAAGAAATTCTTCCTGTAACTTCTCAAACAAAGACAAAAATAAAGGTAATCGTTGACTTGCCAAGTTTTGCAGAACGGGCATCTAAATCAAAAATTACAAAAGTAGGATTAACACGAATAGAAGGAATAATTGCAGAATCAGGAAAACACCCAGAATATTTTTTAAAAGAAAATAAAACAAGAGACTATGAGGAAATAATTTTTAAAGGAATAAATGATATTGCAAAATATTTTGAAGAATTATGGATACGAACATCAGATGTAAGAAGTGATGAATTCAAAAACTTAGAGGGAGCCCCTAAAGAAGTGGAACCAAATCCAATGTTAGGATTGCATGGAATAAGATATGGAATAAAAAATCCAGAAATACTAAAGGCAGAATTAAAAGCACTAAAAAGAGTGTCAGAGAGAGGAAAAACAATAGGACTTCTTCTTCCTCAAGTAATATCAATAGATGAAGTTAAAAAAGTAAAAGAGTATGTAAAAGAAATAGGGTTTACAAAAGCAAAAATAGGCATAATGGTAGAAACCCCTGCTGCAGTTCAGATAATAAAAGACTTAGCAGATGAAGGGATTGATTTTATTTCTTTTGGAACTAACGACTTAACTCAATATATCTTAGCAGTAGATAGAGGGAATGAAAAAGTTCAAGACATTTATAGTGAAATGAATCCTGCAATTCTATATCAACTTGAATTTGTTATAAGAGTATGTAAAAGAAAAGGAATTGAAACAAGTATATGTGGACAAGCAGGAAGCAGAAAAGAAATGGTAAAATTCTTAGTAGAAAGAGGAATTGATAGTATAAGTGTAAATGCGGATGTTGCAAAAGAGATTTCAGATTATATTGCAGAATTAGAAGAAAAAAAAGTAAAGGGGACAGATAAGGAACCAAGACAATATCAACCTGAAAAAGAGATTAAAATGCCAATGAAATTTAATCCTGGAATGAAACAATATCAACCAGACACTGAAAGAATAGAAAAAGATATTGAAGAAATTGAAAAAGAAAAGCAAGAGTATATTCAAAAACATCCTGAAGAAATAGAAGAAACCCCTCCGTTTAATCCTAATGAAGAGTTTCCAAAGATTAATGGAGCTGAAAACCTAAAAAGAGAAAATGAGGAAAATATAAACAAAGATGTAAACAAAGCTTGTGAAGAAATTGAAAAAGAAAAGCAAGAGTATATTCAAGAAAATTCTAAGAATGAGGAATTAAATATTTTTTAAGACAAAGGATTTTTAAATAATAAAACCCCTTTTAATATATGGTTAATAAAAAAAAGAAGGTGAAAAAAAAGACTTCTAAAAAATCAAAAACACCTGCTCAAAAAATTCAAATACAAATGCAACCAATATTAGTAGATAATTTTGTTTCACTTCAAAAAGTTATGATAAATCTGGCAAGTAAATTAGATAATTTAACTACAAAAATAGAAAAATTGCTTAAATTATTTGAACTTTCTGCTAAAAAACTAGCAAAAAAAGATTTCAGTCTTGGAGAAGAAAACCCAGAAATAATCAAAAGACTAAAGGGTTTGTCTGAACAAAATAAAATAATAGCAAGAGGAATGACTCTAATGCATGAAGAAATGCAAAAACCTCCAAGACAAATAGTTCCTCCTCCAAGAATACAACCTCCTCCTACACAAGTGCCTCCAACCCCCCAACCCCCTACAGCTCCAACTTCAAAACCAGAAGAAGAGTATAAAAAATCTTCTAATTCAAATTCAACAAAACTTACTTCTAAGTAGAATGCAGACTCAAAAAAAATCAGAACAGCTTAAAGAGTTTTTTCTACTTGCATTTACAAAAGAGATATTAAAGAGTTATTTTCAAAAAGATGTTAATAAAATAGAATTTGAAACTGAAATAAAAAAAGAAGTGATAAAAGAAAAAGCAAAAGAAGCAGTAAAAGAATATAAGAAGCCTTTAAAACTATCTCCTAAAAAACAAATAAAAGTTATAACCTCAGAATCATTTAAACCTCTTCCAAAACCATTTAAAATTCAGCCTAAAAGAAGATTAATAATTCCAAAACCTAATCTTCCTGCAAGACTACAATATCTCAAACCCCACCCCACTTCAGCGCAAATAGATTTAGGAAAATTAAACCCTTTAATCCAAGACCCAATGGTTCAATCAATAGAGTGTAATGGTCCTAATGAAAATATAATTGTTCAAACTCCAGCAGAAAGAGTAACAAAAATAAAATTAAGTAAACAAGAAGTAGATGAAACAATAAATACGTTTTCTAAAGCTTCTAGAATTCCTATATACGAAGGAATTTTCAGAGCTGCTCATGGAAGGTTAATAATATCTGCCATAATTTCTAATGTTGTTGAAAATAAGTTTATAATTAAAAAAATAAAAATTCCTTCAACCTTTTTAAAATAATTCTAAAAAAACTTATTAAAAAATAAAGTTACCAACATAAAAAGAGAGAGAAACATAAGTAAAAGCATTATAACAACAATAGAGATATTATTCCCTTTTTTAACATCACTATCCCTTCCCAAATATCTTTTTTTTACATTTCCATTCTTATCCCTATAGCTTTCATATAAATAAGGCCCATAGGTTTTTCCATTTTTTATTACATATCTTTTGTGTCCCATTTAAAATCCTTTTTTTCCTAATTCTTTTTTTGTTTCACTTATTGAACTTTTAGCAATACCCCTTGAAGAAGGTTCTTTTGTTATTTTTTCAACTTTAGGCTTTATGAAAAATTCTTTTATTCTTTTTATAATAGGTTTACTTGGTTTTGATTGTCTTTCTTTATAACTCTTAATCTCTTTTTCAGAATATGATTTTCCCCTAAGTGTAGGTTTTGTCTGACTAATTCCTGCTTCAGTAACTTTCTTTCCAAAATAAGGCTTCCCTGAAAGATTTCTTACAATAACATCAAACAATCCAACTTTTGGGCCCTTTTCTCTTATTGGTTTTGGAAGTATTCCAATAAAACTTTTCTGTCCCTTTATGGTTTCTTCAACCCCTTTAGAATAAGGGATATCTTTCTGCCTGTTCATATCTCTTACATGCAATAAAATAATTTCTCTATCTGCCCATAATCTTACAAATGTTCCAATAAATATTGCTCCCCATAAAAAGACTAATAGCCAAAACAACCAATCAAAGAAAGTTTCCTCTTCTATACATTCTGGACATGAAG
>CAZYKW010000056.1:0-3596 GCA_964648475.1 Candidatus Woesearchaeota archaeon | reverse complement strand
GACTTAAGATCCAGTAGCTTAGTGCTTGCGCAGGTTCAAATCCTGTCCCTCGCATTGAACCTTTCTTGATTTTTACTCGTAACCTTTATAATATATATTCTTCTTTATATTCTATGAAACAGGTGGTGGTAAAACTTCTAAAAAAGGCACTTAATAAATTAAAAATAGATTTAAAAGACGAAGATTTAGAAAAACTTATTGAAACCCCTCCAAAATTAGATATGGGAGATTATTCTTTTCCATGTTTTTTTATGGCAGAGGAATTAAAAATGTCTCCTCATGAGATTGCTCTTGAACTTAGAGAAAGTATAGGCAATATCCCTGTAACAGATTTAGATGATGTGCAGGTTATTGGAGGATATATTAATTTTTTTATAGCTAGAAAAAGTCTTGCCAGACAAGTGATATGGGATAGTATTCAAAAGAAAAAAAATTTCGGAAAAATTAACATTGGAAATAGAAAAAAGATAGTAGTTGAATTCTCTTCTCCAAATATCGCAAAACCTTTTGGAATAGGACACTTAAGATCCACTATTATAGGAAATTCTATTGCTAAAATTTGTGATTTTGTAGGATATAAACCTGTAAAGATTAACTATCTTGGAGATTGGGGAACTCAATTTGGAAAATTAGTATACGGATTTGAAAAGTATGTAAGCGAGGATAAATTAATGAAAGACCCCATTAATCACCTTTTAAATATTTACATTAAAGTAAATAAATCAAAGAGAAATGAAAAACCCTCAAGAGAGGCATTTAAAAAATTAGAACAAAGGGATAAAAAATCTCTCATGTTATGGAAAATTTTTAGAAACTTAAGTGTCAAAGAATTTGAAAAAGTATATGAAATTTTTAATATAGATTTTGATGTTTATGAAGGAGAATCTGATACTATAAAATATACAAAAAGAGTTGTAGAAGAATTAAAGCAGAAAAAACTTCTTAAAAAAAGCAAGGGCGCTTTAATAGTTGATTTGAACGAATATGGTTTAGGTGTTTGTTTGATTCAAAAGACAGATGGAACAACCCTCTATGCTACAAGAGATATAGCTGCAGCAATCAAAAGATATGAAAAGTATAAATTTGAAAAAATGATTTATCAAGTAGGAAAAGAACAGGAATTACATTTTAAACAAATTTTCAAAGTTTTGGAACTAATGGGATATGAGTGGGCTAAAAATTGCATTCATTCTGAACACGGATTATATCTTGACAAAGACAAAAAGAAATTTGCAACAAGAAAAGGAAAAATAGTTTTCATGGATGAAATACTTAAAAAAACAAAATCCCTTGCAGCGAAAGAGATTAAAAAAAGATTTCCAAAAATAAAAAAATCTGAAATGGATGAAAGAGCTTTGAAAGTTGCAATAGCTTCTATATTTTATGGGGATCTTAAAAATAACAAAAAGAATAACATTGTATTTGATCTAAAGAAATTCACTTCTTTTGAAGGAAACACCGGCCCCTACATTCTTTATAGTTATGCAAGAGCAGGTTCAATTTTAAAGAAAGCAGATGCTAAAAAGATAACTAGCAAGTTTAGCATTCCTGATTTAGAAGAAAAAGAATTTGAACTTATTAAAGCTCTCTCTCAATTTTCAAATAATGTTTTAGAATCCTTTACTCATTTAAATCCCTCTTTTATTGCTAATTATTGTTATCAAATTTCTCAAAAATTTAATGAGTTTTATCAAAGTTGCCCTGTTATTAAATCAGATTCCTCTATGTTTAGACTCGCATTGGTGGAATCTTTTAGACAAATATTAAGAAATGCATTACGCCTTTTAGGTATTGAAGCATTAGAAGAAATGTAAATATTTATATAATTAATTATACTTAATAAAATATAAAAGGAGGTTTAAGAAATGGTTAAATCTAAAAAGATGAATGAAGAACTTTTTGCTAGACTTCATAAAGAACTTATTACTACTGGTGAACTTATTAGAGCAAGACAAGAAGAAAAACAAGGGCTTTTAGATGAGTTTACAGCAGAAAGTAAGAGATTCTTTTTCGGAAAAATTTCTGAGAGATCTTTGGCATCTTCTGTAAAAAAGACAAACAAGGAACTTCAGAGATTAGATAAAGGAATTAGAGCAGCTATGTCAAGAGCAAGAGTTCTTGCAGATAAAGTTAAATCTTTAATTGCAAGTCAAGCTCCTATTGGATATAGAGCAGCACTTTCAGGAATTAGCAGTGGGAAAGCTAAGAAAAAGAAAGTTGTAAAGAAAAAGGCTAAGAAGAAAGTTGTTAAGAAGAAAAAGAAAGTTGTAAAGAAAAAAGCTAAAAAGAAAAAGAAGAGATAATTTTTATTCTTTATTTTATCTTCTTATTTTATTTTTTAAATTCAAAACCTATTTAAATATAGGATATTATCTAAAATAAATATTTACAAAAAAGGAGGTCTAAGATGGCAAAAAAGAAAAGTAGTTCACTAGCTAGTTTGATTTCATTTATTGCCTGGTTAACAGGAATAATTGTCTCTTTAGCTGTGGGTGTGGCTCTTATTAATGGAGGTTTAGCAGTTCCTTATATTGGAATGGTTAATGTAGTAGCTGGATGGATTGTTGTTTTTACAACATTACTAGGAGCTTTATTAGTGATAATTAACAAGGTTAAGTAAGCCTATTTTTATTTTTATTTTTTCTGTATATTTTTAAATCCTGTATTAGTTAGTATTTTATGTTAGAAATTTTTTTTGAATCATACGGGTGCACAGCCAATAAAAATTCTACAGAAATAATGAAAGGATTAGTAAGAGAAGCAGGATTAAATATAACTCTAAATCCAAATTTTGCTGATTTAATTGTTATAAATTCATGCATTGTAAAATCCCCTACTCAAGAAAAAATAAGAAGAAGGGTGATTGATTTCCTTGAGCAAAAAAAGAAAGTTATTCTTGCAGGATGCATGCCGAGATTAAATCAAAAGAATCTTCAAAAACCAAACTTATTTTTATTAGATACAAGTCATGTAAAAAATCTTCTTAATCTTATTCAGGATATAGTTAATAAAAATTATGATTCTGAAAAGTATCTAAAACTAAGAAAAGAAGTAAAAGCAAATCTTCCAAAAATATCTTCTGAGAAAAAAATAGGAATAACTCAGATTTCTGAAGGATGTTTAGGGGCGTGTACTTATTGTATTGTTCGCCTTGCAAAAGGAAAATTATTTTCTTATCCTCAAGAGGATATAATAAATTCAGTAAAAAAAGATTTAGAGGCAGGATGTAAAGAAATCTGGATAACAAGCCAAGATAATGCTGCTTATGAAAATGAACAAGGAAAATACTCCCTCCCTACATTATTAAAAAAAATCTTGAATCTAAAAGGAAAATTCTTTGTTAGAGTAGGGATGATGAATCCTAATAATATTAAAAAAATTCTTCCAGAACTTATTGAATTATATAAGCATCCCAAAATGTTTAAGTTTCTTCATATTCCTATTCAGTCAGGAAGTAATAAAATTCTCAAAGCAATGAATCGCTTTTATACAAAAGAAGATGTTTTAAAAATAATTAAAGAATTTAAAAAACAGATTCCAAATATTACAATTTCTACAGATATTATTGTAGGGTTTCCAGGGGAGACGAATAAAGA
>CAZYKW010000055.1:0-3453 GCA_964648475.1 Candidatus Woesearchaeota archaeon | reverse complement strand
GGTTCTGTTCTAACAAATTCTTTTCTTACTATCTTTCTTATTGGTCTTGGTGTTTTTGTAGTTGGTTTTAAAAGTCCTGTTTTAAATTCTGATATTAATTGTTCTTTTGCTGCTTTTGCTACTTCTTTTTTTCTTATTTTGATTATATCTTTTGGTTCGGCTAGAGGAAGTTCTTTTGCAAATATTCCTTTTGGTTCTGTTCTAACAAATTCTTTTCTTACTATCTTTCTTATTGGTCTTGGTGTTTCTGGTATTACTTGTCTTACTCCACCTTTAAATTCTCTGATTATTTGTTCTCTTGCTAATTTAGCTACTTCTTTCTTTCTTAATTTTAATAGTTCTTTTGGTTCTCTTAAACCTAATTCTCTTGCAAAGATTCCTTTTGGTTTTGCCTTTTTAGGTTTTGGTAATTGTATTTCATCAAATTTTGGAATTTTAATTTTAGGTTTAGGTTTAGGTTTAGTAATTGTTTTTAATATAACTTGCCCACTTTTTGTTGTTGTTTTAACTATTTTTTTAAGTCCTTTTATTATTGGTTTGACTAATGCTTTTTCTACTGGTGTTCCTAAAGCTGTAAATAATGCTGTTTCTGTTGCAAATACTAATGGTGAAGTTATAATTTGTGTTTTTACTGTTTCTCCTGCTCCAAAGATCCCCCTTTCTACTATTGCTACTTTTTCTTTTATTGGTTTATCTATGAATTGTTCTTTTACTTCTTTTGCTATTATTGTTCTTTTAGCTATCTGTTCTGGTTGATTACTAGTTAATAATACTCCCAACCCAAATATATCTTTTACATTTGTACCTACTGCTGAAATTATTGCTTTTACTGGTTTGTCTGCCTTTTCAAATGATTCTGCCCTCCCTCTTGAAAAAAATGTAGATACTTTTAATCCTCTTGGTGCTTCTTCTATTCTTGCTTCTGGTGTTTTTGGAATTTCTACTTCTTCTATAATTGGTGTTTCTTTTATTCTTTTTTCACTTCTTCTTCTTGTTCTTTCTTCTACTAATGCAGAAGGTACATTAACTTTAGCTGATTCTGGAACTACTATTGACCTTGTGGTTCCTCTTGGTATTATTGTTTTACGACCACCTCTTTCTTGTACTTCTATATCTCCCCCTTTTGTAATAGTAACTTTCTTTCCTTGCCTTTCTAAAGTTTCTATAATTCTTTTTTGTTGTCCTTCTATTTTTCTTTGAGATGGAGGTATTGTTTCAACTGCTTTTCCTGTTCTTACTGCTTCCCTTATTTCTGATTCTGTAGGTGTTCCACCACCAGTAGTAAAACCTCCTGAACCAGATGGTGGTCTGATTATTCCTGTTGATCTAACCTTACCTGTTACTGGATCTTTAGTTTCTATTCTTGCTGCTTGTGGTGCAGCTTTAGATGTTTCAGATTTCTTTTTTACCATCTTCAATTACCAAATATTGTTAACCCTATGCTAATTATAAACATTGAAATCATATATATCATTAATAAAGTTTGATTAAAGAAGGCACTTATTGATATTGCTGGAATTAATACTAAGTAAGTAACTAACGCTTCTTTATTATTAAGTTGCATATTTTTCATTGCCTCTTTTTTTTATAAAATTATTCTTATTAATATCTAAGAATTTTGCATCATTTTCTTTAAGAAATATCATTTCTTTCTTTGGTAAGAACACTATTTTTTGATTGTTTTTCTTATTTGTATGTATTTTTAACATCATTTTACTAGTAAAATAGAATTAACTTATATATAAATATAGGGGTTGAATTGCCTTTTTATTCAAACAATTCTTTAATTTTCTTTTGATTTTGTTTAATTTTACCCCAATTTTGAATATCAACACCAATATTTTTAAGATCTATTAATAACCTATTCTTTTCTTTTTCATCATTTAAAATTATTTCTCTCTTAAAATACGCATGCCAAAATCCATCCCTTACTTTTATTTCTAATTTATCTCCTGTATTCATTTTGTTATATGTCCGCACTTAGTGCATTTGTATTTATAATTTGAGTTTCTTTCTCCCCTATTCTTAAACATTTTGTGATGATTACATTTAGGGCATCTTTTTCTTATTGCTCTTTCATTCTTTTTTTGTTTTTCTTTCATTTTATCCTTGTCCAAATAGTACATAACCAGCAACTAAAATTCCCATTCCAATAATTATTATTGCTTTCATATTCATAGTTTTTGATGTTTTTTCTAATTGTTTATATTCTTCAATAGCCCTAATAATTGTTGTTTGTGGATCTGCTCCTCTTCCTGATGCTAATGCCTCATAATATTGTTTTGTTCCTATTGGGTTTAGATCCCATTCATTAATAATCATAAATGGTGTTTTACCTTCTAATCTTAGTACAAACTCTGGTGTTGCTACATGAATCTTTCCATTTATATATACAAAACCATTATTAATCTTAGCTATCTTTAAAACAGATGTAGTATTTGTTTGGTTGTATAATATGAGTACTTTGTTTTCTTTTACAAAACCTTTAGCTGCTTTCTTCATTTTTGAAGGTAACTTAAACTTTTTATCTTTTGTTTTACTAGCACCTTTTTGTTCATACATCTCAAATTTTTCTGTTAATAAATTTATACTTTCATTTAAACTTAATTTCTTTGGAGGTATTATTTCTTTTGGTGGTTCTGGCATTTGATATTGTAATTCTACTTTTTCTTTTTTTTCATCCATTATTATTCACCTATTCTTCCTTTTTACTTCCCCAAAAACCTTTCTTTTGTGGTTTTGAGTCTGTGTTTATTTTTTGTTGTTTTTTAATTTGTGTTACGAAAGTTTCAATTAACTTAGCATTTTTACTTAATGATGTTTCTAATTGTATTGCTGCTTTTGAATCAAAATAATTAGAAACCTTATTCCAACTTTGAGAATTTGCAAAGTTTGCAATAGTTCTATATCCCCTTACAGAAAGATCCATTTTACCTAATTCTGTTGTATCTAAGTTTCCAACCCTTGATAATGTACTTATATCTTTAAAACCTAATATATCTCTAAAGAATTTAATTATGCTATCTTGTTCTGGTGCTTTAGGATAACCTAATCCTTGTATTTCTTCATACCTTTCTTTTTCTTTTTGAGTTTGTTCTTCTTCAAGTTGTTCAGCATATTCTTTTAATTCTTCTTCTGATAAATTATTTAATTCTTCTTCATTCATCATCTTTTAACACCCACTCCTTAAATTTTCTAAGTGCATTTTTTGTCTTACCTTCTTTCATCTTAGCATAAATAGTCCAAAGTATTCCACCAATTATTCCTAAGACTAAAAAATTTCCTAGTATCCTACCAAAATCAATCATTTTTAATTTTGTGTTTAAGTTCAAAACCTTCCCATACCCCTTTAGTAAATTCTTCCTTAATATAATTTATAAATTCTTCATCACTCATATTTTTTTTATTTCTATTATAAATAGTAATATCTCTTGCATTTGCATTCCTATCTTT
>CAZYKW010000054.1:0-3674 GCA_964648475.1 Candidatus Woesearchaeota archaeon | reverse complement strand
TTATTAATTGGATATTTGAGATTGTAGATGTTAATTTAATAGAAAAAGAGATAGACATAACCAAATTTGATGATGAGCTTGTTGAGGAAATAAAAAACTTATCAAAAAAAATAGATAAAGAAGGTTTCCATATATTAGAAGATTCTTTTGCTCCAGAAGTTTATGGTTATGAAAAGATAAAACAGGCTTTAATCCTTCAACTTGCAAATAGAAGGAACGAAGCAAAGATTAAATCAATAAGAAACAAATCCAATATCCTCTTAATTGGAGACCCAGGAATAGCCAAGACAGTTCTATGTAAATATGCTGTTAAGTGTTCTTCAGGTGCAAGAGAAGCAGTTGGTGGAGGTTCTAGTGCTGTTGGAATAACTGCTTCAGTTGTAAAAGAAGAAGATTCAATGGGAGGCTATAGAGTAGAACCGGGAGCAATGATATTAGCTAAGGATATTCTGTTCTTAGATGAACTAAACAATCTTGCAGAGGAAGATAAACCAAAACTTCAAGAAGGAATGTCTGAACAGAGAGTTTCAATAAACAAAGCTAATCTTCATGTTCAAATGAAAGTAACTTGTGGAATACTTGCAGTTGCAAATCCTCTTCATGGGCATTTTAGAACAGATGTGAAAGAATCTCTTGCCGAACAATTTAATATCCCAACCCCAATTCTAAATAGATTTGATACCATCTTTATGATGAGGGATGAAGTAAATGGAGATTCTGATAGGAAAATAGCTGAGAGAATGATGCAAAGACATACTGGAAATTTATCTGCAGAATATGATTATGATTTCCTAAGAAAATATTTTGCTTATATTAGGCATTCAGAAGAACCAATAATTGAAAGCGATATTGCTGAACTTATGAAGGAAATATATTCTGCAGCCAGAAGAAGTCACGGAAATGTAAGAATAAACCCAAGATTTTTTGAATCATTAACTAGGATGAGTTCTGCAGCAGCAAAGATTAGACTTTCAGAAAAAATAGAAAAAAAAGATATAGAAATTGCGTTAGGAATATTATCAAAATCTCAGTATGGAATAAATGAGTTATTAATCCAGGAGATTCAAAAATGAAAGAAAATTTAATAAAAAAGTTAGGAGTTGCAGGAAAAATCAAAAATAAAATCTTACCTGAGGAAGATAAAGATGTGATTGCAGAAAAAAGAAAAATAAGAGATAATATTCAAGATAATAGAAAATTAAACCGAAAAGATTTACCTAATTATAGTTATTTAGATAGATATAAGAAATCAAAATGAAACAAATAAAAACTTATTTAAACAAAGAAGATATAGATAACTTGAAACAAAAAGATAAAAATAAACTTCTTTGGTTTATTATATCCTATTATAAATTACAAAGAGAACCGATAGTAATAGAACACTTAATACAAATGAAAGGAGGTATGAAAAAATGAAAATCCAATCAAGCCAAGAAAGTGGAAAAGGTTCTTTTGAACGACCACACATAGAGGAAGGTCTTTATGAGGCTAAACTCAAAGAAGTTAAGGAAATTTCAGATGGGCAGTATGGTAAAAGAGTAGCTTTTATCTTTACCATCAATGCTTCTGGAAAAGATGTTGATTTGACACATATTACTTATGTGCCAGAAGTAGCAACACCAGAAAACAAATTTGGAAAAGTCCTAATTGCTTTAGGTTGTGACTTAGGAAAAGAAATTGAAACAGATTCTCTTGTAGGAGTTTCTTGTAGAGTGATGATAGAAGATTATCATCCAAGAGACGAGAATGGAAAAGAAACAAAAGAACTTGCTTCAAGTATTTCAAAAGTAAAGCCTTTAGCTGAAACTCAAAAAGTTTCAGAATAAATTTATTCATTAGCCACCACTTTATTTTGAGGTGGCTTTATATTCAAAGATTAAAATGCCAAAACTAACTAACTATCAAAGAGTATGTAAATATTGTAGTCAAACATTCAGAGCAAATGGAAGATTTTGTAGAGTATGTGATAAATGCAAATCAAAATTAAAAAAAGGCGGAATAAATCCAAAAGTTAATAGAACAAAATGTAAATATTGTAATGAAAAATTTAGATTAAACAGAAGTCTAAAAGAACACGAAATAAAATGCCGACGAGAAAGATAAATTCACTATTTTATAATTAAGAATAATATGACGAAACATTTATAAACCCCCTCGTCCTAAATAAAATATGAAAAAACAAACAAAGATTATAAAAGATAAAAGACAAACAAGAGCAACAATACCTCAAATGTTTGTTGATGAATTTAAAATATCTGGAAAAGAAAAAATTGAATGGGATAATTCTAAAGGAAAACTTAAAGGAGAATTAAAATGAAAAAAGTATTTGTAATAAAAGCAAAAGATGAATTTGAATTAGTCAAACTATTAAACGAAGAACAAAATAAAAAAGATGTCTTCGCAAGTCAAACTCATCAGAAAAATGATGGTAGCTTTATTGCGTTTGTGTTTTATTCTGATGCGAAGTCTAATACGCCCCCCCAAACTAAGTCATTTATGACCTCCAATCGTAGTGATTCTAAGGGGGGGTTTATTCCATCAAACGAACAATTAGAAAGATGGAAAAGAATAAAGCCAACAACTAAAACAATCAACTTACTAAAGAAGAAAGGTTATTCAGACGATGAGATTGATTATATAAAAACACAATATGATGCTCACACAATTCTTGAAAATCTAAAAAAGGAGAATATATGAAATACAAAATAACAATAACAACAGATGTAGAAGCACATTGTCAAGAAGATGCAGAATTAATGGCTTTTGATAAAATAGGGTTAGGAGATTATAAAATAGATTCAGAAGAAATTGAGGATAAAAGAGATGACACAAAAGAAATGTGAAAGATGCAAAAGAGTAATAATAGAAGATTGGTTAGAATACTTAGAGAAATATCCAGACGAACACGAATTAGAATGTCCATATTGCGGATATGTGGAGAAAATATGCTAACTAGAACAGAACTAAGCTATCTAAAAGGATTAAAAAGATTCGGGGGTATGCCGTCTGACCAAATAGAATTTGAATTAACTAACTTAATAGCAAATCAAAATGGTCATAAAATTTTAAAGAAAAAAATAAAAGAATTAGAAAACAAACTAAAGAAATGTGAAAAGAAGATAGAAAATTTCAAAGAAACATTAAACAAAAAAGATAAACAAATATTTGATTTAAGTATTCAAAAAGACCAAAAGAAATTAGAAAAAACAACAAACGAATATAAAACAGCAAATGTTCATCAACTAAAAAGAATAGAAATAATAATCAACGATTCAGACAAACCTTTAAACGCACATTCAATTTACAAATTAGCAGGAATGACTAAAAGTCAATGTGTTTCTGGATTAAATTATTTAACTCATCATAATATAATTAAAGAAACAAGAGGAAAATATGAGTCTATCAAAAAATAAAGCAGATTTATTAAGAAAGTTCGTAGATTATAAATGTGAACAATGCGGACAAATAGATAAAATTTTACATTGTCACCGAATAAATCGTGGATATAGAGAAGGAAAGTATATTCTTAGAAATATAATCTTGCTTTGTAAAGAGTGTCATAAAAAAATACATTCAGGAGAGTTTAAATGATAGAAGTAAAAAATAACCCTAAAGAGAGAATAGAAAAACAAATAGAAATTCTTGAACAAAAAGAAGATGTAATATTTGACAAT
>CAZYKW010000053.1:0-3712 GCA_964648475.1 Candidatus Woesearchaeota archaeon | reverse complement strand
ACCTGACCATACCAAACCTTACCGTATGAATATGAATGGGCTGAAAAATTAAAGCCCGTTTAATAAAATTTTAAGTTTCTTTACAAGTTCCATTACTTTATTATCTTCTTTATCTAATAAATCATCTTCAAGTATTTTTATTAATTCTGATAATAAACTTTCTTGAGATTTTGCATAAAAACTTCTTTGAGAACTTTCTATTCCTTTTAAATCTTCAATAGATAAAGTTTTTCCAGCCAAATGGCTTATTCCACTTTTGAGGATTGCTTTACCTATTTGTCTTGCAGAGTTTTCTAATTCATCTGAATTAATATCTTCTCCACTTATTGTATCTATTAGTCTTTGACCTACAAAGTTTTCTAATTTATCTAAAGGTATTTGAACAATCTTTGAAACATCTCCTTTTGTCTGTTTCATTTCTAAAAGTTTTAATGCAATTCTTCTTTTTTCGTATGGACTTAATCCTCTTCCGTGAGTTATATTGGCTTTAACAGCTTCAATAAATATTCTGTCTTTATTCCAACCAGTATAGACAATAGCCTCAATTTCTTTTATCTTGTTTAGTTTACAAGCCTCTATTCTATGCTTTCCATCTACTAAATATTTCTTACCTTTGAATAAAGCCAAGATTATTGGTGGAAACTTTGCTCCAACTTTCATACTTTCTGCGTAGTCGTAGCCTGTTTGCCAATTATAAGAAGAACGGGGATATAAATCCCCGTCAAAAAATACTTCTTCAATCTTTACTTTAGATTTTATTTTTCTTCCCATTTTGTAATTTCAAACATTCCAAAACTTCCACTTTTCTGTGGTCTAAAATCTAAAAGTCCAATAGTCATTCCAGCTTCAGCCAATATTTCCTTTATTGGAGTTGCTGTTGTTAGTCTTTCATTGTATTGGATTTCAAAGTCTAACTTCCAATCTTCTATTAATGGTCTTGCCTTTACAACTCTTGCTCTCTGAATAACTACAGTTCGTATATCTAATTTATAGTCTTTTGTATTGAGAGATAACTTATCTTTTGGAATAATAACTCCAGCAGAAATAATTCTCTTTGCAGAAACTTTATTGATTTTCTTGTAAGCCGCAGCATTTACCATTGCACCTTTTACAGCTGTTGATGGGACATACAAAAATCCTTTTTCATCTTTATATGCTAATTTCTCAGCATCATCTTTTAGATTATACTTTTCTGTTTTTATTCTAACTTTGTCATCTGACATTGCACTATCTATCATTGAATTTGGAGAGTTCATTAATAGAGGGCTTAGTCCAGTTAGTTCAACTTTTATTGTTTTCATCTTGCCGATTTCCTCCTTTCATCTGTATAATTTTTAAAATAAATTCTCTCCAAGATAGATTTGCTTTTCTCTTTTCTAATTCCTTAAACTCCTTATCCTCAAAAGTTACATTTATTGTTTTCATAATACTTAGTAAGTTAGTTACTTTATATATCTTTCTCTAAATTTAAAAGTAGTGAAAAAATAAAAAAATTAAATTCCTAAAGCTATATCCCAATCAGATTTCTTTATTCTAAATTCGTTTATAGCTTTCTTGATAGGTAAACCATTATTGTCTAAATCAGTTAATACTAAGGCAATCTCCTTGAAATTATCTGCGTTCACTTCTGTATCATACCTCTTTCTTCCAGGTGTATTTTTTGTATCAGACTTGAGTGAAACTTTTAATTTCATTTTATCCTCCGAAGATTACCCATAGTATTAGAACAATCACAGCAACAGCAATAATTAAACCTACTACTTTTTTATTTGTTTTAACAGCTTCTTTCTTTGAGACTGCACCCAAAATCATCTTGATTAAAACTGGATGGTCATCTGTTCCAAATCCATGAGGTTCATCTCTAACAGAAACTGGTTTTGTATCTTTTTCTCTTACAATATACCAAGTGTGTTTTCCTCTAACCCAAGTATCTTTTGGATTTAATTCATGTCCTTTATTATCTATTACAATAATATTTCCAGACACTACTTTGACTAACTTAAAATCTACAGTTCGGTTATTTCTTAGATACTGAACTAAAACAAATTCTGGTTTTTTCTTTGCACTTTTAGAAAGTCTTTCAAATTTTCTATCTTTGAATTTCTTTTCTGGAGATAAACTTTCTAATTGTCCTTCAAGTAATTGTAGTTTGTTCATTTGTTTCTTGCCCAAAATGGTTTTTTACTTTGTTCTACTTGATTTGGAAGACCTAATCGTTTTTCTTTTGAAGCATATCTTTTTGCAGTTACAAATAACTCTGTAAGCCATCCTTTCTTTGAAGCTGATGTTCTTAGAATAATTTGTGCTTGTTCTCTCATCCATAAAGCAAAACCTATATGACCTAATCTTTCTGCAACATCTGCAATATATTGTGCATCTCTAACAGACATATCCAACATTCCTAATTCTGTTTTATCTAAGTTACCTACTTTAGAACTGTCGTCTACTAAAATAGTTTTCCAGAATAATGAATACAAATCATCTGGTTTCTCATAAGTTGGAGAATTATCTTCTGCATAATCCTCTTGAGCTTCGTTTTGTGCTTCTACATTCTCTTCAATTAAATCTTCTTGTTCTTCTTCCATCTGGGTATCGTTTTTTCCTCCTTTCAATCATATTGTTCATAACTGGAGTTATCATATAAATTATAGATATATGCTCCTATTGAAAATATAAATCCTAATCCTATTGAAATAAATGCTATACTTCTTGTTGTCCAATCATTTTGTATGCCTAATCCATTTACCATTATTACTACTCCTGCAATTAAGAAACATATTCCTGAAATATAAACAAACATTTCTTCTCTTGTAAATATTGAAAAGATTAAGAATAAAAATGCAAAAGCATAAATTAAAATAATCCAAAACATCCAGTCTCCTGTTGTTATATTGAAATTAAGGCAAACATCAGTATCAACACCGTCTACATCTATTCTTGTGCAGTATTCATATAATCCTAATTGTTCTGTATCACAGAAAGAATAATACCAATTTCCATTTGAACCATTCATTAATAAATTTAAATCCACTTGGGTTTGGTTTGGATAAGTTAAGGTAGTTATATTTGAATAAGTAGAGTTTGCATATTTTTGTCTAAGAGTAACACAATCGTATTGACTTCCATCTCCCAGATTTTGAACTTCTGCATTAATTGTTGGTAAAAGTAATAATGTTAAAACTATTAATAGTAATAAATATTTCATACCTTCATAAGTTCTTTTGGGTTTATATATGTTCATTTTAAATACATCCTGTTTGTTTTATCCATGCTAAGTTTGGATTATAATATCCTAATTTTTTATATCTACAAGTTAGAATGGTCGTAGTTGTCCCATTCGTTGTTGTTGTAGCATTATTTAAATCAGTTATACAATTCCAATCAGTTCCATTATAACTTAATTTCTCATCTTCATTACAAGTTGGAAAAATAACACAAACTCCTGAACCATCTAAATAATAACCATCATCACAGCTTGTTGCGTTTGTATCAAAGTCTCTTGTAGTAAAACTAACTGAATCTGAAACAATTGAACCATAAGTATCATTACAATAAGCGGTAATTGTTTGGCTTCCCGCACTTGAATATAAATCTAATGAACTTGTGTAAGTATAATTTACTCCTTTCCAATTATACCATTGAGAATCTACTCCTTGAGTATCTGAACAAGTCATTGAATAATTAAATACTAAGTCTTGGTCTGCTGTTGTTG
>CAZYKW010000052.1:1913-3780 GCA_964648475.1 Candidatus Woesearchaeota archaeon | reverse complement strand
AAAGATTAAGAAGAAGAATAAAGAGATTTTCTCATTAACTTTAAAAGTAAATGCAAATAGAAAAGAAGTGGATACAACTGGCTCATTATCAGTAAGAACCTCAAATGTTTTTCAATTAAAAAGAATACTCTGTTTCTTAGAAGAACAAAAAGGACCAGTAAATAAGAACACAATATTTAAAGAATGTGGAATGGTCTCTTCCCAAGGAAATTCTGGATTAAATTTCTTAACCAACCACAATCTAATTAAAAAAGATTATCAGGGATACTCAAAATGCCATTAATTAATTGGAATGAGCAATTTAAGATAAGAGTAACAAATTGCGACATAAGTAGAGACAAGCACGAAGTATGCAAATTATTGTTATTAAGAAAATTACTAAGAAAACATAAGCACGAAAAACAATACATTAGAATTTATACAGAATTTGAAGTAAAGGAAGGAGTCATTTGTGATTTATACTTTGAAAACTATAAGACTAAAGAAAAGATTGCCTATGAAATTCAAAAAGATATGTCCAAACAAAAAGAAAAGTTAGAAAAATACAAGAATTGGAAAGACCATTTCTTTAAAACAGATTTAATTATAATTGACTTAAACAAATTATCTACAGAAATAAAAGAAATGGAAAAACAAATGGAGGAATATGTTTTCTAATGGTTGAAGTAAAATGTTCAAACATAGAAAGAATAGAATCGGATGGAACTTTACTTAATGAAGAATTCTATGGAAAAAATAAAGATATTTATTCTTTAGTTGAAAGTGTATTAAATAAAAAAGTTTTAGCAAGAAACAATGATTTATGGCTTATGTTTTTATGTTGGTTTAAACAAGGACTAATAAAACAAACAGAATTTCATGGAAAAAAAGGTTTCTTTATTCAAAGAGAGAATATTCCAGATTTAGAATTACCTTCAAGTATCTTCAGAGAAAGAAGAATAATTCAAAATAAAGAAAATAGATTAATCCCAACAGACGAAAAAGTATTGAAACAAAGAAAGATTCAAACAAAAGAATTAAAGAGGTTTTATAGAAAATGAAAGTAATAATCTATTTGAGAACAAGCACAAAAGACCAGAATCCAGAATTACAGAAAGAAGATTGCATTAAGTTCTGCCAAGAGAGGGGCATAGAGATAGCTGAGATAGTCCAGGAACAAGGTTCTGCCTATAAATTAGAGAAGATACGCCCAAAATGGGAAAGTGTTGTCAAGAGGGCTAAGAACGAGAAGTTAAGCATAGTCCTATGGAAGTATGATAGATGTTTTAGAAATAGAAAAGAATTTTATAAGTTTATGAAAGTCATGTTTGAAGTATATGGTCAAAAGGTTTATTCAGTAACAGAACCAAGCATTTTAAGTTTCTGGGAAATGATGGATAACTCTAAATCAGATAATCCAATTTTTGATGAATTACTTAAAGGAATATTCCAAGCAATGTGGAATTTTATGATACAACAAGCAGGAGAAGAAGCAGAAGAAGAATCAAAAAAGAAATCAGATAGAGTTAAGTTAGCTGTAAGAAGGGAAGGGAAAATAACTAAATCATATAAAGGAAACAAATGGGGAAGAAAGCCACTAAGCAAGAAAGTAAAAGAAAATGTAATCAAATTAAGAGAAGAGGGAAAGTCTATGAGGGAGATAACAAGAGAAATATCTTACTATGATAAAAATAATAATAAAAAACAGCTCTCTCTTGCAGGTGTTCATAAAATATTAAATGAAAAAAGAGGTGATTTGCACATAAAAGAAAATAGTAAGGAGGGTGTTAATTAATTAAGCAATTTATGAAAATAAATATGGTTAATTGTTGCGAGGGGAAAGAATTATGGATTGTGATTTCTATAATTTTATTTGTATTATGGGGAA
>CAZYKW010000052.1:0-1813 GCA_964648475.1 Candidatus Woesearchaeota archaeon | reverse complement strand
AATAACAATATTTTTATGGGATGCTCGTTCAAGAGAATTAAAAAAATTAAAACAAATGAAAGGAGGTAAAACAAAATGTCAAAAAAAATCAAAGAAAACATAGACAACATAAGAAAGGAATGCGATGAGATTGAAGAAAAGGTTGAAGATAAGGAAGTCAGGACTTATGGAGACCCAATCGTTCAATTCAAAGAGTAAACAAAATTAAATTATTTTTTTTATTTTTTTAATTAAATACCCAAATCAAACAATGAGAGAAGAAAACGGAGAAAGTACATTAAATGCAAGAATAAAGATAGATTATTCTAAAAAGAAACCCAAAGTTTCCTTTAGTTATCCAAGCAAGGACCACCAAGTTCAAGGAAGTATGTTTTTCTATATTATTTTATTTTGGATGATAGTATTTTATCTTTTGTTTATTTGCATCCCCCCATTATACCTTGGAGGTTCAAGTATGGATGCAATACTTTTAAAAGAGGGAAAACAAGAAAATAGTTATAATTTATCTAATTACGAAGAATTTGTAATCTTTTATGAAGAAAACAATATGCTAAACAAGACCTTTCTAGAATATAATGAAAGTTCTTTGATAGAGTTTTATGAAAAGTTAAAATATCCTTTGGGCTTTTTTCTATTATGGTTTCTTGTTTCTTGTTTAACTTATTTTCCATTTAAAAAACAATGGAAGAGAATTTACCCAAAATTTCAGGGATGGAGGCAAAGTAAGAAATTAACTAAATTAGATAAAAGAGACATTAAGAAAGAAAATAAATTATATTATGTAGAATTGCCTGTCTTCAATAATATTGTTTTAGACTACAAAGCAACAGAAGACTTCTCTAAATATCTGTGCTTATTTGAAATAAAGGAGCATAAATTTAAATATTATCTTTTAGGAAGAGGGAAATTAAATAAATTAAAAGAAAAGCATAGAAGAAGAGAATTAAAAGAAAGGAAAAAGAGAGAACTAAACGAATGGATTTGGTATGCAAGATTTTATTTTAATAAAAAGCCAGAAAAAGGTTACATAGAAATAATTTATAAATAATTATAAATTATACTTCTTCTTCATACGAAAAAAAGTCCTTTCGCTTTTTCCTGTTTCTTTAACCCATTCTAAACAAGCATCTTTGACAGCGTGACAGTGTGACAGTTTTGTCAGTAATAAATTAAAATCTTCATCACTTTTTAAAATTTCCTTAGCAAATAGCTTAAAATCAAAACCATCTATTTTTAATTGGCTTAAAATAACTAAACTTCTTAAACTTAAATTTTCTGTGGATTCGTTACAAGTTGATTTAACATATTCTAAAACTTCTTTATCTATTTGTGCTTTTTCTTGCATTTCTTCAAAAATACTCAATTTCTCTTTAAAATTAAAATTAAAATTCAAACAAACCCCACGATTAACAACAGGTCCAAAACCCCTTAAATCATTATTAAAAATTAATATTATTCTTGCCTTTGTATTAAATCTTTCTGGAAGCCCCAATTTATCTAAAATTTCAGAAGTAGAAAAATAGCAAAATTCCCTCTCTTGATTGTCTGGCGACCAACAACCACTTTTTAACATAGCAATAATCTTTAAATCGTTAATTCCTTCAATATCATCAAAAACCAAAACTTCTTTATCTCTATTCTCATAAACTAATTTATAAAAACTTAAAGGCGTAGAATAAGAAGAAAAATAATTAAAATTAATCTTGTTCTCTTTCAAAAAATTTAAAGTAGTTCTACTTTTGCCTGTTCCAGCTTCTCCACGAATCACTAAAAGGTTTAAACTACCTTTCTTTATTGCTTTCAAGGACTCATT
>CAZYKW010000051.1:0-3830 GCA_964648475.1 Candidatus Woesearchaeota archaeon | reverse complement strand
TTTAAAGGAAGGTTAGTGTAAGGAAACCTTGGTGTCCTTACAAGGTCCTGTAGTCCAATGGCTAAGACGTGTCCTTGACGTGGACAAAATCGCAGTTCGATTCTGCGCAGGACCATTCATCATTAACTTTTTAAAGCAATTTTTCCATGCTCTACCAATGAAAATACCAAAAATAACTAAGAGATACTGCCCATATTGCAGAAAGAGAACAGAACAAAAGGTAAAAGTAATTGGAACTGGAGGAAAAAGAGGAACTATGACAAGAGGTTCAAAACAAAGAGCTAAAAAAAGAGGATTAAATACAGGAATAGGAAATAAAGGAAGATACTCAAAACCTGCTGTAAGTAAATTCAAAAGGAAAACTAAAACAACTAAAAAAACAAATATAATGTACACTTGTAAAGAATGTGGAAAATCCAAATATCAAAAAAAAGGTAAAAGAGCGAGCAAAGTAATACAACAATAAAATGGCACAAGCAAAAAAAAGAAAAAAATTCTTTGATGTTGAAATTCCTCTCATTAAAAGAGAAACTCAAGTAATAGCATTTGCTCTGGAAAACTTAAATGAAAGACATATTAAATATGATTTAACAAGAATGTTAAGAGGAAAAGGTATGCTTCTTCAAGCTAAAATAAAAATAGAAGATAACAAAGCTATTGCACACCCCACAAAAATTCAATTAATGCCATTTTATCTAAAGAGGATGGTAAGAAAGGGAACAAATTATGTAGAAGATTCTTTTTCAACAGAAACAAAAGATTCTCAAATTAGAATCAAACCATTTCTTATAACTAGAAGAAAAGTATCAAGAGCAGTTAGAAAAGCTCTAAGAGAAAAAGCAAGAGAAGAATTAATTGAATATGTAAAGACAAAAGAAACAGAGGAATTATTTCAAGACATACTCAAAAACAATCTACAAAGAGTTCTAAGTCTTAAACTAAAAAAAGTTTACCCTCTATCTGCTTGTGAAATAAGAGTCTTAAGAGTTGAAAAAGAGCTTGAAAAGAAAAAAGAAAAGAAATAAACAAACTTCTGTAATTTCTAAGTTAAAATGAACCTATATAAATAGTAGACTCTTTTACAGTTCAACTGCTTTAAAAAATGATAAAAAAGGTTTCTAAAGAACTAAAAAGAAGGAATATTTATCACAAAAAGAAAGAGAAGTTTATTTTAACAAGAAGGAGTAAAACAAAGATTCCTTTAGTAAATGAAGATATATTCTACTTATTAGGGGCGATATGTGGAGATGGCTCTTTAATAAAATCAAAAAGAAAAAGAGGAGGATATCATTATGTAATTAGAATTTATTCTGGAGAAGAAAAATACCTTTTTTATCTAAATGAGATAATTCAAAAATTATTTGAAATTAAAGGAAGGATAACAAAAGACAAAAGAAAAAACAGCTCATATTATATAACACTTCAAAATGCATCAATCTTCTTCTATTTTGTAAAATTAGGAAGTGAAATAGGAAAAAAGAAAATAGGGAATATTTCAAATATTGTAAAAAATAAAAATAAAAATATTTTGCACTATCTTGCTGGTTTAGTTGATACAGATGGGCACGTCAAAGGGAGAAGAATACAATTAAAACAAAAAAGGCACCAATTATTAAAAGAAATAAAAGAATTATCAGAGAGATTAAATCTAAATTGTTCTATCCCTAAAGTAAATTATACAAACAACATCCCTTTTTATTACATAAGATTTGATAATAAGATTCCTTTAAGATGGAAGGGAATAAACCTTTTAAACTAACTAATTCTCTTAAAATTATTGCCTGTGTAACTCAGTGGTAGAGTGCCAGTCTTGTAAACTGGGAGTCGGGGGTTCGAATCCCTCCACAGGCTTATTTGTTTAATTGATAATAATAATTCCAAGGTTTCCCTTTTGCTTCCCTAATCAAAAGTCCTTCTTCAGCCATTGATCTAAGATTTCTAGATAAAGTATCATAACTTATAGAACGCCCTCTCTCTTCCATTTCTCGCATTATTGCACTAGATTCTAATTCACTTTTATCTTCTAATATTTCTAATATTAATTTTTTAGTTTTCATTCTACTCCATAACTAATTCAGCCTTATTATCATCAATAAGAATTTGTGCTATTTCCTTAGGAATATTCGCAACTTGTCCTTTCTCAAAAGGTCCAATCTGATTTCCTTTTAAATCAACAAGTTCATTAACATTCTCACTAAAAATAATTAACTCATTTTTTTGAGAAGTATCTCTCTTGCCATTTAAATTCTCAGTTAATTTTTTATCACTAGAATCTATGCATTTCATTAAATTCTCAAAAAGCTCTTTTTCTAATGTTAGCATATTCTCAAAATCCTGCTTTGAAATTCCAGTTTCAGCGGCAATTAACACAAGATTAAGTATCTTCTTTCTTCTTCTTAACATAAGTTCTTTAAATAAAGTAACTGCATTCTCTAATTGTTTTTTAGTTTTTATAATTACATCTGAAAACACATCATCTTGCTTATCAGAAATCCCTTTTTTCTCTCTAAGATAATTAGAAACATCATCGATAAAATTTTTTGAAAGTCTCTGCAGTTGTTCAGAATATCTCTCTTTTCTTGCAGCTTCATATATATCATTATAGGTTATCATTTATCATTCTCCTGAAGCTTTGTGGTATCCATCGGAGGCAATTAAAAGATGCCACTTTTCCGCGCCTAGAGGGAAAATCGAAAAAAACCGCTAGGTTGTTTTCAGCTTCATATATATCATTATAAGTTATCATATCCATTCAAACAAGTCTCTATTTTTAATCATTACTATGTTTTAATATAAGCAATAGTTAAAATTATAAATCATCGAGCAGTTTTCTTATTACTGGAGTTTTAAATGTTTAAGTTTTTAAAAGAAAAAATAAAGAAATGGACTAAAAAAGTCTCTGAAAGTAAGGAAAAAGAAGTAGAAGAGGTTACAAAACAAGAAAAAAAGAAAATAAAAAAAGAAGTTGAAAAAGCCAAGAAAATAAAAAAAGAAGCCCCTAAAAGAGCAGAAATTAAAAAAGAAAAACCAGAGAAAAAAGGATTCTTTCAAAAAATAACTTCAAAAATAATCAAAGTAAAAATCTCTGAAAAAGAGTTTGAAATATATGCTAATGAATTAGAAATGCTTCTTCTAGAAAACAATGTGGCATTAGAAGTAGCAGAAAAAATAATTAAAGAGTTAAAAGAGAAAATAGTTGGAAAAGAATTATTAAAAAAAGAAATTGAATCAGAGATAAAAGATTGTTTTAAAGAAATAATAAGAGAAATTCTCATAGATCCTTTTGACTTGCCTAAAGAAATAAAAAAGAAAAGAGAAAAACCCTATGTTATTTTATTTTGTGGAGTGAATGGGACAGGAAAAACAACAACAATTGCCAAAATTGCAGACTCTTTAAAAAATAAAGGAATCAATTGTGTGTTGGCGGCTGCAGACACTTTCAGAGCAGCCTCAATTGAACAAATAAAAAAACATGGAGAGAGAGTTGGAGTTAAAGTAATTAGTCATGATTATGGAAGTGATCCTGCTGCAGTTGCATATGATGCAATTGAATACGCAAAAAAGCACAAAATTGATGCGGTTTTAATAGATACAGCAGGAAGAATGCACACATCAAAAAATCTTATGGCACAAATAGAAAAAGTAGCAAAGGTATCCAAAGCGAATGCGAAGATTTTTGTCGGAGAATCAATTACAGGAAATGATGCAATAGAACAAGTAAGAAGTTTTGATTGGGCTGTTGGAATCAATGGAATAATATTAACCAAAGCAGATATAGATGAAAAAGGTGGAACAGCCCTAAGTGTAGGTTATGTAACAAAAAAACCAAT
>CAZYKW010000050.1:0-3940 GCA_964648475.1 Candidatus Woesearchaeota archaeon | reverse complement strand
TTGATGTGGTACCTTCTACGGTGTACTCAAATACATATTTCATATAATAAAAAAGTAGAGTATTTTATAAATAATCTTCGATTGTTTCGGTTTCATCATCATAAGGAACGTCCAATAAATCAAGAACTTTATTCAACTGTAATTTATTGATACAATAATTGTGGAGTTGAGGATGAGTATGTTTCATGTGTTGAAAACGATTAGGATACTTTTCGAGATGAACACCAAACATACAAAACACACATCCAGTATGATGGACTCCCTTATCGTAGATGCTACAATACGGAAGATTTTTCAGTTTAATGTAATTCCAAATATCCTTTTCTACCCAAAAACTAATTGGTCTTGATTTTATCGCACCTTTAAATGTATTACATCCTGTTTTTAAATATGATATTTTTCTTTGTTGAGAATCGTCCGCCATTGTGCCTACGATTTGTTGCCTCCCTGTTTCTCTGATGTATTTTTTTATGGGCGCTTTCTTCATTATGTTGCAACAAATATCGGATATTTTGATATCAGTGTTCTTTGCATACCATCCTATTTTATCATCATAAACAACTTGAAATAATGCTTTCCATTTATTAGGAAGTTTGAATGCATTACATCGTTTTTCATTTTTAAAATAATTAAGCTCACCTGTTGCAAATAAATGTCTTGTTTTCTTATTTTCTGGTTTAGGATTTTGAAGGTCATGGATTCTACGAGCTATATCTTTTGAAATCGCTGGATACCCATATTTTTTTATTACTTGACGGAAATTTATTTCTGGCTTTAAGATAGTAACGTTATCAATCGTTTTAACAAAATTTTTGATTTCTGGATATTCTAGTCCAGTATCAACGAAAACTGCTGGGACATCTGGATATCTACTACGGACTAAATCAAGCAATACCGTAGAATCCTTACCGCCAGAAAAAGAAACAAAAACATCAACATTTTTCTTATAACAATGTTCATAGTAGGCTTCTATACGTGATTTACTTGCATTTATTTTCTGAGGTAATGGTATGATTTGTCTCTGTCTGAGGTATCCTAGATATAATTTATTTTTTTCCTCAGTTTCCATCAAGGATTATATGCTTCTCACACTTTTAAATATATACTAAAAAAAGAAAAAAGAGAGTTTAAAACATTTCTCTCTGTGCTGCTTTAACTATTTCCTCTGAATCTATGGTATTGATAATTTCTTCTCGGTCCATAACGTCTATCACAGTTTCTTTTTCTAAAAATTGAAGAATACACTCAACAAATATCACAACAACTTTTTCAAAGAAAGAATTACCACTTCTGTCCATTAACAACGGATGTGTAACATTTACAAAAATATTTAGATTTTTATCGTCATAATCACATACATATCTAGGATTATTTTTACCATCATCATTTGGTATAATATTTAATTTAATAGGCTTTTTATCTATATAAAAAGTCACAGGTTTTACACTCAAATGAGTCTTTTTCGGCTTTCTTCTTCTAGCTGTTCCTTTTGGTTTTACTGTTCCTTTCTTATCTCCTTTATTGCGTTTTTCAATAACCAACAAAGCTGAACCATCTGGTAACTCTTTCTTATTCACTCTTTTTATGCGTGTTTGAGTAACAGACAATCCAGGGATTATTTTTACTACCCTTTCTATTACTTTATTGCCTATTGACTTGGCTCCCATGAATGCTTTTGTTTTCATTTCTGCGTCTTGATATTCCTTCAATTTTGGCTTGTATTTGTTATCCACAATTTCCATAATTCTTTTTTGCAACTCAAAATATGATTCATTTTTGACCCATTCATGTTTTGCTGAAACAGGTTTTATGTTGCTGCTTGGTAAAATATTAATTTCTCCATGTAAACGATAAAAGTTTGGATGTTTTGAATGAATATCAGCAATTTCTACATCATCAACTGTAATCAAGCGGTCTCCATAGTACATGTCAAAACCATAGTGTTTTGTTCTTCCTTTCTCTCTTTTTTTAACAACAGCCCAATAACCACTAACTCCCAAATCATTGAAAGTAAAAGTTTCTTTAAAGATAGTTGTTGGATTTTTTGGTTTTTTAATTATTTTATCATTAACTTTTATTTTAAAACCATTGTTAATAAATTTTTTGTAGTTGGAAGATAACCCCTCCATAACTTGTTCAATGAGAAAGTCAGATAGATTTTGATTTAAATCTTTTATTATCACTTCAAAAAAACTGTCAACTGCCTTACCGCTATATACAGATTCATGTATATCAATGAAAAAATCCTTCATTTCTTTAGGTTTATGCTCATCAATATCGTCTAAACTTATGGAAGCAGAATATACATTTTTACTGTGTTTTGGTTTTGTTATGACAGTAAATTTTCTACCTAGAGATAGTGCAGCTTGTTTAAGACCCAGACCATATTTTCCGCCTCCCCTGTTTTTAGAAGTATTTGGTCTAGCAATATCCATACATTTTCCAAGACCAACAGCATCTTGTCCAAGTCCATTATCCCTTATGATGATTTTGTCTTCATTGATTTTTATAATACATTGAGTTGCTTCTGCTCCAATAGAATTATCTACTATTTCAGACAACGACTCATATGGTTTATACTTCCTTGCTGATAAACCATAATATAAAAAATCATATACTTTTACTTGCCTTCGGTGTTTCTCTTCAGCCTTTAAAACATTCTTGGTAGCCGAACTACCTTTCTTCTCTTCTTTCTTCATACGCTTTGTCTCCTATGATTTTTATCCGCATTTTTATGGGGATTTTTTTCATAGCTATTTTCGATGCATTTTAGCAAGAGCTGTTTTACATCGTTCAATAAACAATAGGATAAACTAACAGTATGTATTTATATTTTATTGTTTTTTAAAAAATTTATAAATATTCCCATTCCAGAGTATCTTTGTCATAACGAAAGGGCTTACCAAAATTATCAACGCCATATGTCAAAGGAAAAGCATCATCCAATGATTTTTTAATTTCCTTGTCCTTGCGCATGTACTTTGGAAGATTGTTCTTTATCCATTCTATAGCATCATGTCTATTGGTCACATAACGATGATAAATAACATCAGCAAACATAGTGCGCCAATATTCCTTCCCTTTGCGTCCTGTTTTGTTTCTGAATGATGATTTGTATGAATCATAAGCGTCAAGAATTTTATACGTATCTTCAGCGCCTCTAATTCTAGGAGGAGCGATGTTTTCTAACCAGTCTTCATAACTCCTCGGTGTACTCCCTCTCTGTCCTTTTTTCGATTTCATGAAAACCAATATTATATTAGTTAAGACAGTTTTTATATTTTTCTCTTTAAAGGTAAAAAATAATCAACATTACGTAAGAAGTCTTTAGGAGGAGGTTCCTGATACGCTCTTTTTATTGCTATTTCTACATCATGGTATGCTTCACATACTCTTGTAAAAAGCATTTCTTCACCTTCTTGATGTTCCTCAGAAAACCTCCGTTCTTCATTTTCACATATATAAACAAAAGTAAACATTGAATGATATACGTCTTCCCCTAAATCTGACCTAATATCGTTAAGATATTTTCTTCTTTTGTTTGTTTCTTTTAAATTATATAATTTGGTCATGATGTTTTTAGAAGGTAAATTAGTAAAAATATCTTTAAAAGTAACCATTTTACATCCATCCACCGTTTTTATGTCATCATCATACCTATCTCCTTGCATTATAATTATATCCATAACTTCTAACGGATTGCATACAAGAAAAGGTTCAGGAATTTTTTCAAGTTGAAAATACTTCATAAATTGAGGAACGGTCATTCTAATATTATTCTTTTTCATCATTTCAATAAATTCCATTTTAGTTACGTATTCATAACAACAACTACTGATTTCTTGCATCTTTCCTCACCCATAGGATTTTAACTAACACAATACAGGATATTTGATTATTATGTATATGCAAATGATGACCAACACTAAAACGATTAGCC
>CAZYKW010000049.1:0-3947 GCA_964648475.1 Candidatus Woesearchaeota archaeon | reverse complement strand
GAGAGAGAATGTTAAAGAAACAGTAAAGAAAATGTATAAAAGACTAAGTGAATATTTTGATGTAGATATTATAAGGTTGCCAAGAGGTAAAGATCCTGGCAATTTAAATTTGGATGAAATTTGTAATTTGTTTAAAAAAGAAAGTGGGGTGAATAAAAATTTAAAAAAAATATATAAAAATATAAAAAAAATTGTATAATAATTTTAATTAACTATTTTTATTAATTTTTAAGGGAGGCTTTTAATGGCTAAGAAAAAGAAGAAAAAGAAAGGCAAAGGTAAAAAAGGTGCAGGTAGACCACCAAAAGATGAGTCTAAGAAAAAGAAAAAAAAGAAAGGCAAGAGTAAGGAAAAGGAAGAGGAGAAAAAAAAGAAGAAAGGAAAGGGAAAGGAAGTAGAAGAAGAGGAAGGTGATTGTTTTGGTGTTTTGTTTAAGGCTGATGATAAAGAATGTAAGAAATGTCCCGAAAGAGATGAGTGTAAAAAGGCAACTAAGAAAAATAAGAAAAAGGAAGAGGAAGAAGAAGATGATGATGAAGATGAAAGAGAAGATATAGATGAAGAAGAAGAGGATATTGAAGACGATGAAGAAGAAGGAGGTGATGACGATGATGAAGAAGAAGAAAGTGATGAAGAAGATGACGAAGAAGATAGTGATGAAGAAGAAGAGGAGGATGAAGATGAAGACGACGAAGAAGAAAAAGAAGATGAAGAGGATGAAGAAGAAGATGAGGATGAAGATGATGACGGAGAAGAGGATGATGAAGAAGAAGACGATAATGAAGAAGAGGGTGAAGAAGAAGGAGATGACGAAGAAGATGAAGAAGAAGAATCCGATGATGACGATGGAAGAGATGAGGACGAGGATTCAGGAGATGAGGATGATGAAGAAGAAAAAGAAGTTAAAAAAGAAGTAGAAGGTGCTTTTATAATGAAGTATGCAGAGTCCATGACTGATCCTCGGATTAGTTCAATATTCTCTACTGATCGTTTGAATAAATTAATTATGAACTATGAAAGTGAACCTCCTTCATATACTTTTAGGTTAAAGAAAAATAATGTTCCTATTTGTGGTGTTTTTGTTCTTAAAAAAGATTTGTTTGTGGCATTGCCAGCCAAACCAAAGTTTGCTAAGAAAATGCCAAAACCTGCAAAGTGGATGGTAAAGGATTGGAAGTATGTAGTTAATGTTAAGAATGATTCTATTGCTAAAAAATTAGTTAAAGATTTAGTAGCAATTGTTAAGACTTTAAGAAAAAAGAAAAAAGTAATTGAGGAAGAATAGTTATCATAGTGGATGGGTAGAGGATTTAAATCCTCTACCCCTCAAAATTCTAAGGAGGTTTAAATGTTCAGATGTGATAGTTGTAGAAACATGAAAGGTATTGTGCTTGCAATACATGATTTAAAAACAAAAAAAATAATTGCAATGTGTGATGATTGTATTAATGAAAAAATAAATGAAAATAGATTAAGGAGAGAAAAAGGTAAATTTTATTTATGTGAATATATGGGTAAAGAAAGTGATATTGAAGCAAAGAAAAAGCATACAAAGATTAAAAGAAAAAAACACAAAGAAATAAAAAGAAAAGCAAGGAGATAATAATGCCTAAGTTAAATAAGGGTGAAATGCAAATTGCATTCAATGATCCAATTAGTAAAATAACTACTTTAATAAAATATCGTGAACTTCACGATGTAGAAAGAAAATATATTAATGATGTTATTAAGAAAAAAGGATATGATGAAGCAGATAAGATTTTATTAAATGAAGATTTTATTAGAAAAAGAGTTGATGATTTGACAGATAAAGATGGAAAAAAGATTGATAGTGTTGTAGATAAAGATAATAATATAGTTTATGTTTTTGAATATTATAAAATTATTTCAACAGAAAAAAGGGAAAGTAAAAATGCCACTAATAGATAAGATTTGTAAATGTGGAAAGATATTTGAAGTTTGGGAAACAACAATGGAGAAGTGTTATAATAAGAAACATAAATGTCCCAAATGTAAAAAAGTTTCTAAGCATAAAAGATTTTATACTGATTTTAAATATATTAAAAAATGGAATACTGTACCTGGGTATGAAAAGAATCCTCATACTGGTGAATTTGATGGTTCTAGTTTAGGTGCTAGATTAGATGCTAAAAAAAGTAAGTGGGTATAAATATGGATATTTATAAAGAATATATAAAAATGTGCAAAAGAGCAGAAGAGATACAAGAAAATTGGATTGTTAATTGTTGCGACTTAGTATCTAGCAAATATAATAATTATGTTTATCAAATATTAGAAATAGAAGGTTGTTTTTTTGATAGTAAAGCTTACAAAGTTAGAATAAGAAGAGATGATGGTGTTGTTGGTGGTGATAATACAAATAATTTAATTTGGTTACCACGTCAAGACCAATTGCAGGATATGGTAAAACAAACACATCCAAACCCTAATAAATTTACAGAGATTTTACAAGACCTGTTTGGATTTACAGAGTTTATTTGGGATGAAGATGGAATTGTAAATAAAGATTTGGCTTTTGAACCACAATCTTTTGAACAACTTTTGCTTGCTTATGTTATGGAAACAAATTATAATAAAATTTGGAATAAGGAGGAATGGAGATGAAAAGAAAAACTAAAAAGAAAAGTTTATGGAAAAAAAAGATAAGTACAATTTATGAATTTATTATACAGGAAAAGAAAGATTATGAAAGACAAGTTGTAGAATTAAAAGATAATACTAAAAAAGCAATTAATGGTTTTAAACAAATGAAAGCACTTTATGATGATAACAATGTTAAGATGGAAAAGTATACAGATGTAATAGGCAAATATAAAAAGTTAGTAGAGTCATTAAAGGAGGAATTGATTATGGCGAAAAGAAGGGCAAAAAAATATAAAAAAAAATATAAAAATTTATTAGGTGATGAAGATGATGCAATTGAAATAGGCGAAGAGGAATTAAGAATATTAAAAAAGAAAAAGAAGAAGAAAAAAAAGAAAAAGAATAAAATTAAACTTATTACTGGAAGCAAAGCAGTTAAAGAAGCATCAAAATTATTTAATTTACAAAACCAGGGTGATACTGATAAAAATAATTATGATGAAAAAGGAATTGGTAATCCTATTTCAACAAAAAGCAAAGTAAGTTCATTATTGAATTATGGTAATACAATTAAAAAACATGGATTAGTTGTAGGGGAATAATTATGTTAAAATATTTAATTAAAAATATTTTTAAGTATATTAATTTAATTTTTGTAAGAAGAAATTGTTTAAATTGTATGTCTAGTATTTATAATAAAGATAAAAATTGTTATGAATGTTGTTGTGGTGCAACTTTAAAGTATATTTGTGGTATTAGAGATGAAAGAATTGTCAATGCAATATCGGATCCATATAATTATGTTTGTAAAAGTCATATGTTTGATTTGGATAAAATACAATCGAAAAAACATGAATTGGTTGTAGGGGAATAATATGAAAGTTAAAAGATTTGAAGTTAATCTTCATGATTATGATAGGTTTTGGTAAGAAGATATTAATGCATTGTTAAAAGGTGCAGTTCATGTTCATACAGTACAGGCACCTTATAACAATAGAGAACCCATGTTGATTTATGCTTTTTATCCAGATGATTATAAAAATGAAAATATTAGTTTTTATGGTGTAGATGAATTTTTTATGAAGAGTAATAAATAATATGAATAAAATAGTTTGGTTACATGTACATGATAGTTATAGTATAAGAGATGGAGTAGGTGATAATTTAAAGTTTGTTAAAAAAGCAAAAGAAATGAATCAGCCTGCACTTGCATTAACTAATCATGGAAATATGTCTGGGTCCCTTAATCATTATTTAAATTGTAAAGAAGAAGGTATTAAAGCAATTTGGGGGCAGGAATTTTATATTGTAAATGATATGAACAGAAAAGGATTTACTGATAA
>CAZYKW010000048.1:0-3993 GCA_964648475.1 Candidatus Woesearchaeota archaeon | reverse complement strand
TAAGAGCAATTCTTCTTAAGAAGATATCCATAGATTTTCTTAATGTTAGATCCTCCCCAATAGTAACATGAGATGTAGATCTATTAAATCCTCAACACCTGCATAGTTACTTATTAAAGAGAGCATGTTAAATTCAGGAATCTTATCCTTAGAGATATATTCATTTCTAAAGTTTGGCCCAATAGAGTAGATCTTATCTAATCCTCTAAGAGCAATTCTTCTTAAGAAGATATCCATAGATTTTCTTAATGTTAGATCCTCTCCAATAGTAACATGAGATGTAGAGAAAGATCTAGATTTAGAAGGAGTATCACCCTCCTGAATAACCGGAAGATCAACTTCAACATAATCTTCTCCTCTAAGAAAACTTCTTAGGTTATATGTTAATTCTGATCTACTCTTTAGATTATCTGCGGTAGATTCAATTAAATCTTTGGTATTGTTTTTAGATAGAATATTTATTTCTTTAACTTCAACACTTAATTCTCTTTCCTCAGAATCTGATTTAACGCCTCCAATACCTACTATATCTCCTTTTTGTATCTGTTTTTTTGTTGGGAATCTATCCTTAAGAGAGTCTTTTGTCAATATTCCTTGCACTATTTTATCTCCACAAAGTATATCCAAAAAAAGTAATTTTCCAAAATGTCTGCTTTTAATAACCCTACCATTATATTTTTTAGGGAATTGGTTTGTTTCCATTTTCTATATTTATCAAGGACTCTTTTTACCTTTTTAGAGGTATTTTAAATTATATGTTAGAATATATAAGTTTTATTATGGTGTCGCAAGATGATGGCAGACAAAAATTATTTTAATAAAAGACACTCTAAAATCACAAAAGACCGCAGTGGACGGTCGGGGCGCTTATTTTGAAGTACAATAATTCTTAAAAAGAAATAAAAAGTAATTCTTTTATGGGTAATGTAGATGTTTTATCTGATAGATATGCTACACCAGAAATAAATGAAATTTTTTCTGCAAAAGGGAAAAATATTCGTGAGAGGAGATTTTGGCTTTCTGTGATGAAAGCACAAAAAGCCCTTGGTTATGATATTCCTTCTGAAGATATTGAAAAATTTGAAAGAGTAGTTGAAAATGTTAATTTAGAGAGAATTAGGGAAAAGGAATTAAAAACAAGACATGATATTAAAGCAAAAATAGAATCTTTTGTTGAAGATGCGGGTGCAGGAGAGTATGTTCATAGAGGTATGACTTCAAGGGCATTAACAGACAATGTGGAGATGATTCAAATTAGAGATGCTTCCAAGATTATATTTGGAAGAAATGTTTCTGTATTAAGACACTTTCTTGAAAGAGCAAAAGAATTTAGGGATATTGTGATGACTGCAAGAACACATCATCAACCAGCACAAGCTACATTACTTGGAAGAAGATTTTCTATGTGGGCAGAAGAACATCATTATCATCTTTTAAGATTTGAAAAATTTATTGAAGATTATCCTCTTAGAGGTATTAAAGGTCCTGTTGGAACACATTTAGATATGATTAAACTTTTAGGAAGTGAGGAAAATGTTCTAAAACTTGAAAAAAGGATTGCTCAAGAAAATGGATTTAAAAGAGTATTAAATTCTCCTGGACAAGTTTATCCTAGGTCTTTAGATTATGCTTTGGGAGCAAATCTCGTTGGATTAAGTGCAGCATTACAGAGTTTTGCAACTACTATGAGATTAATGGGAGGTTATGAAACTATGACTGAAGGTTTTAAGAAAGGGCAGGTAGGTTCAACTGCAATGCCTTATAAAATGAATACTAGAAGTTCTGAAAGAGTATGTGGTTTTTCTAAAATTCTAAAAGGCTATCAATTTATGCTTGCTCAAAATTCAGGAGACCAGTGGGAAGAAGGAGATGTTTCATGTTCTGCAGTTAGAAGAGTTGCTATTCCTGGAATGTTTTATGCTATGGATGGAATGTGTGAGACCGGTCTAACAATTTTAAATGAATTAGGTGCTTATCATGCAATGATTGATAAGGAATTAAATAGATATATAGAATTTTTAGCAGGAACAGAAATGTTAATGACTGCTATAGGTAAAGGTATAGGAAGAGAAGAAGGCCATGAAGTTATAAAGGAACATGCTATTCCTGCTGCTTTAGCAATGAGAGAAAAAGGGGAAAACCCTAATCTTGTTTCAAGATTAATTAAAGACAAAAGATTTCAAGAGGCAGGAATTACAAGAGGGGACCTTGAATCTAATCTCTCTGATAAAAAATATTTTACAGGCAATGCAGGAAGTCAAATAACACAGGTTGCTCATGACTGTTTCCCCTTATTAAAAAAATATTCAGAACAAGCAAAATATGAACCTGGGCAAATATTATAATTGGACAAAGTTTAAATAATTCTATTAATATTTAGAAATATGACAAAGAAAAAAAGGTCTTTATTAAAGAGTGCTGGGATTGGAGCATTAAAAGGAGTCTGGTTTTTAATGAAAACTCCTTATTATATAGGAAAAGGAATATACAAGGCAACAAAATATACCTCAAATAAAGTTCAAGAGAGTTCTAGAAAAAAAGCTGTGAAGAAAAAGAGAGAGAAAATGATTCCTCTTTATGAAAATTTTAAAGTTGTTCATACAAAAGATGGAGATTATCTTGAATGGGAAAATGATATTCATAAGTCAGATTCTAAAATAGGAGTGATTCTTGGAGCTAGAGGTTCTGGTAAGACTGCTTTTGGAATGAAGTTTTTAGAAAATGCCTATGCCAAATCAAGAAAAAAATGTTATGTAATGGGATTTGGTCCAGAAGAAATGCCCAGTTGGATTAGGGTTGTAAGCAATATAGAGGAATTAGGAAACAATGCAATAGTATTAATAGATGAAGGAGGGATATTATTTAATTCTAGAGATTCTATGAGTAATGCAAATAAACTCCTTAGTGATTTAATTTTAATTGCACGCCACAAAAATTTAACTATCTTGTTTATCTCTCAAAATTCTTCTAATCTAGATATAAATATCTTAAGACAAGCAGATTTTTTGATATTAAAACCAAGTTCTCTTTTGCAAAGAAATTTTGAAAGAAAAATTATACAAAAAATCTACAAATCTGCTCAAGAACTTTTTAAAAAATTTAAAGATGAATCTGGAGTAACTCACATTTATTCAGAAAAATTTAATGGGTTTGTTTCAAATCCTCTTCCTTCATTTTGGGGGACAAACATTAGTAAGTCATTTAGATAAAACTTTATAATTGTAAAATTGCTCTGATTATATAATGTTAATCTTAAATTGGTGGATTATTGCTCTTTTGATAGTTTTTGCTGGGATATTTTCTATCTTTTTTTTGTGGCCGTTTTTATTTGGAGCCCCCTTTGAACCTACAAGGGATAAAAAAGTAAAAAAAATGATTAAATTAGCTGGAATAAAAAAAGGGGATAAAGCTGTTGATTTGGGAAGTGGGGATGGGAGAATTGTTATTGCCCTTGCTAAGGCAGGTGCAGAAGCACATGGATATGAAATCAACCCTCTTTTAATATTATTATCAAGATGGAAAATAAAAAAAGCAGGATTAAAAGGAAAGGCATTTATTCATTGGAAGAATTTTTGGGAAGTTAATTTTAAAAAATATGATATTATTATGCTTTTTCAGTTTCATACAATTATGAATAAACTTAAGAAGAAACTCAAAAAAGAACTTAAATCTAAATCTCGTATTGTTTCATATTATTGGAAATTTCCTGATTGGAAACCAAGTAAAAAGATAGAAAATATATACCTTTATAAAGTAAAATGAAAAAACATGAAAATTATCTCTTAATAGGAACCCTTATTTCCTTTATTGGTATTTTTTTAATATACAAATTAGGATTTAATCTTTTTATTGGATGGGGGATTATTATTTTTGGAAAAATTATAATTATTTTGAGTGTTATGGAGTATGTTGATTATAAAAGAGCTTTTAGAGGGGAAGCTTCGCGGCGGGACGGCGAGCAGCCTGAGAGTGCGGGACCACTATGTGGCCCGC
>CAZYKW010000047.1:0-4434 GCA_964648475.1 Candidatus Woesearchaeota archaeon | reverse complement strand
TTATTGGTAAACTTGTTGCAGAAAATCTAAGTCCTGATGCACAAGTTATAATTGGAGCTAGAATTAGTAAGGAATTTGTTGGAAGAGTAAGAGTTATTACAATTATGACAGGAGTTAAATCTCCATATGTATTGGGAAGAAGCTTAGAAGATCACGCAATTCCACAAGCAAAAGAAATATCTGACTTAGGTATAGAAGTCTTATAATTTCATTTTATATTTAGCTGGGTTTTTCCCAGCTTTTTTTGTTTTTTAGTTAATTTTTTATACTTATTTTTTTTAATATTAGTGGAGGTGTTGTATGTTAAAGATAAGAAAATTAGGTATCTTGAAAATGGCTTTGTTTAGTGGGTTATTTTCATTTTTTTTAGGATTAATATCTTTTCTATTGGTGTTTCTTTTTGGGTCTTTGTTAATTGGTTTTTTTATGCAAGTTCCTTCTGAAGTAAGTTTAGATTTTACTAGTTTACTTCTTTTGCCTTTTGGATATGGTATTATGGGTTTTATTATGGGATTAATTTTTACTCCAATTATGAATCTTGTATTTAAGATAATCAGAGGATTAGATATTGTTATAGAAGAGCCAGAAGAAAAACCTTCAGTTGCTCAAGAAATAAAACCTTAAATTTAAACATTCATTGATTCTTTTTTTCTCATTTTTTTATTTTTATATTCTTCAAAATAAAGGACACTATCTAATTCTTTTTTTCTTTTTGTAGATTTGGGTTTTGTACCTGGTTTTTTAGATTCATAACCTATTGGAAAAATAGCTTCTACATCTACATCTTTTGGAATCTTTAATGCTTCTTTAATTAAATAATCTACAAAATAACCTACCCAACATGTTTTTAGTTTTTTTTCTTCAAGTTTTAAAAGAAAATTTTGAATTGCTGCACCTGCTTCTTGCCTACAGAACTTTTCAGCTCTTTCTTCATATGCATTTAAAACAAGTTTACAATCACTACACACAACCATAATATATTGGGCTTCACTTACAAAAGGTTGTTGACAAGCATTTGCAATTTTTTGTATTTTTTCTTTATCATTTACTAAAATAAATCTTAAAGGGAATAAATTTCCTGCCATGGGAGCAAATCTTGCAGAATCAATGCATTCTATTATGTCTTTCCAACTTGGTTTTTTATTTGAAAAATGTTTTACACTTCTCCTCGATTTAATTGTTTTGGTTAAATCCATATAATTTAGAGCAAAGATAACTTTAAAAAATTACTGGAAGTAAAGCTTTATATATAAAAAACTTCTCGAATGTTTGTATGTCCCGGTAGCTCAGTTGGTAGAGCGAACGGCTGTTAACCGTTAGGTCAAAGGTTCGAGTCCTTTCCGGGACGCTTTATTCTTTTAGACCCAAATCAATAATTGGTTTGGCTTGATGTTTTTCAAGAAAAGAGTAAACATTTGCTTGTTTTGCTCCTTTTATTAAATGAATAACTGCATTTTGGGCATTTTCAATATGTTCTGGGTCTCCAATAATTCCTACTCTGTTATCTTTTAATTGAAATTCACACTTTGTTAATTGGTTAAGAGTATTCATTGTCTTTCCTTTTTTTCCAATAATTCTCGCTCTGACTCTTTCTAAATCGTGTCTTTTAGTATAGTCTTTTATATTTAAAGTTTCAAAAACATGCCCTTGTTCTTTGATTAAAACCGCAGTTGAAAAATTAAACCCAAAATTAATCGCATCAATTACTTTTTCTGCTGTGTATTCATCTTCTGGCTTTCCAGAAATGCTTACTTCTTTTCCTCTATTTGTTATTTTTACTTTAAGAATTCTTTCTAATTTTCTTTTAGATTTAATTATTCTTGGAAGTTTATCAACAATTAATACCTTCATTTTTAAAATTTAGTTTAAAAAGAACCCCCTGTTTCTTTTTTGCTCCTTCCTTGAAAAGTTGTTATTGATAAACTTCTTGCACTTTCCAAGAAACTCGTCTCCTCTAAATACTGAAGGGCGATTTCTAATTGCCTCCTTTGAAATCGCAAAGAATTTTTCTTTTTTCATTTTTTAAAATTCAGTTGCTTCTGTTTTAAGGTAATTATTTTTTCTTAACCACGCAATTTGATTTTTCTTGTATTTGAAGATAATATCCCCTCTTGTATTGTCTAGTTCCCATGGTTCTATAATAATTACATCTTCTGGACGAAGCCATAATCTTCTTTTTAATCTTCCTGGAACACGGCAGTTTCTTGTCTTTCCATCTAAACAATTAACTTTCATTTTATTGCCTCCTAATCTTTGTTCAATTATTCCAATTACTTCTTTATCTCTTGGAAGTCTTGCTCTCTGTATTCTTGGTTCTGGGGCTGCTTGCTCTCTTTGTTTTTTATATGATTTCATATTATTTCAAGAGAATTATGTTTTATAAAGATTTATAATTAACCAAATAAATTGTCAGAGTAATAGACTTTTTTCCCATCATGATAATAAAAATCAATTTTTTTACATCCTCCACTTCCAAAAGAGTCTGATAGTAAAAAAGTTCCATCATCATACTTTTGCACCTCAAAAAATGGAGGGTTAAAAGGTTGTATTGAAGGAATTATTGGAGTTGGATTTCCCACTCTTAAATGCTTTTCTATTTTTTTTCCACAAAGGTCATCTAGGGAAAATTTTCCTTCTATTGTTACTTTTTTTCTTGCTATTTCTGAAACTAGAGTAATTAAATTTTCCTTTACTTTTTTACTTATTTTTGCAGAAGTATTCTTAGGCATAATAACTTAAGATTTTTAGATAATATAAGTTTTATTATAATAGAATTAATACAAGAGATTAAAATTTTTAGCTCGTATTTATAATAATACAAGTGCGAAAGGAATTCCTTGTATTTTTTTAACTCCTTGTTCTGAGATAATTCCTGCTTCAAGAGCAACATTTATTGCTTCTTTTCCTACTATGTTAAATGTTGAGTCTTCTATTGACATTTTTTTAATTATGTCAAGAACCTCTGATTTTGTTTTTTCTTCTCCTTTGTAGAAAGATTCTTTAATATTCAATTGGAATTTATCTTCTTCAAATTTTTTTCCAAGTAATTCTGAATCACAAATCGCAACTATATTTCTATATGATTTTTGTATTTTTACTTGCATTTCTCAAAAAATTAAGATGGAGAACGTGTGTTCTCCTGTTTTAAACTAAAAATAAAAATTAAAAGGCTTTTTCAGCTTCACCAGCTTCAATTGCTTTTTCTGCATTGTCTTTTGACATCATAGCGCACATATTTGTATTGCACGTCTCACATTTCCCTTTAGCCATGTATCCCCCTCTTGCGGTCTGAACAATCTTAGCATCTTTCATTTTTTTGCCTTTTCCTTTTTCTTTATCTGGCTTTCCACATTTAACGCAATATCCTGTAACCATTTTTTTATCCTCCTATTTAATTATTCTTTAAAATCCTTAAGATTTTTGAGTTTTTAAGAGTATCTACACTTAAATTTTAGCTCTAACAGGATGTTTTGCTCCACAATCTAATCACAAATCGCTGTTTGTTCAAATCTCGTGTAGCAAATTATATTTTAGCTCTAACAGGATGTTTTGCTCCACAAGCTAAACAATGGACAAATTGCAATCTTCCCTGTTTGATTAATTCTGTATCTGGTTTCTTACATTCTTTACAAAGAACAAATTCTTTGACATATTCCTCGATTTTTTGATTAATCTTGGAGCTTGGGACTTTAATATTTAGAATTAATCTGTCTCCATCTTTTGTTCCAGATGCAGCTAACTCTTTTAAGATAAATTTTAGAAAATGCCCTGGTTTTCTTCTAATGTGAGAAGCGATTTGAAAGAAATTTGTTAAAATTGTCTTTTTTCCCTCAAAATGTCCTTTAATTTTGGGTATTTCAAATCTTTCTCCACTAGTTTTAGTTTCTTTTACTTCAGAATAAGCTTTATCTAATAATTTTTCATAGTTTGTCATGAGAATTCTCATGCGATAAACTTTATAAAATATTCTGTCCGAGGTATTAGAATGGGAAAAACTCAAGTTGTTTATAAAAAAGTAAATCCTTTGGAAGCGAACTGGGTGAATTACATAGCCATACAAACAAAAGAAAAGGTTCCTTATGTTTTTGAGACATATGGAGGCTTTAGGGGAGAAGAAGATGTTCCTGAATCAATAAGAAGAGCTAAAGGGATGTTAGTTGTATCTAAACATCAAGCTAAAAAATTATTTAATTTTAAAAAAGTAAAAGATTTAAGTGTTTGTTTTGCTTAGTTAACCTAGCCATCTCATCTTACCAGGACGTGGTTCAAAGATTATTCCTTCTTCAAGAAGTTTTTTAATTTCTTGATTAATTATCTCTGGAGAAGTGTCTCTTAATTGAAGGATTATTTTATCTACCTCTATTCCTCCCTCCTCTTCTGAGTTTTTAATTAAATTAAGTATTTTGTCTTTTATTGCTACTATTTTATGTTTTT
>CAZYKW010000046.1:0-4545 GCA_964648475.1 Candidatus Woesearchaeota archaeon | reverse complement strand
GTTGCAAAGATAAAGATGACCCTATAATACTTCCCCCTCCTGTAAATAATGCTCCTGTAATAACTTCAACTGCCCCTACTGAAATACATCATAATAGCTTATATTCTTATGATGTTGATGCAACTGACCCTGAAAATGACTCTATAACTTATTCTCTCTCTGAAAAACCAGCAGGAATGACAATTGATTCAAATACAGGATTAATTCAATGGCCCACTACAATGAGCAATGTAGGACTTCATAATGTTGTTGCTAATGCAAGTGATGGAGTAAACACAACTTCACAATCCTTTCAAATTAATGTGATAAATGATGCCCCAACTATAACTTCAACTGCTCCTCTTACTGCAACAGAAAATCAGACATATACTTATGATGTAAATGCAACAGACATTGAAAATGATACTATTACTTATTCCTTATTGCAAGGCCCTCTTGACATGACAATTGATTCAAATACAGGAGTGATTCAGTGGACTCCGAAAGATGCTGACGCAAATCAAGATAATTATGTAATGGTTGAAGCATATGATGGAAACAAAGCAGATACAGAAACCTGGACTTTGAATCCTATGAATGTTTCTGATGTTTCTGGATGGATTCTTGAATGTGGAACTGGAAACCCCCTTGAAAATGCAGAAGTAAATCTTGGAGCATTAACAACGTATACAGATTCTTCAGGCAAATACACTTTTTCAGATGTTCCTGATGGAGGGCACCTTTTTGTTGCAGGAAGAAACCTCAACCAAGTAACTCATGTAATGCATACACAAGGAACACTTTCAACAACACAAGAAAGAGAACATGCAGGAAAATTAATTAATTTAGAAACAAGATTAACCCCAGAAGAACATTACCAGTTTGTTGATGAGTGTACAAGAAATCCCCCTGATCTTCCCTCTAAAAATTGTATTCAAAAATGGAAACAAAAACCAGTTTTTGATTTTTATACATTAGAATATACAACTGGAAATCCAGTTTCTCAAGATGAAATTGATTTAGTAAAAAATAAAATTAAAAATAAAATCTCTGGAAATTTTTATGATTCTTCTGGAAATCTCTTGACATTTACAGATTCAGATATTAATATAATTCCTACTCTTCCTCCATCTGGGCAACCTTTAGATTATCATATTAAAATTTATTGGAATAATACTTATGATGCAGGAGGAAATCACTCTTGGACTGATAATAATGAAATTATTTCTGCAGGCGCATTCTCAAATGAAGGATTAAAAGAAGCTCGTTGGTTTCAAGAATTAATAGAAACCATGATTGCAAGTGGAGAAACAAATGATATTAATTATATTGACAGTCCTTTATATAGTCCATCTCAAACAACAAATACTAATTACTCTATTAATTGTAAGTTTTGGATTGATTTTCATAAACATCGTGTAATAGGTAATAAAGATGAAAATGATGGTAATCCAGAACACAGAGATATGAATTCTCCTGAAACACCTATTAATCCTTAATAAGTAATTATATCTGCCCAGAGTCCTGTATTCACTCCTTTTGATACTTGAACACAATAATCTGTTTTAGCTAAATTAATTGGGCCATTAGAACTATATAATGTAGAATACTGGTTAGGAGGATTTATTAATGGAATAGTACAAAATGTTGTGTCTGTTGGATTACATCCAAGAATAGCGTCATATATCTGCCCATCTTCACAACAATGTCCTCCTTGTGCTTGTGTTAAAATTAAATCTCCTGTATTGATATTTACTGCAGGAGTCCATGTGCAATTTTTTTCAGGAGACGGCAACCAACAAGCATCTCTCTTTATATATGTTGAACAGGGTTTTGTAACATCTACCCCTGAGATACAATTTTTTGTATCAAATTTACAAACATCATTACAAGAAAGAGTTCCTCCTCCTGAAAGTCCAAGATTCAAACAAGTATTTCCTCCTAAAGCTGTTCCATCACACTCTTCATCACCCTCAATAATGCCATTCCCACAAGGTAGAGATTTTGGACCTGTACAAGCATCTGTATCAAAAGTACAACCAGAAGAGCAAGATAATGTTCCTCCTGTAAATCCTTTATCAATACAAGTCTTTTCATTTAAATTATTCCCATCACATTCCTCACCTGCATCTTTTACCTCATCTCCACAATATGGAGCTTTCCCAGTACACCCGCTTGTATCAAATAAACAACTATCTGTACAAGATAAATCTCCGCTTGTAAATCCTTGTGTTATACAAGTCTTTCCATTTAAATTAGTTCCATCACATTGCTCTGTTCCTTCAATAACATTATTTCCACAATCTGATCCCCCGCCCGCAGAAGGACTAACACAACATATTTTATTAGGATAACTTCCTGTTATCCCACATTTTGCTAAATGAGCGTTTGTTTCAGCAGAGAGAGTTACAACACATTTTTCTCCATTTGTTTCATCACAATTTCCATTAGCAACATATCTACATTGTAGATCTCCATAACCTACTGGAATACCATAGCTGGTTCCTGGGCTATACCAAGTACACCCTTCTTGATTCCCACAAGTAGAATAAACAAGTTCCTCGCATTTTTTAGATGTTCCTTGACACCATGCTGAATTTCCACTTTTATAAACAAAACATCCTAATTGCCCGTTTGTCATTTCAGTTCCACAAGCCCCTTCATCTGTTATAGGGGTGCTTCCATCATAACTATTATAATCCACACATTCTTTAGCAATTCCAGTACAGCTAGGAGGAATCTGCGCATGGGCATTTGTATTTGAAGATAATAATAGCATAAGTTTTCCTAAATCTGTCCCAGTATAAGGACTTCCAAATATATCACTATACTTTATCTCAATAGGATATGCCGTCCCACTATATATCTCTCCATGAGCATTTGTTTCAGCAGAAAGTTTTAATATTACATCAGGATCTATAGCACAAACAAATGCCATCGCCCCAATTATTAATAGTAAACCTAAAAATAAAACCCCACATCTTTTTAAATCCATAATATTATTTAGAATTCTTATTTTATAAATATTCCTCTATCCAATCACAACAACTAAAGGTTTTAATCTTGCAACTTTTTTACTTATTCCTAAATTATCAATGACTCTTACAACTTCTTCAATGTCTTTATATGAATAAGGCCCTTCTTGAGAAACAGATTTCCAGCTTCTTGCTCTCAATTCAATTCCCTGTTTTTTTAACATATCCCTTACTTCTTCTCCTTGCATTTTTTTCATTGCTTTTGTTCTGCTTAAAACTCTTCCCGCACCATGGACAGAACTTCCCCAAGTTAATTCCTCTGCTTTTTTTGTTCCAACTAAAACATATGAAGCAGTTCCCATACTTCCAGGAATTAATACAGGCTGCCCAACTTTTCTATAAGCAGAAGGAATTTCTTTTCTTCCAGCACCAAAACTTCTAGTTGCTCCCTTTCTGTGCACACATACTTTTTGCTTTTTTCCATTTACAACAAATTCTTCAAATTTAGCAATATTATGGCACACATCATAAACAACATCAATCTTTACTTTAGGAAATAAATATTTCATCTCTTCTCTAATCCAATGAGTAATTATTTGTTTATTAACAAAAGCAAAATTAGCAGCCGCCGCCATAGCAGAATAATAATCTTTTCCTAACTCACTATTAATAGGAGCATTAATCAATTCTCTATCAGGCAAATTCTTAAATCCATATTTGTCTTCCATTAATTTAATATAATCAGAAGCTACTTGATGTCCTAACCCTCTGCTTCCGCAATGAATCATAATAGTTACTTGATTTTTTTCCAAGCCAAATGCTTTTGCTGTTTTTTCATCAAAGATTTCATCAACATAATGAACATCTAAAAAATGATTCCCAGCACCCAATGTTCCTAATTGTCCAATTCCTCTACTAATTGCTCTTTGAGAGATTTTAGAAGCATCCGCACCTTGAATACAGCCTTCTTCCTCCATATGCAAATAATCTTCCTTATTTCCATAACCTTTAGAAATAATATATGGAACTCCTTGCTCTAAAACTTCTTTTAACTCTTCTCTTGTAATTTTAAATTTGCTTCCTCTTCCAACACCAGAAGGAATTTTTCTTTGAAGAGCAGAGGCAACTTCTTCTTGTCTTTTTAAAATATCTTGCTTTTTTAAATTGGTTTTTAGTAATCTTACAGAGCAATTAATATCATATCCAACTCCTCCAGGAGATATGACTCCTTTTTTTAAATCAAATGCAGCAATTCCTCCAATAGGAAACCCATAACCCTGATGAGCGTCACAAACAGCAATTGAAGCTTTTAATATTCCTGGAAGCATTGCAACATTTTTAACCTGCTCCAGAGTTTTATCTAATTTAATATTTTCCATAAGTTTTTCAGAAGCATAAACTATTCCAGGAACATTCATTCCATTTTCTTTTTTTATTTCATAAACATTCTCTTTGATTTTTTTTATTTTTGTCATTTGTCCTTTTTACTCCCTATACATCCAATACTACCTGTGCAATCCATTCTCCCTCTTTATTTTCTATAAACATCTCATTATATGTGACAGATTTTATATGATTATCCATTTCATAT
>CAZYKW010000045.1:0-4547 GCA_964648475.1 Candidatus Woesearchaeota archaeon | reverse complement strand
TCAGGAATATTCAGTAAAAATTAGTTCAATTCAACTCTTAACATTAAAAAAAGATGATTCTATTAAATCCATTAAGAAATTTAATTTAAAATAACATGGAAAACAAACCCTTAGTTGCAATTTATGTAAGAGTTTCAACTCAAGAGCAAGCAAGCCAAGGATATTCCTTAAACGCCCAACAAGAAGCTCTTGAGAACTATGCTAAGGCTCTTGGATATGATATTTATAGAATTTATAGAGATGAAGGTAAATCTGCTAAAGATCTTAAAAGACCAGAAATGACTCAGATGTTGAAAGATGCAGAAGACCACAAATTCCAAGCGATTTTCATATATAAGCTTGATAGATTTTCAAGAAGTTTAAAAGATTTAATTCTAACAATTGAAAAATTAAAAGAATTAGGTATAGATTTTGTAAGTCTTCAAGATAAAATTGAGACCACTAGTGCAAGCGGAAAATTAATGTTTCATATAATCTCTGCTTTTGCTGAATTTGAACGAAATATAATAGGAGATAGAACTAAATTTGGAATGCAAAGAAAAGCAAAAGAAGGAGGATTTATCACAAAAGCTCCAAAAGGATATAAAATTGTAGATAAAATACTTCTTCCTGATGGCAATTCACAAGAAATCCAAAAGATCTTTCAAGAATTCTTAGAATTTGATATAAGTTTAACTCAATTAGCTAGGAAATATTCTATGACTCCCACAGGAATGAAAAAGCTTCTAAGAAATATAACATACCTAGGAAAAGTTAAGTTTGATAATCAAATTTCTGATGGAGATCATAAACCTCTTATAGACGCAATGCTTTTTAATAAAGTTCAAGATAAGATTAAGGAACTAGGATGGAGTTAGTCCCTACACTTATACATTTTAGTAACTACAATCCGTTTAATCCTTTATAAATCTCTTCTTTTGTCATTACAAATTTTCTTCCAAAATCATCTGTTATTAATCTTTCCCAAATTTTAGAAACAGAATTGAAAAATCTCGTTGCCATACCATAATAAGCCCTATCTAAAACAGGAACTGAGCCAGAATCCCAAGCTTCTAATAATTTTTTTTGTATTTTTCTCTCTTCTTCCCATGTTTTTTCATTAGGAATAAAATTAGATACAGCAAAACCAGTTTTACTTAAAATAGTTTGCATAGAAAACTCATCTAAGGATTTTTCTAGATTTTCTTTATAATCTCTAATAGCCTCTACTATTTCAAGATTCTCAAACCATCCTCGTTGCAATCTTTCAATGTCTTCTGCGTCATAATTGCCAGAAAGAAATTTTACTTCTTGTTCTTCTCCAGGAATAATTATTTTAGATGATTCGACCCTTGTTAACTGGGGCCTTGTTGCTAAATCCATCATATGGTCTAAATAAATTGATGCAAATGCAGCCATTCTTCCTGGAATAGAAACATGCCCAATTTCACTATATTTTTCAGGCCTGTCTTCTTCCATTTCATATCCCCTGTTATATAAAAAATTTTGAAGAATTTTATCTGTTAAAATTTTTTCTTTGAAATCACTTACCAACCCGTGTAATTTTCTTACTTTTTCAATATCTCTATCTCCTAAAACAATACAATATTCTTCTAATTTCCTTGTCATTTTTAGAATTATTGAGCATATACTAAAATATAAAAACATTGTTGTTTTCTATTTTTCATGAAAAACAAAACACTTCTTACACTATCAATAATAACCTTTGTTATTTTAATTATCTTACTTTTCTTTTTTTTATATGAAGAACAACCAATTGGGGGACAAAGAGATGCCTATGGGTGTCTAAGTCCAGCAGGATATACCTATAACGAGACTCTTGATGTTTGTGTAAGAGAATGGGAATTAAATCAAATAGATAGAGAGGTAATAAAACTAATTCTTCCTTCAACTAAAGAATATGGTTTAACAATAATTAATGTCTCTAAAGATGCCTCTTGTTTGGGGTGTTTTAGGATTAAATTAGATGTTTTAGGCGACCCAAGAACAATAGGAATTTACTCTTGGAATTTAATTAATACTACATTATCTCCAACAGCATGTCTTGAGAAAGGAGGAAGAAATCTTAATGTTGTTGCAGGAGATAGTTGTTTTAAAAATGAAACAAACATAGCAAAAGTAATTGGTTTTATTTCTCCGAACATTTGTTGCATTCCTAATACTTATTGTGGGGAAGATAGAGGGGATTATTGTATTCAAGTATGGGAGCCTGTATGTGGTTTTGGAGATTTTGGAAGCAAAACTTTTTCAAATAGTTGTGTTGCATGCCAAAATATTTCTGTTGAATATCATGTTCCTGGAGAATGTCCTTTATGAAAAATTTGAAGAAGATTCATATTTGTGGGACAAATGGAAGTGGAAAAACCACTTTAGGAAAACTAATTTCTCAAAAACTTAAACTTCCTTTTTACCCTTTAGAAGATGTGAAATATATTACAAAATTCACTAAAAAAAGATCTGAAAAGGAAATGAGAAAGAGAGTAAAAGAAATTTCTCTTAAAAAAGAATGGGTAACTGAAGAGTGTTGGGCAGATAGGGCAGAAGAACTATTCAAAAAAGCAGATCTTATAATCTTGTTGAGAATATCAAAAAAAAATTTGTCAGTTTAGGGTTTTAAAGAGATTTTTTACTAGGAAAAAACAAGAAAATGATACATTAAAACAAGCTATCAGAATCTGTAGAAAAGTTGGAAGATATGAAAAAGACAAGCATCCTGTTTCTCTCCATGCCCAAGAAAAATTAATTAAGAAATACAATAAAAAAGTTATAATTATAAAAAAGCAAAAAGATATTAATAATCTATTAGAAGAATTAAAATGAAAATAAAAAATCCAAAAGTTGTAATCTATTCAATAATAGCATTGTTCTGTTTATACTTAACCTTTACTGTTGATTGGTTATTTATAATTCCTGCTGTAATAATTATGTTCATAAATCAAAAAGAATTATTTAAAAAAATTAAAAAATAAAAAATAAAAAAATCAGAAATTTATTCTGATTGTTCTTCAAAACTTTTTTCTTCTGGCATTCCTTCAGAAGGCTCTTCTTCTGGGGTTTCACTCACGCTTCCTTCTTGTTCTGTTTCTCTTCTTTTGAACCTTCCAAACTTTTTTCTAGGTTTGTTTGGATCAAAAGGAACAGCTTCTTTTACAACAATCTCTCTTCCTTCTATATTCTTGTTATTCATCTCTGAGATTGCAGCATCTGCAGCAGAGTCTTCTTTAAACTCTATAAAACCAAACCCTTTTGATCTTCCAGAATACTTATTTGCAACAATTGTTGCATCTTCAAGCTCTCCATATTGAGAAAAAAGTTCTTTTAGCTTTTCAAGAGTTAAGCTAAAAGGCAAATTTCCTACATAAATTCTCTTACTCATTCTATCCTCCTTCTCATTCTATCTTAAAATTTCTAATTATATCTCTTTTTTAAGCTTTTGTATTGTCACAACTTATATAAATCTGTTTTATTTTTTTAGAATTATGGAAAAAAGAGGAATAAAAGCAATAGTTTTTGATATTGGAGGGGTCTTACAATTAGGAAAATATTCAAAAAAAACAATTAGAGGACATAGAGAATTAGGGGTTCATAGATATGTAACAGAAAAATTAAGAATAAGCTTAGACCAATATTTTGATTCTATAGATACACCTTACGCAAAATCTATTGAAGGAACAATTAAAGAAAAGGACGCTCTTAACCAGATTGCGAAAAATCTAAAAATTTCTATTAAAAAATTAAGAAAATTATTTCATAATGCTTACAAAAAAAATTTTACATACAATAGGGAACTAGCTAACTATGCTATCAAATTAAGGAAAAAAGGATATGTTATTGCAATTCTTTCAGATCAATGGCATCTTTCCAAACCAGAATTTTTAACAAAGACTATGGTGAAACATTTTGATCCAATACTAATCTCTTGTGATGTGGGAGTAAGAAAACCAAACCCTAAATTTTATAAAATCCTCCTTAAAAAGCTAAAACTCCCTTCAAAGCAAGTAGTTTTTATAGATAATCAAGAATGGAACATTAAGCCTGCAAAAAAATTAAAGGAGAAAACAATTCTCTTTAAGAACAATAAACAGACAATTAGAGAATTGGAAAAATTACTAAAATGACAAAAGAAACTTGTATTAAATGTGGTTATATAGGTGATACTAATAAGAAATTTGGATTGGTTTTTTGCAATGTCTGTTATAAATTCTGCCCAAACACTCCAGAAGAAGTTGACAAATACATAGAAGAAAAAATAGATGGAACTCACTTGAGTTCTTTTAGAAAATACTCAAAAACAAGAGGGCAAGAACAAAAAAAAGGGATGATTTCTAAGGCTTCAAAGGGAAAAATTATGTCAAGAGCCCCTTTTGGATATGAAATTAAAAGTAAAAAACTTGTTCCTGCACAAAATTCTGATGAAGTTCAAGAAATTTTTGAAGAATTTTTACAAAAAGGAATGACTTTAAATAAATTAGCCAAAAAACATAATCTCTCAGTAAATGGATTAAAGAAAATTCTATGCAATTTTGCATATATTGGAAAAATAAAGT
>CAZYKW010000044.1:3183-4551 GCA_964648475.1 Candidatus Woesearchaeota archaeon | reverse complement strand
AAATGATAGACAACTTTTAAAACTAGTAGACTGTTCTTGAAAATTATATTTAAACAAACATTCCGTCCCACATTTTATATTAGCACCTCTTACTTTATCTACATCTATACTATAATTTGCTGTTGGTCCAAAAACCATTAATATATTATATATATAAAATTTATATTAAATAAATTTTATTTAGACAAATATATATTATGTTTTTCTCTATATTAATAAAATATTTATATATTTTAATAATATATGGTGTCTAAAAAAAGAAATCTTACACAATATAATAATGTTTCACAAAAAAAATATAGTAGTCGTTCACTAAATAATAGTAGTTCTAGAAAAAAACAAAAAAAAACACGTAATCAACATGGCGGTGCCCTAGATGATATTCCTATAGACCTATTTTCACTTGTAAATGATGAAGAATTATTTCCAGAATCTGATGCTGATGCTTCTCCTGATGGTAGCTCCGGTGATGGTAGTTCTGGTGCTGATACAAAAAAAGTACAAAAAGAAGTATATGAATTAGCGTTAGATGAAAATGGTAATATTATAGAATCTAATGGAGATCTAAAAGGAACCCCATCTCAAAATTATGAATGGCGTTATAAAATAGATAGAGGAACTCCTTTAAAAGGTAGATCTTTTATAATGACTATAAAAAATTTTAAAGATTATAATGTTCTGCCCTTATATGATTATAAAAATAAACGAATTTTTAGTGAAAATGATAAAATTAAAGAAGATCCTTATCCACCAGAAACTCCTATAGACGGTAAAAATATAATTAAAAATACTCTAAAAGCTATAGAGATTAGAGGGAGAGGACGGGATAAAAAAGATAAAATATATAGAATTGGAAGAGTTAGATTTATTACTCCTGTAACAGAGAGTAATGGTGAGCCTAAAAGTACCGATGGAGGTGGAATATTGTATAAACGGGAGATGACTGATGATTTATATATTGAAAATGATAGAGGTGCTTTTATAATTATTAAAAGAGATAAATTAAAACAAATTGGTAACTCCATAGAATTTGAGCTTTCAAAATATTTATTTGATAGAACAAAAGATAGTGACACAGGAAAAAAATTTAATATAGATAATCTGTTAGATTTTATGGAAAGATATTTTGAGGAAAAAATAGGTCAAGAAAAAATAGGTCAAGAAGGTGGTGCCTTATCAATAGGGGCAATAGGGGACGCCTGGCGCGGCGCAGCCGACCTCGCCAAGAGTGCCAAGACTGGCATCGTCAACTCCGCCGCCAAGGTCGCCAACAAGGCCGCCAATGCCGCCAACAAGGCCGCCACCGTAGCCGCCACCAAGCTTGTCCCCTCTGCCACCGCCAAGCCCGCCACCGGCGACGCCTCTGCC
>CAZYKW010000044.1:1399-3083 GCA_964648475.1 Candidatus Woesearchaeota archaeon | reverse complement strand
GCCGCTCCTGCAGCTGCCGCTCCCGCCCCCGCCGCCCCTGTGCCGCCTACTGGGCCTAAGCCTGAGCCAGCTAAGGGTTCATCTAAAGATGAATTACAAAAAGAATTAGAAGGAAAAAATTTAATAGTTAAATTTAAAAATTATGATTCTCAAAATTTGATGTTGATGGATGCTAAAGATAAACAATTATTTATTCTAGTATTAGAAGGTATAATACAAGAAATAAGAAAATCAAAATTTGAAAAAGCCGTAACCGATGAATTTTCTGGTAGTGGATTTGATAAACAAAATGATATGAGAAGAATTGGAGAATATTTTAGAACAAAATTAACCAATGTTAAAAATAATGTAGCAGCTAAAAAATTTGCAGGAGACGCTCAAATTTTAGTTAAAGGTACTGGAATGAAAGGAATAACTAGTAGTTCTGCTGCTAATTTACAAAAACAAATTGATAGAATAGAAACACAATTAAATAGACTTTTACAAAAAGATAAAATTGATAAACAACAAAAAAGCGATAATGAAAGCGTCATTCGTATTATAAAACCCAAAGATGCTATTATTGGATTATCACATACAGCTGCAAATAGCTTTGATGAATCAGTAACTCTATTTTTTGATATGATGAAAACACAATTACAGGAAAGTAGTGTTAATGAAATTAGTAAATTAATGCAAGATAGTCTTGCTACAGTTTCTATAATAGAAGATAAAATTAAAGGAGCTGATGATGGAATTTTTAAAGTTTTAAAAGGTGAGCCTCTAAAATTAGATTTAGATGCTACACCCACAACAGGAGTCGTTCTTGATACGGCTGGTATTAATAAGACGACACTTGAGGGAGCATTAAATAAATTAAATGCTCTATTTGATACAATATTTTCAGCTATAGAAACTATAAAAAGTAACAAAGCTCGACTGATTAGTAAAATAGGACTATTAGATAATTTAAGTAAGAATGATGTAAAAAATGGTGGTTCTCTTAAAGGTGGAGCAGTGATTGATATTCCTAAAAAAGAAAAATTTAATAAAATTACTGAACCGACTGGTGTATCTAAAGAAATTACGGCTTTAGAAATTAAAAATACAGAAGAACCTATAAAAAAATTTAAAGAGGGTTCTAACAAAAATAAAAATGTAATATTAGACTATGTCGATCAATTTAATAGAGATATTGTATCAAAAGTTGCAACAATTTTTGAAAACTTTAAAACGCGAATAAATAATTTAGGTACAGTAATTGAATTAACAAATAAAGTAACAGCAGGAGGATCTAGTGGAATATCACACCCTAGCAAATTAATGTCTGGTTATATTGGTGGTTTTAAAAATGTTGTCGCAAATAAAAGAACTAGAATAAGAAAAAAAATACCTCACACTAATATTTCACATAAAAAACACAAAAAATATTATAAGAAAAATAAAATATACTATGGTGGCGCAGATGAACCTATGCAACCAGTTGAATCTGTTATAGAAAAGGCTAAAGAATCATTAAGCGAAACTGAAACTGATTCTCCTGTACCTCCTCCTGTTGAATCACCTTCTTCATCTGTAAATAAACCACCCGAAGATCTATCTCAATCGTCTCGAGAAGCATCCCAGGGCGAAGAAGAGGGAGCATCTGAAGGCGAAGAAGAGGGAGCATCTGAAGGCGAAGAAGAGGGAGCATCTGAAGGCGAAG
>CAZYKW010000044.1:0-1299 GCA_964648475.1 Candidatus Woesearchaeota archaeon | reverse complement strand
AAGAGGGAGCATCTGAAGGTGAAGAAGAGGGAGCATCTGAAGGCGAAGAAGAGGGAGCAGAAGGCGAAGAGGCTGAGGGTGAAGGCGAAGAGGCTGAAGGTGAAGGCGAAGAAAGCGCAAAGGATGAAGGAGAAGAAGGTGCATCAGAAGATGAAGAAGATCCGTTTGAAGCAATCGTAGACACTGATGAAGATGATGATAATAAAGAAGATTCAGAGGAAGGGAGACAAGATAAACCATCAGAGGATAAAAAAGAAACTGAAGTAGAAGGTAAAGTTACCGGTATAGGAAGTGAAATCTCATCACTTCAAGATGATCTTGCAGATATTAACAAATCAATAGATACTACACAAGATTCTCTTTCAAAAGGTATTGATTTAATAAATACTGGTCAAAATGAAATTAAAGAAGGTAATACTAAACTTGGTAACGAAAAAATTGATGAAGGGAGTCGGTTATTAGAAAGAGTAGATAGACAATTAGATAATGATAAAGATGATTTAAAAAATGCAATTACTGGAATGGATGGTAATCTTTTACAACAATTAGACAACAGACTAGGCAATATAGAAGAACTTCTATCAGAGAAAGATAAAAAATATAAGGATAAAGATGATGAAGCGAGCGATGAAGAGAGTGATGAAGAATTGCCAGACAATTGTGTAAAGATCTGCTCTCAAGATAAATACGATGATGTTTTAAATAATATGAATAATATGAATCAAAATTTATATGGAGAAGGAATGATAAATCCGATGATGAATCCTGCTATGATGAATCATACGATGATGAATCCTGCTATGATGAATCATATGATGATGAACCCGATGATGAATCCTGCTACGATGAATCCCGCCATGATGAATCCTGCTATGATGAATCATATGATGATGAACCCGATGATGATGAACCCGATGATGATGAACTCGATGATGAACCCTATGATGAACCCACAATTACTATACAACAATCCAATGTTAAATCAAACACAAGAACATGGTAAACCACTAGGATATAATATGTTTAACACCACAAGAAGTAGACAATATAGACCCAAGAAAGAATCTAAAACAAAGAAAAACAAAAAAGTTATAATAGAAGATGTAAGTGAAGCAAAAAAAGATATTCCTGATGAAACACAGAGGAATAGAGCAGAAGATGATGAAAGTAAAATTACAAAAAATCCTGAACTAGAAGAAATGAAAAAAGCCAATGAAGAAGCCAATGAAGAAGATACTGATAGAGAAGAAGATGAAGAATAAATATGAATGGAGCTTATGATGAAAACAATACTATTCG
>CAZYKW010000043.1:0-4655 GCA_964648475.1 Candidatus Woesearchaeota archaeon | reverse complement strand
CCTGGCGGGGGCGTATTATATATCTGTAAGATATTATATTTTCTCCAGAAATCTTAATTAAATTCAAAAATATTTAATTTGGTTCGACGAGCAATGTTCACGAAACTGCTATGTAACCCTTAATTTTGAGTGGGCTTGCGAGCACGGGCGGGGCGTAGTTCTTTTTGCATTCTCCACAATATATAAAAATTAGAGCTGTTTCAAGAAATCATGGCCAAAAAAATCGTTCCAGAGGACTTTAAAATTCCAAAGAAATTAGAGACTGATAAGTTTAGATTAAGAATTCTTACTATTCAAGATATTGACAAGGATTATGATGCAGTAATGGGCAGTGAAAAACACCTTTTAGAAACTAAACCTTTCGGCCCTGGAGACACTTGGCCAACTGGACTTACTAAAGAACAGAACTTAATTGATTTAGCATGGCATCAAAAGGAATTCCAAAAAAGAAATTCTTTTGCTTATACTGTAATGAACTTAGATGAATCTGAATGTCTTGGATGTGTATATGTTTATCCTTCTCCAAATGAAAAATATGATGCTCTTGTTATTCTATGGGTAAGAGGAAGTAGAAAAGGATTAGATAATGAATTATATGAAAAAGTAAGACAATGGATTAAAGAGAAATGGCCATTCAATAATGTTGCCTACCCAGGAAGAGAAACTGATTGGGAAGAGTTTGCATAGTTACTTATGCGGAATGTTATGAAGCTATGAAATTTAACAGGGCGTATTAATCTTCAAAAGCATTCAATACTCTAGAATCAGGGCTTAGTAGATAAACATGGTCTTCTTTAAATCTTAATCCTCTGTATATTTTTTGTAATAATTCTCTTTTTGCCTTATCTTTATAAAAATCCCAATAATCTTGTGGGCGTGTTTTATTAAGTATCTTCCAAAAAGCATCTCTAACATTAGGATTAGGATATTTTGTGAATATAATACTATTACATTCTTCTCCTGGAAAATCAATACCTCTGGCAGCTCTTGTAGAAAATAGAACATTTATCTGTCCTTTTTTAAACCTGTCAATTATTTTTCCATGTTTGTCTTCTCTTTGTAATTCTTTTAATTTCTCTCTGCTTATTAGATTATCAATATCATATTCTTCAAGTTCTTTTTCAGAAGGCAAATCTGTAAAAGCATGAATATGTATCAATGTTGGTTTTTTAGATATTTCAACACATTTGCTCATTGCTTTGAGATACTCTTCTCTTGAAACTTTTCCTGATTTAAAATTAGAATATTTGCAGTCTTTTTCTAAACCAGTTCTTGAAACTTCAATTTTCCCTTGTTGTTCTGTTTCTGCCTCTATAATTTTGAATTTATCAATCCCAAAAATATTTTTTAAAACATGTTCAGAATGCAATGTTCCAGACATTAAAACAAATCTTTTATTTTTATCCACCATTTCTTTAAATCTTTTTGCAAGATTTGTTGTAACCACACTTGCTATGATTGAATTATCTTTTTTACTAAATGTGATATATGATTCATCAAGAAAATCTGCAAACATTCTCGATGTTTCTTCTATTTCAAATAAATAACTCTCTTCATCAATTTGTGATAAAAAATTAGGGTTTTTCAAAAAAACTTTGATTAAATCATATATGCCTGTTTTTCTTAAAGGAATTATTTCATCAGAATCAATTGCTTTTTTTATTTTATCATTTCTTTTTAATTGTTTGACTATTTCACTTATTTCTTTTATAGTGTTATCAAATTCTTCGCCCTCTCCTATGGTATATATTAATGTATTCTGTAACCTATCCAAATTAATTGATTTTTGGTTTGAAAATTTATCTAAAAATTCATCACACTCATCAATAATTTCTACTTCTGTTGAGGGTTTCCTATTTAATGCAGTTTCTAAAACATATTTCATAGAGTTGAAAACAATTATATCAGAATCAACATATGAATTAAATTGTTCATAAAAACCACATCCAGGCCTCCCACAATGAATTATAAATTTAGTATTATCTAAACCATTATATGCTCTTTTTTTAGAATCTTGAAATGATTTTAATTCAAATTTTTCAGGAACTACTGGACTCCAATAAGGACAAACTTTTCCAATACTCGCCCTTGTAATGTCTCTTATTTCATTAAACTTACTTGGATCAATACTTTTGTTTTCTCTAAGATACTCTTTTAATTTTTTCCAATTCTTTTCTTTTATTTCTATTTTACATGGCAAATCCCAAACATTTGCAGAATTATCTTGAGTTTCCTGTTTAACTGAATGTTTCGGATTATCAAATTCAAAGATATCATTTAAATTAGAATTTATTTCTTTTTTTATTCTAGGAATTATTGTTTTATTTTTCTCTAAAAAAGGGCATTTATGATTTGCTCTTCCTGTCATGACACTTATTTTTAATTTTTTATTGTTCTTTCCTAAAAGGTATTTATTTTCTTCATAATCCTTTTTATATTGATTTTGGAGAGATTTTCCTGGAACAACAATTGAAGTTTTTCCCAATTCTTTAGCAATATTAAGAGCAATTGCACTTTTTCCAGTGCCACAAACCCCTCGTATAAATATTATCTTGTAGTTCCCATTGATTTCTTTTAGAACTTCTTTAACAATGTCTTCTTGAGTTTTGCCATTAGAGAATTTTATTGGTTCTAAAAATTTTTCCTCTTCATATAAAGACCACATCTATTTTCCTAGGATACTTTCCTTAAATACTTTATTTCTGTTTAAACTAAGAAAAAGTTTTGAACTGTTTGATATTTGGCATACAATAAATTAAAAATTAAGTTTATCCAAATAGAGCAGACAGTCCTTCTGCAGCTGGTGCTTTTTCTTCTTTTGGCTCTTTCTCTTCTTTCTTCTCTTCTTTAGCTGGTGCTTCTCCGCTTGAAGCAGGGGCAGCTGTGCTAACCAAACTAGCATTCTCTAATTCTTTTGCTATGTCTACTCCCTTAAGGCTAGCTATAAGAGATTTGATTTTTGATTCATCAACCTCTGCACCTGTAGCTACAACAACTTTTTTCACATTCTCTTCACTTACTTCTTTTCCAAGTTTGTGCAACAAAAGTGCCGCATATACATATTCCATTTTATTTTTCCTCATCCTGAGATTTATTTTCAGGAGTTTGAGTTTCTTCTTTTTGGACTTCTTTTTTTTCCTCTTCTTTAGTCTCTTCTTTCTTCTCTTCAGATTTTTCTTCTTTTTCTGAATCAACTATATTTGATAAAGCCTTTTCATGAAGTCCTGCTTTATTTATTAAAAATAAAATTGTTTGAGAATTGAAATATCCTATTTCAACTGCAAAAGCCAAAGCCTTTCCATACAATTCTTTTAATTCTTCTATTGCTTTTTCTGAATCAATTTTAATTTCAAGATATAATTTTTTTGTCTCATTATCATATGCACTTAAAGGAATAAATCCAATTGAAAATGGTTTAATATCTAATTTATTCATAATATCTACAGCTGCCTGAGAAATGGGTTGCCCTTCTCTGACAATTACTTTTGATTTCTTAATTATTATTTTCCCTTTTTCTATTTGAACTTCTAAACCAACTGCTCCAAGTTCACTAATTGCAGGACCAGGAGGCAAATCAGTAGGGCCGGCTTCAATCTCAATATCTTCTGGTGCTTTTTGCCCTGGTTTTGCCTTTGCAGGACTCTTATTTTTAATAAGCTGAGCTGATAAATCATAACTATCTAAATCAGAAAAAAGAAGCGCTGTACTTTCTTTAAAGTGTTCCTTTAGCTTTGTTATGTCCCCATCTTTAATAGAATCAATTGCTCTAAAGAATAGTTTTTTCTTCGGAACTTTGATTATTGCTTTATTCCTTAGCTTTTTCTTTATATCTTGAAATTGTGAAGCAGGAAGATTTTTGATTGATGCAGTTAGAATCGTTTTTTTATTTTTAATTAAATCTGCCAATTCTTTCACAGCTTTTAATTTTCTTTCAGGTATTGCAGTTTGCCTTTTTGATTTCATCTTATATTTATTTTCTGGGGTTTAGTCATTGTGAATTTTATTTCCACATTCTTTATATTCTCTTTATCTCTAGGAAGGGATTTTATTAATGTATTATATATGGTGATTATGTTTTCAATAATTTTTTTATTCTCCATACTTTCTTTTCCAACAGCTAGTTTTATGCTTGATTCTTTTACTCTCAATTTAATGCTCTGATTTATTTTTTCTTTTAATTCTTTTATTTCTTTTTCCTCTGCATTTACTATAATTCCCATTTGAGGAGAAGGCATTTTTCCCGCTGGTCCTAGAACTCTTCCAAATGTAGAGGCAACTTTAGGCATTAAACTTGCTTGAGCAATAAAGAAATCAAATTTTTTAACTAATTTTTTTAAAACTTTTTTATCTTTGTATTTTTTAAATTCACTTATAGAAACTGTTTCAATATTTGGATTTTTAGATTCTAAAAAAGCGCCTATTTTTTTATCTTTAATCTTATGAGGAATCTCCAATACAAGATTCAGTGGATGTTTTTTAATATCAAATTTTTGTAGATTTATAATTAAATCCACTGTCTGATCAAATTTTCTTTTCTTACTTTTTCTTAACTCAGTTAATGATTTTTGTAAATCTTCTTTAAATGTCATCTTATTAATAACCTCCCATATAATGCGTCTGTGTTCAGAAAAATGAACTTCGACGATATGGTTCAA
>CAZYKW010000042.1:0-4708 GCA_964648475.1 Candidatus Woesearchaeota archaeon | reverse complement strand
TTTGATTTCAGAAGGTTGTGTATCATTCTCAGTAATTGGAATCTTCTTAGAATTTAGCCAATTAACTATTGGTGCTAGAGTTTTAGCTGATCCAATATCTCCTCCATATAGTCTTGCTGTTAAATTGCTTTGATTTACATTTAAATCATTTAATCTATTTAACATTTCATTCAATGTTTCATTATATAATCTTCCTGCATCAAAATGTGCTAAAGCTCCTGTTTTTGAGGTTCTATCATCTAATATAAGAGCTACACAAGGATAAAGATGCCATGTTTCTAATTGAGGATAATTACTATCTGCATTTGTTATAGCATACTGACTTTGAAAAACCTCTATAGCAGTATTTGAATCTGCAATTGTTTTTCTCTTTTTAGCATTACTACCAATTATTTCACTAGGATTTTCAGAATAAGCTAAATCTGTCCATTTGATTTCTTTAGGAGTGGGATTACCTAAATAAACTACTGCTCCAGCACCAGCTAGTGCTAAGCTTCCTATAATTGCTATTTTTATTAGATTTTTCATGTTATTTTCAATAAATACTTACTTTTAAATATTACTATTATGTTACTACTTATTAGTTATTAATATAAAAATAATTCTTATATGCACTCGCGATACCTCTCTATTCTCATCGAGAGTGCATAGTAGGTCCAGTCGTCAGTCCGCGCATAATACCAAAACATTTAAATATATGGTAAGATTAATCTTACTATGGATATCAATATAACCAGAATGAGTTCTAAAGGACAAATAGTAATCCCTAAAGAGATGAGAAGAAATTTTAAAGAAGGTGAAAAAATTGTGGTTATTCAAGGAGGAAATAAATTAATCTTAAAGAAAGCCACTGATTTTGATGAAAATCTTAAAGAAGATTTAGAATTCGCCAGAAGAACAGAGGAAGCCTGGAAAAGAATGGAAAAAGGTGAATTCATTAGCATGGAATTTGATGAATTTATTGAAGAAATGAAGAAATGGTAGAAGTTAAGTTCAAAGAGGAATTTAAAAGAGCTTTTTCTAAAATAAAAGATAACCTTGCAAAAGAAAAAATTATCAAAAAAGTCCAAAAGATTAAATTTAATCCTGAAGTTGGAAAACCTATGAGAAATGTAAGAAAAGGAACAAGGGAATTATATATCAAACCATTTAGATTATCTTACTTCTACGACCTTAAAGAAAATACAGTTTATATATTAGATTTATATCATAAAAAGAAACAATGATTTCTACACCCAATATAGAGGCCTTTCAGTCCGCGCATAACTCTATATTGTGATTTTGGTGTGATTGTTATAGTAATAATATTTTTCCACCAACCAAACAAAAGCTATTTATATCTATTAATTTTTATTCTAATTATGAAGGTGATAACCATTTCTGGAAAAAGTGGAGCAGGCAAAACAACAATTTCTTATGAATTAGCAAAAGCTCTGCCAAATTTTATTTTTATTGATATATGGAAAATAAAAGAAATGTTTGAACCTCTAAAACTTAAAAATAGAAAACCTTCCAACAAAATTTGTAAAGATACAATTTATTTTATTATGAAACAAACTCTTAAACAAAATATTTCTCATAATTTTATTCTTCAAGAATCTACAAGAAAAGCAGTAAAAAAGTATATGAAAAGTTATCTTAAGAAAGAAGATAAAATTTATTCTTTCTTTTTAGATGTTAATCTAGAAACAGCACTTAAAAGAAATAAAGAAAGAGAAAAAAACACAATGCCTAAAAAACATTTTATTGATCAAGCTAAAAATAATCTGCCTAAACCAGATAAAAAGGATATTATAATAAACACAAGTCACAAATTCAAAACACAAATAATAAATGAAATACTAAAAATTATTGGAGAAAAGAGAAGTTCTAAAAAAGTAAATTTAAGAAAGAGTGTATAAATGAAACATATACTAAAAGAAGGACAATTATCTATCCTTCTTCCAGAAGGAGAGGGGGGAGCTTTAAGTGGAGAAGTTCATTTAGTCAAACATAATAGAAAAAAATATGTGGTTAGAAGATGTTCTAATTTATCAAAAGCTAAATATTATGAATCTATATCTAAAAAATTAGAAAAATATGGTTTTCTACCTAAACTTCTTGGACGATTTGGAAAAGACGTTTTATATGAATTTATTGAAGGAAGGGATTTAAGACAAAATGAAAAAAGTTTTGTTTTTGAACAATTAGGAGAAATTGGGGCTTTTGTTAATAAGAAAAAAATAAAATCTAATTCCAATTTAGAATTTAATAAAACTTTAAGAGAATTAGTTTCTGGAAAATACAATCCCTCTCCAAAGGTATTAATAAGGAGAAAAAGAAGTAATATAAGAAAAAAGCCAAAATCAGTTTTATCTTCCAAAGAATCTAATAAAATAAAAAAATTATATTCTTATTTAATGAAAAAAACAAATGCTAAAATAAGAATGGATATTTCTGATTTTATTCCAGGGAATTTTAGATTAAGAAAAGGAAAAGTTTATCTGGTTGATGTTGAATCAATTAAACCTGCAATAAAAGGCAGGGGTGTTGCTAAATGTTTTAGAGGTTTTTGTAATACAAAAAAAAGAAAAGAGCTTTTTATCAAAGGGTATAAAAATATTTCTTCAACAAATTTTCTTAATGAAACTTATTTGGATTTGTGTCATTTATTGTTTGCTGTTCAAGCACTTCATTTTAAAGTGCAAGTTAATAGAAATTATAAAGATGACTTAGAAAAAATAGAAATACTTTTGAAAAAATATAAAATTTAACTAATAAAATCCCATAACCAACAAACCCTTAAAAACAACTCCTCCTTAAACTAATAATGGAAAAGCAATGGTATGTTTATATTCTTGAATGTCAAGACGGAACATTTTACACTGGTGTTACAAATGATCTTGATTCTAGAATGAATGCACATGCTAATGGTAAGGGAAGCAAATATGTATATAAAAAAGGATTTAAACAATTATTAAAGGCAAAGCTATGTAAAAATAAATCAGACGCATGTAAATGCGAATATGAAATAAAAAAATTACCAAGAAATAAAAAATTAAATTGGTTTGAGTAAAATTACTCTTTCTTAACATTAATTGCTTTTGGACCTCTGTCTCCTTCTTCTACATCAAAAGTAACTGAATCTCCTTCATTCAAATAGGTTCCTTCTTCTAATGCGGTTTTATGAACAAAAACATCTTTTCCTTCTTCTGGTTCAATAAATCCAAAGCCATCTTTCTCATTAAAAAACTTTATTTTTCCTTTCATTTTATCCTCCTATCACTATTTTAAAGAGAAATAACATTTTAAAATACTATCTCTCAAAACAATTCTTGAATATAATCTTAAATAAAAAATAAAAAATAAATTTTCAATAGATTAACTAAAATCTATTGTTTTTTTCTCTAAAACACTCTTGGCATAAAACTTCTTTGCCTGGTGTTGGTTTAAAAGGCACTTCGCATTCTTTCTTACACTTAGCACATACAGCCTTATGCATTTGTCTAGGTGCTCTATCTCTATTTCCAAAGTTTCTTCTATTATTATTAAACCTTCTAGGTCTGCTTTTCCTAAAACATTCTTGACATAGAACTTCTTTACCTTCAGTAGGTTCAAAAGGCACTTCGCATTCTTTCTTACACTTAGCACATACAGCCTTATGCATTTTTCTTTCTTCCATATATTTTTCCTCCATCGTTTAATTCTTTTCTCCACACTTAATACATTTATAGTAATTTACTTGTATGGATTTTGACTTTCTTCCAAAAGGATAATTTTTCCTTGTACGCTTTTTCATAATTGCCCCGCATTTTGAACATTTTTTTGGAGGTTCTGGTCTTTTTCTAAAATTTTTTTTCATTTTATTGGCCTTTCTTATCGAAGAAATAAATTAGCTATTTTCGGCCAATATACTTTTTCTCTAATCATAAATGTTTGATTAAAGGGTTTATATAGGTATGCATTGCCTTATAAGTCATATAAGGAAATTAATATTTCATATACATTAGAATTAATCAGTCAAAGCCTTTTTTCTACACAAAGGATTGGTTCTTGCATCTGAATATAAAATTATATCTAATCTTTTTCTAGCAGATTCATATTCTTCAGATTTGCCCCTGCTCTCAAAAATCTCACGAACTTCGTCTTCTTTTAGCAATCTTTCATAATTATCCGCGGATCCTTCTACAACTCCTAATCCTAGATGATATTGTGCCTTAATCCTCCAAGCAAGATTTTCTAATTTTTCAACTAAGTTAGTCCCTTTTAATTTTTTTAATTCTTCTTTATATCTCTCACTTAATTGAACCATTAAATCTCTACTCAATATTCTTTATTAAAGATTATTGTAATGCAATGCTCCTGAGACTTAACGATTTATTATAAATAAACTTATTAAATACTCAAGCATCTTTCTTTTTAATGAAACTTAAACGTCCTACTAGTGAAAATCAAAGACTTATTTTAAGGTCCTGTATATATTATGATATCTGGTATGAAATATGGGAGCCAGATAAAAATAACAAGGGCATTTGTGGGTGGAGACCTACTAAAAGCAGTTTTGATAGAGACGAATTAAGAGAAATCGTTTCTAATAACCACCATGAGTATATTAGTCTTCCAGACATTGTAAGAGAACTGGGAATAGAAAAGATTAGTTCTCTACAATAATTTTTATAAAATATTAAGATTAATTAGCATTATGAGTGAAGTTAGAAGACATATTCGT
>CAZYKW010000041.1:0-4745 GCA_964648475.1 Candidatus Woesearchaeota archaeon | reverse complement strand
TGGCGTTTTATGCACAGACCTTGTTATAAAAAAGAATTTAAAGACGAAGAATTTAAAAAATTAAAAGAAAATAAAATAATAATTGATTATGGGATTTACAAAAAAAAATAATAAAAAATATTTAATATTAGTTTATGGAAAATAAAGGATTAAAAGAAACAAAACAAAAAATATTACAATATGTCAAAAAGACAGGAAACCCATATTTAACCTGTGTTGAAATTGATAAAAATAAGTGGCTCGGGATATCTCACTGCACAATTAGAAACAAAATAAAAAAAGGTGAGATACCCTGCTTAAAGGTCGGAGTTGCTTACAAAATCCATTATCTAGACATAGTGGAATTTTTAGAAAAAATGTATAAACGCAAAAAGATATGACCAATAATGCTTACTTAGACGCAGAGAAAAAAATGGATGAGCAATTTGCCTTGATGAAAACTCCTCTTTCTCCTGAACAGGAACAAGCAATACTAGCATATAAAGAAGTGATTAAATATTTAGGAATAGATGTAATTTCCGATTTACAAAATCCAGTTTTAAGTCCAGATAAAGTTATTACTGACTCTAATTATTTAACTTTAACAGAAGACCAACTAATGTATTACATAGGAGTTTTAAGTGGGCTTAGACCATATTTAGGAGAGAATTTAATCAATGCGAAAGCTAAAGGTTTATATGCAACCTTGTGGAGAAAATTTAATGAAGTAGGATATAAAGTAAATTATAGAAAAGGAAAGTTAAGGGAAGAAATTGAAAAGTTAGAAAAGAAAATTTTAGAAAATGTAGCAAATGAAAAAATAAAAGAAAAATCAAAAAAGGCTGTCAATTTAGCAGTTAAAAAACACTATACAGAAGATAATCTTAAAGACGAATCTTCATGGCGTAATTATGTCTGGTCTAAAATAGAAGCAGAGAAAATCAGAAAAGCAGAATTATTGAATTTTTACACAAGTAGTATTGATAATCTAATAGTTGCTTTAAAAGAAAGAGTGCGTTATATGAACCCAGAAAAAGGACAATCTAAATTTGGCGACCAAGTCAATACTCCTCGTTTTTAGTTTTTCTAAAAGTCAATTCATATATTTATTAATTAACAAAACAACTTTTATGGCACTAACAAAAACTAACCTTAACCCAAACGATAACACCCCACCTAACGAAGCAGAACAGCCCTCAAATGAAAGTTCTGCTAAAGAGAGTAATAATATCCAAAGTAACCCTGAGAACTCACTAGAGGCTCGTACAACGGCTATGACGAAAGGATTATCAGAGGAGGAAGCACAATTATTTAAGATTTACTCCCAAGAAAATGCTCCTGCAAAAGCAGGTATTCCTGAAATCAGAGTTATTTATGACGAAGATGACGGAATAAAAGGAAATTTTATGGTAATTGAATATGAGCCAGATGAAAACGGACAACCTAAGAAGATAAAAAGAGATATAGGAGAAGAAATTGATATTACTATTTTAAGGACAAGATTTAAGTATGGTTATTATGACCAAGACCAAAATACAGAATTATATGGAACTCCTGAATTAGATAGTTTTCAAGATAGTGTTGAGCTTTGGAATAATGTTGAACAGAAAGTTATCTTTTCTGGAGTATATAAAGAATTTAAAGAGTATATCAAGAACAATTTTCCTGATGCTCAATTAGAAGCTAAAGGTTTTAGCGGAAGTATAATTAAATATACAGAAATTCTTTATGTAGAATATGAAGGAAAAATTCATAGAATGTATTTAAGCAATACTGCTCGTAATGAATATTGGGCGTATAAAGAAACAATTCAAGGTTTGCCTACTTTTGCTTATAAAACCAGATTAAGCACTACTAAAGAAAAGTCAGGAGCAAATATTTACTTTATTGTCCATTTCACACAAGCAGAGGAAAATGTAGCAAGTGATTACATTAAGAAAAGAGCTTTACTTGATAAAGATTTAAAAATCTTTGATGAAGTCAGAAATCAAAATAGAGAAGTAGATGAGAATACAGTTAAAGGTGGAAATCCTGAAGGCAGAGTAATTGCTAAGTATAAACTTGAATTTCCTAAAGACTTTGTAAGACCTGTATGCCCTAAATGTGGAGAGAAAATGAATCTAAAAGATAGCTTCAAAGGCCCATTTTTTGGATGTAGTAATTTTCCTAATTGTAAAGAAATCATTAGCTTAGACACTCTTGGATTAGGAGAGAAAAAAGAACTCCCAACTATTAATGTTGAGGAAAGCAAAAATATTCCTGAATCAGAAGTTCTTGAAAAAGAACCAGTAGTAGAAGATGAAATTAATATAGACGAAGTTCCCTTTTAACTAAAAGATAGGGGGGTTTATCCCCCCTTTCTTCGTAATTCTCTTAATGCTTGTCTATTATGGCAAAGAATATAATCCCAACCTTTTTAATTATTCCTTATGAATTAATTACTAACAAAAATTTAACTGAAACAGATAGGCTTCTTTATGGAGTAATTTATTGGTTTTGTAATACAACCAAACTCAAAAAATGTAGTGCAGGAAACGCTTTACTTGCTTTATTACTAAAGAAAAGTAGAGGCTCTATCGTCAATGCTCTAACAAATCTTGAAAAGTATAAGTATATAAAAAGAGAATATTCTAATTTTGCCAGAACAGAGATTATTCCTTTATTAGGGGGTACATCAAATTTAGTAGGGGGTACATTAGATTTAGTAGGGGGGGTATATAAATCTAATGGACATAGTAATAATATATATAGTAATAAGAATAAAGATATATATACGCACACACCTGAATTTCAACTTCTCCTGAAGAAATTAATATCTTTCTATCAGATTACTATTGCAAAAAAGACTACAAATAAAAAAATATCTCTTTCAGGAGTTAATAAAGTGATTACTGCTAGACTTCAGGAGTATGAACCAATAGAATTATTAAGAGCTATTCAGGGATTTTCAAATGATGCGTGGCAAATGAAACATAATGGATGGAGAGGAGTTAAGTGGTTTTTTTCAGATTCAGGAAGAATAAGTCAATATATAGGCTTGTTTAATAAGCAAGAAAATAAAAACTTTGAAAAAGAAGCTAAAAAATATTTAACAAAATAAAAATATGCTTAATTATCTAAACCCAACTCAAGAACAAATAGAAGAATATTTACAAAGCAAAGGCTTTCAAACAAGAGTTGAAAATGGTCAAATTAGAACTAATAAATGTCCTTTTTGTAAAGATAAAAAAGAAGATTGGACACATTTTTATATTTCTATATCAAATGGTTTATATTACTGCCATAAATGTTCTGCTCAAGGAAACATAATAACTTTAGCTCAATTTTTTGGAGATTATAAAAAAGAGAATATGCGGGAACAGAAGAAAAAGTATACTAATAATACAAGAGATTTGAGCCAACCAATTAAAACTCCAGACCAAATTACTACTCCAAAGAAAGAAGAACAAAAATCAAAAATATCAGAAAAAGACCTTGAATTATATTCTGATAGTGCTAATGAATATCATAAAAAACTAATAACAGGGACAGATAAAAAAACTAAAGCAATTTTAAATTATTTAACAAAGACACGCGGATTAAAATTAGATACTTTAAAACATTTTAAAATAGGCTGGTCGGGACAGAGTATTTCTATTCCAATAATTGAAAATGGAAAGGTAATAAATATTAGATATAGAAAAGACCCTGAAGAAAAAAATGAGCATATTCCTAAGATGCACAATATAACAAATGCAAAAATAGCTTTATTTAATGGAGATACTCTTAAAAAATCCAAGAAGGTTGTAATTACAGAAGGTGAAATAGACGCTATGTCTTTATTTCAGGAAGGTTGGGAGAGTGTAGTCAGTATTACAGTAGGAGCTAAAACTTTTAAAAGAGAATGGGTAGAAGCCTTAAAAAAACAAAGAAGTATTTATTTATGTTATGACAATGACGAAGCAGGAGAAGATGGAGTAGAAGTAGCAGTAGAAAAATTAGGAGCAGGAAGATGTTATAAAATAGTCGTGCCTAAAAAAGAAGGTGAAATTTCAAAAGACTTAAATGACTTTTTTGTTAAAGATAAAAAAACAATAGATGACTTTAATAAATTATATGTCGGAGCAGAAAAAGTAAAAATAAATTATGAATTAATAGAACATATTAAAGATTCAGTAGTAAGAACGAAAGAAGAATTATTTGACCCAAGACCATTTAGAGGTTTGCCAACAGGTTATCCAACATTAGATAAACAATTAAAAGGCATGAGAGAAGGAGATTTAGTAATTGTTTCAGGCAATACCAGTGTAGGTAAAACATTTCTAAGCCAAAATATAGCTTATAATTTGGCTAATCTTGGTAAAAGTATTATGATGTTTAGTTTAGAACAACCAGTAGAAGAAATAGTAGAAAGATTTATGATGATAGATAAAGAATTTTCTTTTGATAATTTAGAAATTTTTGACAAAGACAAAAAAGCAAATCCTGTTTCTAAAGGCATAATAAATGAAGCAGGAAAAAATCTTTCTGGGAAAAAAAATCCCTCTATGAAATGACACACCGCGAGTGGGAAGCGTTGTGCGACGGTTGCGGTCTCTGTTGCCTGCACAAGATGGAAGACGAAGATACGGGTGAAGTATATCTAACCTGTGTTACATGCCGTTATTTAGATATCCAGCACAGTCGGTGCTGTGTATACCACGACCCCTACATGAGACCTGATTACTTTAACAACCTCTGTATACAGAATGTGCAAAAACTCACCTGGCTTCCTGAAAGCTGCGCCT
>CAZYKW010000040.1:0-4782 GCA_964648475.1 Candidatus Woesearchaeota archaeon | reverse complement strand
CCTCAGCATCAGCAAGATCCTGAAAAAGGAGTCTTAAGATGCACATATAATATGAATAGTTTTTCTGTTTCAGATAGAATTAGACCAGGACCAAGCAGAAGAAGTATGGAAATAAGTAAAATAACAGAATGGGCTCTAAGTCCAGTTGTTATGCTCAAGAAATATCCTGGAAGTGTTGTAGATGTTCACATAAATATAATACAGGCAGATGCTGGAACAAGATGTGCGGGAATTAATGCTGCATCAATGGCGCTTGCACACGCAGGCATCCCTATGAAAGAATTGGTTTCAAGTATTTCTGTTGGTAAAATGGATAAAACAATAGTTCTTGATCTAGATAAATATGAAGATTCTGATTTTGAAGAAGGAGAAGGTTCTACTGATATACCTATTTCAATGACTGGTGATGGAAAATTAACTCATATTCAATTAGATGGAAAGATAGATAAAAAACAATTAAAAGAAGGAATTAAAATGGCAAAAAAAGCTTGTGAAGAGATTCATGAAATTCAGAAAAAGGCTTTAAAAGAAACAATTAAAAAATAAAATGGAAACTGCAAATATCACTAAAAAAAGAATAGAAAAGTACCTTTCAGAAGGAAAAAGGTTTGATGAACGAAAACCAGAAGAATTCAGAGAGATTACAATAGAGACAGGAGTTTCAAAAAAAGCAGAAGGAAGTGCGAGAATAAAAATAGGAAAAACAGAAGTAATAGTGGGGGTTAAATTAGGACTCGCTGAACCTTATCCAGATTCTCCTAACAAAGGAAATCTTATGACAACCGCAGAATTAACTCCACTTAGTTCAGAAAGAATATCTCTTGGCAGGCCAGGAATAGAATCTGTTGAATTGGGAAGAGTTATTGATAGAGGAATAAGAGAAAGCAAATTCATTGAACTTGAAAAATTATGCATTAAAGAAGGTGAAAAAGTATGGAATGTTTTCATAGATATATATTCTATAAATGATGATGGGAATATTCTTGATGCAGCTGGAATAGGAGCAGTTGTTGCTTTAAAAGATGCTCACATTCCTAAATATGATGAAAAGGAAGACAAGGTTATTTATGATGAACCAGGCAAAGAAAAATTACCTTTATCCAAGAATATAACATTCCCGATAACAGTGCGTAAAGTAGGAAATGATTTTTTAGTTGATCCTACTAGAGAAGAAGAAGATATTGTTAAATCAAGGGTGACTATTGGAATGAATAAACAAGGAATAGCTTCTATGCAAAAAGGAAAAGATGGAAGTTTAGGCACTGAAGAATTTGATAAGATTTTGGACATAGCTGAAAAAACTTGGGCAGAAGTATTTAAAAAAATAGAAAAACATACCAAATAGTAATAAAATGGTTGAATCAAGAAAATTCAGTAAATATGAGGTTGCAAGGATTCTTGGAGCCAGGTCTCTACAAATTGCTATGAATGCTCCTTTATTGATTAAAATAGAAAAAGAGGATTTAGAAAAAATAAAGTTTGATGCTTTGAAAATTGCAGAGATTGAATTTAATTCAAATATTCTTCCTATCTCAATAAAAAAGCCTCTTCCTCAAAAAAAGAAAGGAAAATTAAAAAGGCCTAAAGAAGTCAAACTTAGTGATAAGAAAATAGAGAAATTAGAGCAAGAAGAAGAAAAAAAGATTGCTGAAGGAGGAGAGATAATGGAATTAGCTAATCCTGAAGATGAAGCAGAAACAGAAGAAATTAGTTCTGAAGAAGAATAACTTTTGTATCAAAAAGGTTATAAATGAAATTTGTTTTTGGAGTTTATGGTGATAATAAAAAAGGTGGTGGCAACAAGTTTATTAGATTCTCGTAAAGAAAAAACAATTTTAGTTACAATTAAAACAGATGTTGGAACTTTTTCAAGCAGTTCTCCTACTGGAAAATCAACAGGAAAATATGAGGCTAAACCCTATAAAAAAAACTTAGAAGGAGATATTAAAACAATTAAGGATTTTGAAGAATATTTCTCTGGGGAAATTATTGAGAAATTTGAAGATTTACGAAGAATAGAAGATATAACTGATAGGAATATTGGAGCCAATACTCTTTTTGCACTTGAATCTGCTATTTTAAAGGCTCTAGCAAAATCACAAAAAAAACAAGTTTGGCAAATCATTAATCCTGATGCTAAAAGGTTCCCAAGATTAGTGGGGAATGTTGTTGGAGGAGGAAAGCATTCTAATACAGATAAAGGCTCTGGAACTAAATCCCAGGCCTCGTCCGTCTATGCCGAACGAAAGCCTGATTTTCAAGAATTTGAATTAATTCCAGACACTAAAACAATAAAAGAGGCTTATGAAACAAATAAAAGAGCAAAAAAAGAGATTGAGTCTGTTCTTAAAAATATAGATAAAAAATTTAAGAGTAAGAAAAATGATGAAAACGCTTGGGTTACTTCTTTGACTGATAAAGAGGTTTTAGATATTTTAAAAGACACCAAATTACCAATCGGATTAGATATTGCAGCGTCTAGTTTTTATAAAAGAAAAAAATATAATTATGAGAATCCTATTTTCAAAAGAACACAAGAAGAGCAATTAATGTATATAAGTAATTTAATAAAAAATTATAACTTATTATATCTTGAAGATGCTTTTCAAGAGGAAGATTTTGAAAGCTTTGCCAAGCTCCTTAAAAAGTTTCCAGATATTTTGGTTGTTGGAGATGATTTGACTGTTACAAATCCAAAAAGATTAAAAAAAGCAGTTGAAATGAAAAGCATTAATGCCATTATTATAAAACCAAATCAAATTGGCTCTTTGTTGAAAGTAAAAGAAGTTGTTGAAATGGCTAAAAAGAAAAATATAAGGACTGTTTTTTCGCATAGAAGCGGGGAGACAGAGGAGACAATTCTTGCTGATTTAGCTTTTGGTTTTGAAGCTGATTTCTTTAAATCTGGAACAGAAGGAGATGCCCGTGCAAAGAAGATTAAAAGATTGATTGAGATTGAGAAGAGTTTGAGATGATAAAAACTCTTATTAAAAATGGGCTTGAAAAAATTGGACTAAAGGCTAAATCAATATCATTCTTAGATGCAGGGACGTCTAAAAACAACTATATTATAAAAACAAAAAAAGAGAAATACATTCTAAAACTATTTGAGAAAGAGAAGAAGAAAAAAATTCAGAGACAAATAGACCTTATGAGGGAAATAAATGAAAAAGAAATTTTAACAATAAATCCAATTCATTCCAAACTCTTAACTTTTGATTCAAAGGTAGGATATGTTTACAAATATTTAGAAGGAAAACAATATAGGGAATTAAGAATTAAAAATAAATTGTACAATTTTGGCAAAATTATTGGAAGATTTAATCGATTAACAAAAAATATAATGCCGAGCAAAAGGAACAGCTCTTATATATATAAAATAAAAAAAGAAGCCAAAAATACAACTAAAAATATGAAATGGAAAAAAGATTTTTTACATAAAAAAGCCAAAAGCCTTCTTGAAGAAGGTGTTAAAATCATTGAACAGGAATATAAAGGATATAAATTTAGAACACAATTAATCCATGGAGACCTACATTATGACAATGTTTTCTATGAAGACCAAAAACATATAATTATAGATGTGGAAGGTTTAGAAAATTCAATCTTAGCTCGTGAATCATCAACTTTAATAACATATATGGTAGATAATTCATTAATAAAGTTCAAGATAGAACTAAAAAAATTTCTAAAGGGGTATGAATCTGAATATAAACTAACTAAAAAAGAAAAAGAATTAATGCCTCTTCTTATGATAGTAAGAAAATTTGGGGAGATTATGTATCTTTTAGCTCAAGAATATAAAAAAAATCTATCTAAAAAAGAGATTGAATACTTCTTAGGGCATACGACAAGAAAACTTAAAATCATTATTAAAAGATATGATGAAATAAAAAGGATATTTAAAAATATTTAAAATAAACTTCATAGCAACCTTTAAAAATCTATTTTTCTCTGAATTCACATGACTAAAGAAGAAGTTGAGACAAAAGCTGAAATTATTAAAGATATAGAAGAAAGCGGAGTTCCTACTGAAGTTGCTAAAGAAGAGGAAGTTTTAGATGAAAAAGCAGCTGAAAAAGAATCAACTGAAAAGACAATAGAAGAGAAAAAGAAAGCTATTTTAGAAAAAGTTAAGAAACTTAAAGAAAAAGTTGAGACTACAAAAACAGAAGAGCTTAAAGAACAGGTTAAAGCTAAGAAAAAAGCAGAGATGCTTATTCCTCTTGAAGAGTATGTTAAAGCAGGAATTTATCTTGGAACAAAAGTTGTAACTCCTGATATGAAACCTTTTGTATATAGAAGAAGGGCTGACGGATTAGCTATTTTTAATACTGATTTAATTGATGAAAAATTAAAACAAGGAATTGAATTTTTGTCAAAATTCAATGCAGAAGACATGATTCTTGTTTGTAAAAGACAAGCAGGATGGAAAGCTGCTGAAATGTTTGGGAAACTTACTGGAATAAGAGTATTTACAAAGAAATATCCTGCTGGAGTTCTTACTAATACTAATCTTCCTGATTTTTTTGAAAATGAATTAACAATTATTATGGATCACTGGCTAGATAAAAATGCATTAAATGATACTTTAAAAGTTCATAAAAAAGTTCTGATGGTTTGTGACACAAATAATTTTTCAAAAGGAGCAGACCAAGTCCTAATTGGGAATAATAAGAGTGCTAGAAGTTTAGGAGTAATTTTTTATTTATTAACAAAAGGATACTGTAAAGCAAAAAAAATTGATTGTGAAATTCCTGATTTAGAATGGTGGACTGGAGA
>CAZYKW010000039.1:0-5202 GCA_964648475.1 Candidatus Woesearchaeota archaeon | reverse complement strand
GTTCAGCAGAAAAAGGATTAAAGAGTATTGCAGGTTCATTTGGATATAGTAAAAAATTATCAAGTTCTCTTTTAAATATTGGTGCAGGTGGAAGACCCCAAGGACAAAGAGTAAAAGAAGGTCCAGGAAGACCAAGAGGAGATTTTAAACATAGGGACCCATATACAGGAAAACCAATTCCTGCAACACTATTCTATAAAAGAATTAAAGATTTTAGAAGAGACCAACAACAAAAAGCCCAACAAGTAGACCAACAAGTAGTTCAACAATTAGCCAAACGAGGTATTCCCCCAGAACAAGCAAAACAAATAGTAGACACAAGACAATTACAAAGTGTAGGAGTTCAACCCCAAGTTCAAAATGGAGTAGTTCCCATGTCTCCAGAAATGCAAAGACAATTAATGTTACAAGCACAAATGCAAAATCAACCAAGACCAATTCAACAATCTAATTATCCAAGTCAAGCAGTAAGACCAATTTGGAGAAGACAAAATATGATTAGAGTAGAGACAGATATGTTGGGAAATAAAAAAGAAGTTCTAAGTGGTAACGACCCTCGGAATTTCTGGAATTGATAATGACAACAAAACAAATAGCACAAACAGCAGTCGGTTTAGCAAGTTTGAGTTTAGTAGCAAGGTCTGGAAAGTTGTTAAAAGATAGTTTGAAAAAACCATCAATTAAAAAAACAACCAAAGGATTTATTGATTTGACTATCGGAACAGCTTTACTAAATCCAATGTCTGAAGCAGTAAATAAACTGTAAGGAGGAAAAAATGACACACAACTTCAAAAAATTCAACAAATCAATCTTAGGTGAAGCTCTCAAAAAAGTAGAAGGAAAAGAGTATAAAGATAACTATGGAAAAATGGATGGTTCTGAAAAAGGATGGAGAGAAGGTGGAAGAGGAAGAAATAAAACTTTAGATTGCAGACATCCAGAATTAAAAAAAGAGAGATTAAAATGAAAGTTTTTAAAAACAAACTGAAAGGGGGTAAAGAATAGATGGCAAAAGGACAAGATAAAACATTGATGACTTTAGTATCTGTAACTGTTTTAGTAATTTTAGCTGTGGCTTTTCTTGCCTCAATTTCTGACCAAACTTTACTAAATACTCAAAAGCTTAAAGTTTCTGACGAGAGTTTCAATTTAACTGCTCTTTCATGTTATGCAGATGGAGAAGTAAATGAATCAAGTTCTAATTGTGTTCTTACAACAACTTATGCACCAACAGGATGGAAGGCAACTGAATCGGATTGTTATTTATCAAGTGTAGTAGTAACAAATGCTACAGGGACAGCTTTAACATTAGATACTGACTATACATTAGATTCAGATGCAGGAACAGTTACTATGTTAAATACAACTGATACAAATGCTACAGGTTTAGGAGAAGTAGCTTTAGTAGATTATGAATACTGTTCAGATAACTATATGCCTCAGAGTTGGGCAAGAAGTGTTCTAAACACTAATGTAGGGTTGTATGTTATAGCAATTTTACTTGCAGTTGTAGGAATTGTTTACTTACTTTTAGGTAAGAGAGACGACGAGTAAATTTAATTTATTTTTTTTCTATTTCTTTTTTTTATTAGTTGGTGATAACCATCTTTTTCACTTTTTTAAAGTAACAACACAATATTTAAAAACTATTTATTTCTATAATAATTAAAAGAGAATGAAAAAGTTAAACGATACCCAAGTTAAACAACTTCAAGAATTGATTTCTCATTATAAGTATTTTTATATTTGTAATTTATGTGGTTCTGTTTATGGAACAGATTATTCAGAAAAGAAAGAACATAAATGTCACTTGTGTGAAGTAAAGGAGAGGAAAGAATAATGCCATTATTTGGAACAGATGGATTAGTAAACAGTTTAACTTTGATATTTGCATCAGTTTATTGTTTAGGTGGATTTATTTTCAGGAAAAGTGTAGCAAATGATTTCTTTGATATGAAATTTAGTATTATTGGTTGTATGGTTGGAGCTTTAGTTCCTTTTATTATTTTAGATGCTTTTACAGATAATTTAAAAGTATTATTAGTAATTTCCTTAATTGGTTGGGCAGGTGGAGGATTTGGTGGAGGATTTATTTTACCAGACGGAGAAGCGGAGGGAAGTGCATAATGGATTATATCTTTTCAAACAAATTAGCAAAGGTATTAAGAAAGCCAAGTGACAGAACTCAATTAGAAGCAACGCTTATGGGGCTATCAATAATGATTATTGGAGGAATTGGTTTAGTTATCTATTTTGTTTTTATGACAGATATATCTATTTTCTTTAAAATATTGATTACTTTCTCTGGGATTGGTTTTTTCTTATTACAGTCTTCTTCTTTAGTAAGCACTTACATTCAATACTATACTTTAAAAATGACTTTAGGATTATATCCAGAAGATACAAAACTCTTAATGAAAATAAATGAAGCAAAAGATTTAAGAGATGAATTAAATAAACTTATAGAACAAAATGAAAAATCCATTTAAAAGAAAAAAAGTTGAAATAGAAAGCTACTTACCAATTTTAGTAGATTACATAGAGAAAGCTCACAAGTTAAAAGTTAGTGATACCCAAATAATGCAGTCATTTCTTGAAAAGGGATACCCTAAAGATTTGATAATTGAAGCATTTAAATTAAATTTACAACAGGAGGAAAAAATGGCAAAAAAAGAAGAATACGAAGACGAAGAAATTGAAGACGAAGAAGAAGAGGAAGAAGAAGCTGAAGAGGAAGAAGAGGATGAGAAAAAACCTAAAAAAAAGGTTAAAGTAAAACCTCAAGAAAAGCAACCAACAGTTCAGGATATTTTAATGAACCACGAACAAAGACTTCAGAACTTAGAAGCAAAATTCTTCAGACTTCAAAACGCATAAAATGGAAAAAACAATTAACCCAGATACAAAGAGAAAGAACCTAAGTTTTTTCTTAATGATATTCCCATCAGTTTTATTGGCAATATTACCAGACAGTTTTGGGAATAATGTAGTTTATCCATTAGTCATAAAGTTATTGGTTTTGATTTATCAATACTTTATCATACAGAACTTTGTGGAATCTGTTTATAATTAATTTTTTTTATTAATTTCCACTCAATTAAATAAATGGAGCAAAAAATGGAAAAAAAAGCAGAAATAAGTTATTTAGTATTTACAATTACTACTTTAATTTGTGTAGCTCTGGCTTTCTTTATTGGAGTGAATGTCCCTCAAGATAATTGTCAAGAAATAAAACAAGTATTATACTTTGAATCCTTAGAAATAGAAATAGCAGACCAAGTAACAGACATATATGATTATTATTCATTAGCAAGTAATTCTTATGACTATTCAGATTACACAAATGTTATTTTCTATTGTGAAAAGTCCAGAAGTTTGTCTACTTCTTATTCTCAAAAATTAAGAACAATAAAAGCAGAATATCCAAGTGAACCGATTGAAATATTAAGAATAAGAAAACAAATGATTGAAACAGAAATAGAATACTTGTTTGCTTTATATCAATCTTGTGAATATTTAGAAAGTGCAAGTCGTGCTTATTCAAATTATGATTATCAAATGGGTGATGTAAATATTGAAGGACAAAATGAACAAATAACAATTCATGATTCTAAAGTAGAAGAATATTATAACTTAGAAGCAAGGTATCAGAGATTAAAGAGGGAGATGATAGAATGATACAAGAAATATTACTCTGGATTGAGAGCCAAAACATTTGGGTAGAACCAATATTTAAATTTGTTATTCTAATAGCAGCAATTAAATATATCTTATTTGATAAATGATAAAACAAACATACATAACAAATAAAGAAATATTTACAATAACAATCGTTGGAAAGAAAGTATTTTATAAAGATAGAAAAATGCCTCAACCAATCCAAATGATACCTGTAGACCCAAGAGTTCAAAAAAGTATCTTAACTTCAAGAAATAGAATAGACAAACGAATAGTTGAACAATTCAGATTAACTAAATCAGAGCAAGAAGAATATGATAGTGCTATTGTGTCAGGGAAGGACATAGAGCAACGATTAGCTGAAATATGTAAGAAAGATGCACTAAAAGAGAAATGTAGATTATTAAAGGAGGAAATTGTTTAAATGGGTGTTAGTTTAGACCAAGTATTAAACTTTGTAATTCCAATAGCAGTTTGGTGTTTCTTAGCTTATATCCTGTATAAACCGTTCAAGGAGCCTCTGGACAAACTTTGGGCAAAGATACAAGAATGGAGAGAAGGAAAGTCTGAAGAACAACCTTGGGAAAATATAACTAAATCAATAGAGTATGAATGAAAGGAGGAAAAGATGATAATAACAAAAATAAATAGAGAAAAAGGATATACCTATAGAGTAGATAAAAATGGAAATGTTCTAAAAGAATCTTACTCTTGGTTCAAAGACCCTTATACTTTAGTAGCCTTGGCAATTTTAATATTAGGTTTACTTTATTATGTTCAATTAAAAGAGATGAAAACAACTGAAGCAAACTTTGAGGAAACTTGTTTAATGTATTTAGACTTAAGAACTCAATGGATAAGTGAGCATCCAGGACAAATTCCAACTTTAGAAGAGGTGTTTTCTATAAAAAAAGATGACTATAGTTACAACGGATAATATTCCAATAATCTATAAGTATATCTTTTATAAATTAAAGAAGGACCACAAAACAGAAAGTATAGATTATTCAAAAATAAAAGAAGTAACAAGCAGATTATTAGTTAGAAAAGGTGGCTTTCCAAGATATATGGTCAAATATGTAATTAAAGACTTTGTTTATTTAGGATTAGTAAGTAAAGTAAATAGTGCAATATACAAATTAGAAGATAAAGACTTTGAAAAAGAGATAAAAAGTTTGTTGTCTTTTTAGAAAAGTTATAAATGTTTAAATACTATTTGTTTTTTAATATGCTGTCTTTTTGAGTTCCCATAAACTCATTAAGACGGAGAACAATACATGGAAAAGAACAAGACATACATTATAAGATTTAAAATAAACGACAAGGAATTAGTTTTTACAGCTAAGATAATTTCTATTGATGATAACTTTATTACCTTTACTGATAAGTTTGGAAAGACTTTAACATACAATAAACTAAATATGATTTCTGCTGAGGAGGTTTCCGACTGAGATGATTTTTTTTCCTAATAATAAAAGATGTGATTATGAAATTGAGGTGAATCAAGAAGACTTTGAATTTCC
>CAZYKW010000038.1:0-5231 GCA_964648475.1 Candidatus Woesearchaeota archaeon | reverse complement strand
TGTAAATTCATATACATATTTCATTTGAATATTTCAATAGACATTTTTTCTATGTCCAATTCTAACAACAATTATTTTATTTCCAGAAACAATAATATCTATTATTACCCTATAATCTCCTATTCTTAATCTCCAAAGTCTTTCTCCTTGTAATCTTTTAAGAAATCTAAAAGGATTATCCCTTATTGAATAAATTTTTTTTAAAATCAATTCAGAATCTTTTTTGTTTAATTTTTTAAGAAACCTCTCTGCATTTTCTTCAACCTGAACAGAATACATTTTAGGTTAAACTAATACCTAACTCTTTTGCAACTTGTTCAATAGGTTTTACCTTTCCTTTTTTAATATTATCTAATCCTATTTTAATATCTTTTATCTCTTCTTCAGACAATGTTTCTTCTTCAACATTATCAATTAAATTATTAAGGACATCATTATAAGATTGTCTTTCAAAACTTTTAAGAATCTTTAGTCTTTCAAGAGTATCTGTATTAATTTGGATTGTTGTTTTTTCCATGTTATATACTAACTATAGTTACTATATAAATATTTCTATTCATTTTAACACTCCAAATTCTTTAATTTTATGTTTAGAATATTTTTTAATTAATTTTCTAGCCTTATCAACAAGTTTTTTATTATTGATCCATGCACTTGGCCCAGGTTGTTTTGGAATCACTTTAATTCCTTTAGTTTCAGAGATGATTTTATTTTCCTTTTCATTTCTTCCTAAGACTATCCACCTATTTGAATTAATAAAATGTCTACCAATACTCATCAAAGGCAGAGTTTTTTCATTTATTAAATTATATTTAAGGAGTAATCTAAATCTATTCTTTAGATTTTTTTCACAAAGTAAACAACCTCCTGCAGGATTAGGATATTTAATCTTATATTTTCTAGCCAAAGCGATTTGTTTTCTTCTGCTTCTTCCTGAAATACCTAATTCAATTAAGGGGCGTGTCAATTCAAAACCTTTCTTATTAATAATTTCCATGGCTTTTTTAGTTTGGCTCATAGGCCTCTGTCCCAAAACCTCTCCAGAAGCAACAAGACTAATCTTATTCTTATTAGCATACTCTCTTGCTTTACTAGACATAAATAACCTGCAATCAATACAAGGATTAAAACCAGCCCCTCTCCCATACTTTGGCTTTTTTATAATTTTAAGATATTCTTTTAATAATCTTCCCTTAGTACAATCAATAATTTTTATTTTAATTTTTTGTTTTTTACAAAATTTCTTTACCTCATTTTCAGTATTCTTATTAAAAGGAAGTTTAAAATATAAGGCAACAATATCATAGCCTCTTTCCTGCATAATTTTAAGTACAAGTCTGCTGTCTAATCCTCCTGAAAACATTACAACACATTTTTCTCTAAGCATAAGAAAAATAAGAAACAACTCTTTTTATTAGTTACTTTTTCTTTTTTGATTTTTTGTTTTCTTCAATTGCTTCTTTTAAATCTTTTTTAGTAATCTTCTCATCTTTTTTAAAAATTCTTGCAAAAAAGCTTCCAACAGAAAGAAATTTTAAAACAATTCCGACACCAATAGAAACTATTCCCAAAATAAGGAAGATTAAGAATATTGTATAAGACTGAGTAAAAAAGGCCAAAACTATTTGAGCATATTCCCATCCAATAATCAAAGATAATAATTTACCTATTCCTAAAAAGATAAAAGAAAGAACAATAAGCACAACCCCTAAAACAAGAGGCAGACTAGTTTTAGATTCTATAAAGAAAAACAGCAATACCATTAATGCAATTGAAATTAAAAGAGAAATGTAAAACCACCCCATAAAATAACCCTGAGCATGTTTAGAAAAGAGGAAAAAAGGAGGGGCTTCCTCTTCAAAACAATTCATAAAATCACAATCATACTCTTTATAATATGTCTCCTCAACAATATCCTCAATAGCATAAAGAATAATAGCTTCTGTTCCTTGGTTAACCACTTCACATGGAAGCTCAAAAGTATAATCCTCATTTTCTTGAACAAGAACACTATTATTTTGACAATATAACTGCATATTTGCTAATCCTTTCTCTATCTCTTCTGGAATCTCAGTTTGATTTAAAATAATATCACTTACTATACTATGAACCTCTGGTTTAATTACATTATAATTTAAAGACATAGAAATTGTCAAGGAGCTGGCTGTTGCAAAAAGAGATAGAAATAACAAAATTGTAAAAATAGTAACTAAAGCACCTCTTATTAATCCCATAAAGAAACATATTAAATTAAATTTATAAACTTAATGTTTAGAAGATTCTTCACTCTGCAAACACTCAACTGCAATTAAATTAATTGTCTGATTATCATAAGAAATAGGGAGTTCCTGGCATGTTGAAGCATACTGAAAAATTTGAATTACTGCTTGTTCATATCCTTCTTGTAACCCTATATTATAAAATTGAATTTGTTTCTCTTTTTCAGACTGCTGAATCTCACTTATTATAATATAACATCCTAAAATAATTAGCAAAATAGCTAAAACAATAATAAGTATTTTTTGTTTTTTTAAATTTGATTCAATCTTTTTCATTTTAAAATAAAATTAATTTAAGAACAAACAATCAAAGTTCCGTCATCATTTACACAAACATTTCTAGTACTGGCCCCTGCAAGATTCGCAATACTAACTTTCCCACTATTTCCTTCTATATATAAAGCATTTTGAAAAGTTCCAGCTTGAAAAGAAATATCACTATCTCCAGGGTTTGCATCTCCTGCATTACCTGAATAAATCTCTAATTTTCCTTTTCTTCCTGAAGTTGCATAATCATTTCCAAATAAAAGAATTCTTGCTCCTCTAGTAACACTAGCTGCCCCCCCTCCACATAGACGAAGACTTTTTGTATCACTTCCATCTACAGTATCCATAGTAATAAGTGCATCTGTTTCTCCAAATGATAATATACTATTAGGGCTATCAGTCCCAATTCCAACTTTCCCATCATTCTTAATTATCATCTTAACATAAGGAGATTGACCTACCCAAAAAAGAATATCTCCAATTCCTGTACGTTTTTCATCTGCTATAAATCTAAGGTCATTTTTATAAACCTCATTTGGACCTGTAAGACTTTCGTGCATCCATTCTATTCTAGCCTTATCTATCCCATTTTCTCTAAAGTATAAAGCAATATTATGTTTTCCATCTGAAAGATCATCTTCTAAAGTCATATCTGGATCTGCAGTTTTAACATGTAAAGGTCTAATTGGTTCATTAGTTCCAACACCTAAATAATTTCCCATAGAAAGATTCCCTTCAACAATTAAATTATCTCTAAATCTTGCATCTCCATCAACATCTAATTGATATCTTGGATTAGCAGTGCCAATACCCACATCTCCAGAATCATAAAATATATCTCCTTCAGTAATAACCTTCCCAATAATAGTAGGTTTAATAGAAACAACCAAAGCTACAATTGAAATAATTAATGCTAAAATAATCAAAATGTTTTGAGTTGACGCCTTTAACCTCATTTTTATTATTTTATTTAATATTTTATTATTTATAAACTTTAGGGGGCTTAACTAACAGGTTCAAAGTATTCAAAAAATCCTTCTGAAATATTTGATTCTCCCTCAGTAGCATTAGTAATATTAGTTTGATTTCCTATATTAGTAATATTAGTAGCATTGGTTAAAGGAGTTGTGGAAGGAGCAGGAGCTGAAGCAGGAGGAGTTACAGGAACAGCACTCTCAAGTTCTTCTCCTGGAATAGCCTTAACAATAATATAAATCCCAATAGCAAGTATAAGAAGAATTACTCCTACAATAGCAATAATAATCACTTTCTTTTTTAAATCTGGTTTAGCATAAGAATCTGCTGATTCTTGAACAGAGTCGCTAGATGAAACTGATTCTGAAAAATCTGTCATTTTCTCTTTTTATAAAAATATATTGTTAAGTAAATTTATAAACTTAACTAAACTAAATAAAACATGGTAAAGATTGATTCAAACAAATGTGTTGGATGTGGTTTATGTGTTTCTATTTGTCCTTCAGTATTTGAAATAAAAGAAGGAAAAGCAAAAGTAAAGTCTCAAAAAGAAGAGAAGTGCGTTGAACAAGCAATAAATTCATGTCCTGTAAAGGCAATTAGTAAATAAAAATATTTATTAAGCCTCTAAGATTTTATATCCTATGGCAATAAAAAGAGAGGTAAAACACAAAGAAAAATTCATTAAATGGTTTTCTGATTTAAATAAAGATTCTGGAAATATAGCTGGAGGAAAAGGAGCTAATTTATCTGAAATATATAACATAGGAACCCCTGTGCCTCCTGGATTTGTTGTAACAGCACAAGCTTATGATTATTTTATTGAAAAAGCAGGACTTAAAGAAAAAATAAAGGAATTGTTATCACAAATAGATTATGAAAATACAACACAATTAAATGAAATAACACAAAACATTAGGGCCCTTATAGTTGATTCTAAACTTCCAAATGAAATGAAAGAGGAAATTATAGAAGCATATGAAAATCTAGATGTAAGCGGGTTTGATATTCAAAAAGGTGCTGCTCTAGATATTTTAAACAATGCAACAGAACCCATTTTTGTTGCTGTTAGATCCAGTGCCACAACAGAAGATTTAGCAGATGCGAGTTTTGCAGGCCAACAAGATACATACCTTAATATTAAAGGAAATGAGCAGTTATTAAAATCAATTAAAAAATGCTTTGCATCTTTATTTACATCTAGGGCAACTTATTACAGACAAAAAAAAGGATTTGAACATGAAAAATCAAGTCTTGCTGTAGTAGTCCAAAAAATGATTGATGCAAATAAATCAGGAGTAATGTTTTCAAAAAATCCAACATTTAAAGACGACAACATCATAATAGAAGCAGTATGGGGACTAGGAGAAGGAATTGTTTCAGGAAAAGTTACTCCAGATAAATATGTAGTATCTCCTGAATTAGAAATAAAAGAAACCTTGATCGCAAATAAAAAAATTGCAATAACAAGAAACTCATCTGGAAAAAAATCAATAGTAAAACTAAGTGAAGAAAAATCCAAACAACAGGTTTTAAAAAACCATGAAATAAGAAAATTAGCAGAAATGTCTTTAAAATTAGAAGAGCATTACAAAAAACCTCAAGACATAGAATTTGCAATAGAAAATGGAGAAGTATACATTGTTCAGACTCGCCCTGTTACAACACTTAAAAAAAGAGCTGAAAAAGGGATTCAAAAAGAAATCAAAG
>CAZYKW010000037.1:0-5343 GCA_964648475.1 Candidatus Woesearchaeota archaeon | reverse complement strand
AAAGAAGAAGCCAATTAAGAAGACTAAAAAAATAATTAAAAAAGTTAAAAAGAAAGTTGTAAAGAAAAAAGTAGTTAAGAAAAAGAAACCAATTAAAAAAAAGAAAAGGAAGTAAAGTATGGGAAGAGTTTATACTATCTATCCTAAAAAAAAGAAACTTGGCTTTACCTTAAGTATTAATACCATATTTATTTTAATTAATATAATTGCTTTTTTCATTTTTCTGGTTCTTTTGTCTTCTAATGTTATTTCCCTTGATTCAGTAGCAATTAAGCCTTCAAATATATTACAGGGGAAATATTTGTGGACTTTTTTAACAAGTATGTTTATGCATGGAGGTTTTTTTCATTTATTTGTAAATATGATTTCACTATTTTTTATTGGGGGATTAACCCAAAAGATTATTGGTAAGAGAAGATATCTGTGGTTTTATTTGCTGTCAGGAATTTTTGCAGGTTTATTTTTTGTTTTATTAACTTTTTTATTTCCTTCAGATCTTAATGCTTATGCTGTTGGAGCAAGTGGAGCTCTATTTGGTGTTGCTGGATTATTAGTATTGCTAACTCCAAATATTCCTGTTTATGTAATGTTTATTCCTATTCCAATTAAAATGAAGTATGCTATTCCCGGAATTTTAATTGTTCTTTGGTTAATCTCTGTAGCTCCTATGGCTTTTGGAGGAGAAAATATTCCAATAGGAAACACTGCCCATTTGGGGGGATTGATTGCAGGATTAGCATATGGGTTTTATTTGAGATATAAGTTTCCAAAGAAAACTAAGTGGATAAGAAATCATTTTAGATAATGGCACGAAAATTAAAAAAAAGGACATTAGGGAATAATTATCTTGATAGTTGGAATTATCTCAAAGAGTCAAAAAAGTTTATTTTCTTAATTTTCTTAATTTTCTTGCTGTTTATTTTGATTGGACTTTTTATTCCTGCTCCAGAATCAATTTCACAAGAAATTTTTAAATATATTCAGGAATTAATAGAGAAAACAGAGGGCATGGGCTTTTTTGAACTTTTTTGGTTTATATTCTTTAATAATTTGGAAGTTAGTTTTATTGGAATGCTTTCAGGAGTTATTTTCGGAATACTCCCTCTTTTAATAGGCATTAGTAATGGTTATTTGCTGGGATTTGTTTCCTATCTTGTAGTTAAGGAGCAAAGTTTCTTTTCTTTATGGAGAATCTTCCCTCATGGAATATTTGAATTGCCTGCTATTTTTATATCTCTTGGATTAGGACTTAAATTGGGCATGTTTATTTTTCAAAAAAAGAAAGTAAAATATTTAAAACAAAATTTGAGTAAATCTTTACAAACATTCTTTTTGATTGTTGTTCCTCTTTTGATTTTAGCTGCGATTATAGAATCTATTTTTATCTTTGTAATGGGTTAATTTTATATACTCTCTTCTCTTTACTTTTTTAATATAAATTTAAATTTAAAAAGGAGGTTTGAAAATGACTTGGTGGAAAAAGCTTGTTTTGATTTTAGCAGCTATTGGAGCTATTAACTGGGGACTTGCAGCAATGAATTTCAATATAGTTGAATTGATTTTTGGTGCAACAGTGGCTACATACATTTACTACATAGTTGGACTTTGTGGTATCTATGCTTTAGTTAAAGCTTTTAAGTAAATTTTTTCTTTTTATTTTTTTCTTTTTATTTTTTTCTAGAATTCTTTTTTTTTATGAATCTTTTATATCACTTATTCCTAGTAATATCAAAATTAGAGAAATCATAATAACAAACCATATAATTCCTCCCTTTAGAAAGCTTAACGCTGCTTCCCCAAATCCATAAAAATCCATTCCCCAAGCATATACTGCTAGGGCAATAAGTATCAATCCAATCAAAATTTCAAGCCATTTATTCATTGTAATATTATTTACTCTAATTGCTTTAAAAAGATTTTTATCTTTGGATATATCTGACGAAATACTTAAAAACCATTGGAAATATGAAAGATTATGTTTTCAGAGAGATTGAATAAATCTAGAGCAATACCAATTTAATTCTAAATAGAATTCTCTTATTTTAAAATGAAAAAAGTTAAAGATTTTTTATGGAAACCGGGCATGACTATAAAAGAATGTGTGGATAGCTTTGATTCTCTTGGATTCCAGGCAGCTGAACTTAGTGAAGCAGTTAAAGTGGTTTTAAAGATGAAACGTTCGAAGGCCAAGGTGTTTCTTACATTTACTTCAAATATGGTTACTTCTGGATTAAGAGGTTTTTTTGCTCAATTGTGTAAACTAGACATTCCTAATATTCTTGTAACAACTTCTGGAGCAATTGAAGAGGATTTGATGAAAGCTGTTGGAGAGAATTTTGAACTTTCTAGTTTTTATGCTGATGATACTCAATTGCATGAAAGAGGAGAGAATAGGGTTGGAAATCTTGTTATTCGAAATGAAAGTTATATGAAATTTGAAGATAAAATGACTGAATATTTAAGGAGAGTATATGAAAAGAAAAAAAGAATTAATACCTCTGAATTATTAAAAGAAATAGGTTTGATGTTAAATGATGAGAATTCTATTTTATATCAGGCAGCTAAAAAAAATATTCCTATTTATTGTCCAGGAATAGCAGACTCTTCTTTTGGTTTTCAGTTGCTTATGTTTCAACAAAAACATTCAGATTTTATAGTAGATACTATTGGAGATATGCAGAGGGTTGTGACTGATTTGTCTTTTGATGAAAAAAAAGGATTGATTAGTTTGGGAGGAAGTATCTCAAAACACTACGCTGTTTTTGCAGCTCTTTTATCTGGGGGTTTTGATTATGCAGTTTATATGACAACAAGCCATGCAAGTTCAGGAAGTATGAGTGGAGCTACAACCCAAGAAGCTAAATCTTGGGGAAAAATTAGAGATGATGGAGAAGCTGCAACTGTGAATGGAGATGTTAGTATTACCTTCCCCCTTCTAATGTGTAGAGTGTTAGATGAATTAAAAGAGCAGGGCTTTTTAAATGCAAGCTAAGTTTATTCTTTCTAAGAGGATTGTTAGAAATCAGGTAAATCTTTTAACAGATTTAGGATTAAAAGTTTCTTATTCTTATAAAACTAATAAAGAGATTGGAAACACAATTCAGGAGATGGTTGAAACACAGAACGTTGATTTTTCTATTCATACTAAAGAAGAGATTGATATGATAAAAAATAAGAAGAAAATTTGGTTTTTTTCTCAAGCAGAATCAGAAGAAGAAATTAAGGAGATTCTGCAAAAAGGAATAAGAAACTTTGTAATAGATAACGAGACTGATTTGCAAAGACTTCTAAATGTTCTTCATGAAATAGAAATTAAAATTAATTTATCTCTTAGAATGAAATTTCAGGAACATAGGATTGGAACAGGAAAGTATTTTGTTTATGGAATGTCTTCAAAGAAAATTAATGAAATTATTCAGAAAATCAAGAATGATAAATTTATTAATAAATTAGGAGTCCACATCCATAGAAAAAGCCAGAATACAAGTGAGTGGGAGATAAGACAAGAAATTATAGACTCTTTGACAAAAGATTCTTTGGAAAGATTGAGTATTGTTAATTTAGGAGGAGGACTTCCTGTTGAATATAGAAGTTATACCTCTAAAGTTTTGCCTTATATTTTTAAAAAAATAAAAGAAGCTAAAGATTTTTTAGAAAATTATGAAATTGAAACTTTTATTGAACCTGGGAGGTTTATTGCTGCCCCTGCAATAAGATTAGAAACAGAAATAATTCAGGTTCAGGGAAAGAATGTGATTATTAATACTACAATATACAATTGTGCTTTAGATACTATGATTGGAGGACATAAGATGTTGATTGAAAATGAACTTTTGAAAGGAGGAGAAGAATATTTAATTAAAGGAAATTCTCCTACAAGAGATGATATTTTTAGATATAGGGTTAGATTGAAAAACCCTAAAGTAGGAAATAAAATTACTTTTTTAAATGCTGGAGCTTATAATTATACAACAGACTTTTTTGGTTATAAAAAACTGAAAACAGAGGTTATAGATTAGAATGCTAACAAAAGAACAAGTTAAGGAGATTAAAGAACATTTGAATAGAGCTCAGAATCCTATATTCTTTTTTGACAACGACCCTGATGGATTGTGTAGTTTTTTATTATTGCAGAGATATATTGAAAGAGGAAAAGGGGTTCCAATTAAGTCCTTTCCAGATTTGGCTGGAGATTATTTTAGAAGAGTCAATGAATTAAATTCAGATTATATTTTCATTTTAGATAAACCTGTTATTTCCCAAGAATTCTGGGAAAAGGTTGAACAGGTAAATCTTCCTGTTGTGTGGATAGACCATCATGAATTGCAAGGAAAAGTTCCTGATTTTGTTAATTATTATAACCCTCTTTATAATGAGGATAAAAAGAGTGAGCCGGTTTCTGCTTTATGTTATCAAATTAGCAATAAAAAAGAAGATATGTGGATTGCGCTTATTGGGGCTATATCTGATAAATTTCTCCCCGAATTTTCTTCTGATTTTAAAAAGAAATATCCTGATTTATATTATGATTCTAAAGATGCCTTTGATGTTTTCTATAAATCTGATATTGGAAGAATTGCAAGATTAATGGATGCAGGATTAAAAGACAAGACAAGTAATGTTGTGAGTATGTTGAAATTTTTAATGAAGGCAAAAAATCCTTATGAAGTTTTAGAAGAATCTAGTAAGAATTATTCTATGCATAAGAGGTTTAATCAAATAGAGAAAAAATACCAAAGATTATTAAAAGATGCTCTTGAGAATTATAATCCAAAAGAGAAGATTTTGTTTTTTCAGTATGGGGGAGATTTGAGTATAAGTGCGGAATTATCTAATGAATTAAGTTATAAATTTCCTGATAAGTGTGTTGTTGTGATGAGGGTTAAAACTGATAAAGTAAGCATTTCTATGAGGGGAAAAAAGGTTAAAGAGAAGTTAGAAAAAGCAATTAAAGGAATTGAGGGTGCGAGTGGAGGAGGGCATGAAGATGCTGTTGGAGCTCAAGTTAGAATAGGGGATTTAGAATTATTTAAAAAAAGATTTAGAGAATCTTGCTAGTATGCTTTTGATATATGCACCCATACTTGTGCTGGTTTATTACAATTTATACATTTACCTGTTGGTTTTTTTGAACCTAGCGGAATTCCTCGTGTTGATGCACCTGAAGTTTTATCTTTTATTCCATCTTCACATTCAATAGTATTGCAAAATTTTGCCTTTGCTATTTTTTTGTTTTTAATTGCTTTTTTTAATTCATCCATATTTTCTACTTTTATTATGCTTTTTTCAGTTAATTTTTTTGATTTATTTAGGAGATTTTTATGCATATAATGTAGTTGTTTT
>CAZYKW010000036.1:0-5346 GCA_964648475.1 Candidatus Woesearchaeota archaeon | reverse complement strand
CCGAATGCTTGTGAAGTATGCGTTTTAGCGTCAAATGATGGCGTTATAAGTTTTAATTCATCTTTTAGTAATGGGTTTTATAGTCCGTTAGCTCACCCAAATTGTCGGTGTGCTTTACTGCCAGAAGTAGAGCTTCAAGATTATTTACAAGGCTACACATGGCACGGAGAAGCGGAGAATGAACCTCATACACAATCTTAATATGCCAACAGCATCACCATCACCACCTCTGTATTTTGGGGGTGGAGGATTAACAATAACAAATCCACGAAGACATGCTAAATTAACTGCTGGTAAAATAGATGGGGCAAGAGGATTAGGTAATGTATCTTCAATGACAGGATATTTTCCTTACCAACAAGAACAAGAAAGTGAAGAACAAAAAATTCTCCATGATTTTCAAAGAGTTATGGAGATAAAAAGAGAGGTTGAGAAATTAAAAATAGTGGCGGAAAAGAAAAAGGTTGCTTTACAAGATTTATTAGAAGCCTTTATTTCAGAGGAAGATTTAAAGCTGTATGAAAAAAGGAAGGAAATAGAAAAAATAGCGTTAGCTATTTTAAGTAAACAAGCAGAAGAAGACAAGATAAAAAAAGAAAAAGAAAGAAATTGGGTAAATCTTCATAATCATACACAACCTTTAATCAGCCGACTTTCTACTTCTGCACCTAAAAAAATAGAAGAAGGGGGTACTACTGCTGGTAATAAAAATTTAATTTATCAATTCATGGTTGAGCAGAGAGCAAATGCTCATCTATGTTAAGTAAATAATATATGAGTGAAGAAAAACAAATAACAGCGAAAGATGTTAAAAAATTACTAATTGGCTTAGACCCAATCACCCGTAAAAATTTGTTAAGCCGTTCCCAAAAAATGACCTTTGAAGGGCAGTATCAATTTGTTCAGAATTATTTAAGGTCAAAAGGACTTGATTCAAAAGAAGGGATGGAGGCTTATCAAAAATCAAGAAAAAATGGGTGTAAGGGTTGTAGCGACAAGAAATAATATGCCTATATATAATGTAAAGTGTGAAAAATGCGGAGATTTTCAAGAAATGTATTTTGGTTCTAGTGTAGATGGGGCAAAAGTAAAAATTCTTTGTAAATGTGGACATACTGTTGGAAAATGTATTCCAACACCAATAAATAATGCTAATTTTTCAAAAGGAAGTAGTAAAAGAAGTTTGAAGACACGGACAGGAGTAGGAGAAATTCAATTCAAAAGAGGAGCAAAAAAGAAAATAGAAGAAGCAAATAAAGAATAAATTTATGAAGATACTAACTTTTTCAGGAATTTGGTGCCATCAATGTCGTATGATGCGTCCAATAATAAAAGCAATTAAAACTGAAAATCCTTCTTTGCCTTTTATTGATACTCCTTTTGATGATAATCCTAAATTAGTAGAAAAATATAAAATAGATATTGTGCCAACCATTTTAATAATTGATGAAGATGAGAAAGAGATAGATAGATTAGAAGGTCTTCAACATAAAACTCTTGTATTAGATTTATTAACTAAATATTTTGATTTATGAGTAATGTTTATGCTTTAGGGTGTTTACCTGACCCAGAAGATACAAATGATTTACTTTTAAGCAATTATTACACCCAAAAGAAACTGCCAAAAGCAGTAAATTGGTTTGATATGACTATACCAGTATTAGACCAAGGGAATGACCCAGCTTGTGTGGGTTATTCAGGAGTAAGTATGAAAAGAGAACATGAGAAAAAAGAAGAAGGGAAAATCTTAAATTTTTCAGGATTAGATTTGTATAGTGAATGTAAAAAAATAGATGGACACCCAAATAAATCAGGAACTTATGTTAGAATGGTGATGAAAGTTTTACAAAAACAAGGAGTAAAAGATGATGAAGGAAAAGCCTATAAAATAGGAGCTTATACAAGAATAAATAATTTAGATGAATTGAAGTATGCAATTATGGCAAATGGATTTGCATTAATGGGAGTTAGTGTTTTTCCAAGTTTTTACAAACCTGTAAATGGAGTAGTAGATTTAATTGAAGGAGAGTACTTTAAAGGCGGTCATTGTGTATTAGTAGGTGCTTATGATGATGATATAGAAAAAGTAGTAATTAAAAATAGTTGGGGAGTAGATTGGGGAATTGGCGGTTTTGGATATTTAACTTATAAATATATTCAAAAAGCTATGCAATCAACTTGGACTGCTATTGATGTAGATAATGATAAGTTAGTTTCCTCTAATTTAATTAATATAACTTCTTTAAGGAAGGATTTAGAAAATTTAAAAATTAATAATTAAAAATTTATGCAACCACAACCACAAGGAAAACAAATTCCAATTAAACAGGAACATAAGATAAAACTTATTGTTTCAAAAGATTACAAAAAATACGAGGAGGAAAATAATGAATTTATGGCAACTGTCGGTCCAAAAAGAACTGTAAAAAATGTTACTACTATGTTGAATCAGAAAACAGGAGAGTATGTAAGTATTATTCATTATTCAGATTTATTTCCTTATACCAAAGAGGAATGGGTGAAGAATCTTAAAATTCAAGATGAATTTGCAAAACCTTTTAAAGAAATAAATAATGTAATGCCTGAAGGAATGAAGGTAGAGGATTTAGGCAAATAACTTTATGGCGGAAGTAAAAGATTTATCAAATTTAGGAAAAAATAAAGATGGAAAAAAATTGGATTTGAAACTTCCTGCTGTTGATAACCCTAAGCGTCCTTTGACTTTACAAGAATTTGTTAGTTATTCTGTTCATAATTTTGACCAAGTAGCAAAAAAACTTTTAGAAATTACTACTACTTTAAAAAACCATCAAGAATTTTTATTAGGACAGAATGGTGTTAATCAAGTTTATGAGCAAAGACTAAAATCTATTGAGAAAATTCTTGATGTTTGGATGAAAGAAATTAAAAAATTTGAAAAAAATGAATTGGCAAAAACTAAAAAAGAACCAGTGGGGACAGATGGTAAAGGTAGTAGATGAATTGTTCCCAAAAGGGGTAAACAAGGAGAGAGGAAAAGCAATAGTCTTACTGGCTAAAATTCTTATTATTTTAAAATTAAAAAGATAATATGAAATTACTTTTATATGGCGACTAAGTGAAGACTACCACAGGTTATATACATTTACTTTTAAAACCAAAAGACCCTTTGTTTTGTATGACTGGAAAAACTGGTTATGTATTTGAGCATAGATATTTAGTAGCGAAAAAGTTAGGAAGACCTTTGAAAGAATATGAGATTATTCATCATATAAATGGAAAAAAAGACGATAATAGAATGGTAAATTTAGAATTAATAGGAGGTAAAAAAGCACAAATAAAACATAATATAATTACAAAACAACAAAAAACAATAGAGAAATTAAAAAAGAAATTAGAAAAATATGAATAAAAAAATTAAACTATTGCTTTATGGTGATTATTTTAGAAAACCTTCTGGGTTTGGAAGAGAATTCAGAGATTTAATACCTCATTTGAAAGCTAAAGGGTATGATATAAGACAAGTAGCTTTAGGTTTTAATGGTTTTCCAGAAGACCCAGAAATAAAAATTTATCCTGGCAAATTTTATAATTTAAAAGAACATTGGGCAAGGGAAATGCTTGAATTTGCTATGGAGGATTTTGACCCTGATATAGTTTTAACTTTGCATGATTATTATGCTTTGCCAAAAATAGCTTTTGCTATGGCTTATCCTAAGAAAGCAAAATGGGTTCATTGGGGAGTATTAGATGGAACACCTCTTGGGTTTGGCTGTAAAGAACCTTTGAAATGGGTAGATTATAATTTATATCATAGTAATTTTGCCAAACAAGAAATAGAAAGAGTCTTATCAGGAATAAAAGGAGAAGTTTTTTATCCTGCTACTAATCCAAAAGTATTTTATGAAATGGATAAAAAACAATTAAAGAAAGATTTTGGATGTGAAAATAATTTTATTGTTTCTACTTTAGCAAGAAATCAAACAAGAAAGAATTTACCTGCTTTAATTAAGTCAATGAAAGAGGTAAGAAAAGCAATTCCTAATGCTATTTTACTTCTTGGATTAACTCAAGGAGTAACTATAACTCCTGAAGGAGATAGGGAAGGGCATGAGATTCAGTATTTAATAGATTATTTTGGAACTAATGAATATATAGTCATGCCACAAGAAAAAGATAGCAAAGGAGCATTATCTGATAAGACAATTCGTGAGATTTATAATTTAGGAGATATATTCTGTTTGCCTTCTATGGGAGAGGGATTTGGAATGATTTTTCATGAAAGTTTAGCTTGTGGAGTTCCAGTAATAGGTACTGATTGTTCTGCTGTTCCTGAAACAATAGGAAAATATGGTTGGTTAATGAAACCTGATGCTTACTTTCATAGTTCAGATGGAGTTAGCCAAGCTATCGTGAATCCAAAAACTATATCAAAAGAAATAATAACTGCTGGGGCTTTAGACAAAAAGGTATTGAAAGAAATCGCAAAGAAAGGAAAAAAATATGTAAATCAATTTACTCCAGTAAATCAGGCAAATAAATTAGATATTATTTTAAAGAGAGTATTGAATAAAGATTATAAATCTTTAATGAGAAAATAGTATGTATAATCAAGTAAAAAGAGCAATATTTAAAAAAGCACAAGAAGCAATAGCAGAAGAACCAATTAGTATTCCTATTGATATGGTTAGTATTATTGTTCCAATTTACAATAAAAAGAAATTTACTTTACAGATGTTAAAAGCTCTTTGGAAAAATACAGAATATTCATATGAATTAATTTTAATTGATAATAATTCTACTGATGGTTCAGAGGAAGCTATAAAAGAATTTGCAAATAATCAAGTAAGCAAAGGACAAAGATGGCATTATATAAAAAATTCAAATAATAAAGGATTTTCTATTGCTAATAATCAAGGAGCAAGAGTAGCAAAAGGAAAATATCTATGTTTTTTAAATAATGATACTATTCCTTTAAAATATTGGTTAAAAGAGCTTGTAGAGTGTCATATAAAGCATAAATCGGGTATTACAGGGGCTAAATTAATATTACCGGGAAAAGGAATAATACAGCACGCAGGAATAATGTTTGACAATTTTAAGTATCCATATCATAAGAATTTTGGCTTTGCAAGGGATAGTAAAGAAGTTTTAAAAGATGAAAAATATGATGCAGTAACAGGTGCTTGTATGTTAATTGAAAGAGAAACTTTTTTTGATATAGGTTGTTTTGATGAAGATTATTGGCTTGGTTGGGAAGATATAGATTTATGTAACAGATTTAGAGAGGCAGGATATGAAATTTGGTATGCTTCAAAATCTGAATTATATCATTATGAATCTATGAGTGAAGGCAGATATTCTAAA
>CAZYKW010000035.1:2694-6281 GCA_964648475.1 Candidatus Woesearchaeota archaeon | reverse complement strand
ACTCCTCCATTAGTAATTTAAATGCATATGATACTTCAACATGTTCTACTGATTCGCTTCCACACATTGGACACATGGTCTTGTCCCTGATTGTATCATCAATTCCAACTGTCCCACACTTACTACATACTGGAAGAATAATTTTATCTGAATCATACCTTTCTTTAAGTAATAAAGAGGCACCATGTGCAACTAATGCTTGCTGCTCCATTTCTCCTAATCTTAATGCTCCTCCTCTTGCTCTTCCCTCAATTGGTTGTCTTGTTAAAAGTGCTACTTTTCCAGATGCTCTTCCATGAATCTTATTTGCAACCATATACTTTAATTTAAGGTAATATAAATTTCCAATAAAAATCTTAGACACCATTCTTTTTCCTGTAATTCCATTATACATTGTTTCTTTTCCATCATACCTAAATCCTAATTTTTCTAAAGAATTTTCCAATTCTTGCTTACTTTCCCCTGAAAAAGAAGTGCCATCTATAATCTCTCCTTTTATGCATCCTACTTTTCCAGCTAGCAATTCTAGCAAGTATCCTACAGTCATACGACTAGGAAGTCCATGAGGATTAAATATTACGTCTGGTTTGATTCCCCTTGATGTAAAAGGAATATCTTCTTCAGGAATAATTGCACCAATTACTCCTTTTTGTCCATGAGATGTTGCAAATTTATCTCCTAGTTCTGGAATTCTACGATTCCTTGTTTTAACTTGAACTATTTTATTTCCTTCTTCATCTTCAGTAATAAAAACACTATCTATAATTCCATTTTCTTCTTGTCTCATTGTTACTGAAGATTCTTTTTTTGTTCTTACTGAAATCTCTCTAGCTTCTGATAAGAATTTTGGAGGAGACATTTTTCCAATTAAAACTTCTCCTTCATTAACATCTGCTTCTGGGTAAATTATTCCATCACTCTCTAAAAATCTATAACTGCTCTCTAATTTATAACCAGAACTATCTTTTTCAGGAATAGCAATTTCATCCCTTAATCCTCCAGCATAATTCATTTCAACAGCTGAATAAGGTCTAAAGTAAAAACTTCTTCCAACCCCTCTTTGTATACTTCCTTTATTTAACACAAGAGCATCTTCCATATTATATCCTTCATGAGTCATAATAGCAACAACAAGATTTTGCCCAGCAGGGTAACTATTTAATGTATCATAAACAAAACTTCTAACAATTGGTTTTTGAGGATATTCTAAAATACTAACATCTGTATCTAATCTACATAAATAATTAGCAGAGTATAAACCAAGTGCTTGTTTCTGTGTCTTGCTTCCTCTATTTAACCTTGAACTTTGATCATGATTTCCATAAGGAACTAAACTCGTAACAATACCAAATAAATCAGTAGTGTCTATTTCCAGATGAGTGTGTTTTGGAGTTAACTCCTCTTCATACAATCCAACCAAAGCATTTTCTTCTTCAGCAGCATCAAGGTATTCAACTATACCCTCTTTAATTAAATCATCCCATGTTAATTGTCCTTGTTCAATCTGAATCAAGTGTTCATTTTTTAATTTAGGAGAACCATTTTCTAAAATTATTAAAGGTCTAAGAGCTCTTCCAGGTTCAGTAGAAATAGTAATGTTATCCAATTCTTCATCATTTCTAATATTTAATTGTATTGGTAATTGGTTTGCTCTTCTTTTTTCTCTTATCTGTTTAACAAATTCTTCAGGATTTTTTACAACCCCAATAAAAAAACCATTAAAAAAAACATCCATGCCTTCTACTCCTTCTTTTTCTAATCCCTCTGCTTCTAATTCTTTTAAGAACTGTTCTAAATCAAGATTAACTCTAGTTGATATCTTACTTAGAATTGAAAGATTTTTTCTTAGTCCAATCTCTGTTCCTTCTGGTGTTTCAATAGGACAGAATCTTCCATAATGTGTTGGATGAAGTGTTCTTGCTAAAAAGTTTTCCTGATCACTAGGAAGCATACTTGAAACCCTCTGAAGCTGAGAAATAGTGGCCAAATAATTTGTCTTGTCCATATTTTGTGTAACCCCTGTTCTTTCTCCAGTCCAGCTTCCTGTGGCAATTGCAGATTCAACTCTATGTGAAAATAAAGTTGACTTGGCTATTGTTTTAATAGAGTAGAATTTTTTTCTTTTTGATGATTTTTGTAAGGAGTATTGAATATCCCTAAATAAAATTCCTAAATTAATTCTAAATAAACTAGATAATAAATCTCCTGAAAGTCTGACTCTTTTATTTGCATAATGGTCTTTATCTGTTTTTAATTTTGGGTTCTTTTTAGCAATTAGATATTGCTTTATTAATTTACACAAAGTTACAGCTTTTTTTGTTCTATCCTCTTTTTTACCTCCTATGTGAGGAAATAAATATGAATCAATTCTTTGTTTAACTCTATCCAAAACTTCTTTTTTGGTTCCCTGAAGATTAGTTGACTCTGCGATGTGCATCATTGCGTCTTCAGAGGTAGCAATATCTACAAAGTCATAAAGATTAACAATAACACTATCAGTTTCTTTTCCAATATACTTTGCAATGTCTGATTCTTTTGTTAATCCAAGAGCTTTGAGCATAACAATAGCGGGGATTTCCTTAAATCTTGTGAAAGAGATTTCAAAAATTCCTTCTTTATTTTCAGTGATTATTGTGGGAATTCTATAAGTTCCTCTTAATGAAAAAACTCTTAACATTAATCTTCCTTTTTTATCTTTCTCAATAAACGGCTGATTTTCAGCTAAATCTTCAGCCATAACCATAACTCTTTCATTACCATTAATAATAAAATAACCTCCTGGATCAAGAGGATCAATATAATGATTAATTAATTCCTCTTTTGACATGCCCTTTGTATTACATATATTGCTTTTAACCATAACTGGTATTTTTCCAATTTCAACAATTTCCGAATCTACTTGATCATCTTTTTTAACAGTTAATTCCATTTTTATTGGAGCAGAGTAAGTTAATTTCCTTAATCTTGCTTCAGTTGGAGTTATTAATGAAGAACTTCCATCCGCTTCTATAACTCTTGGTTTTTCAACACTTATTCTTCCTAAAGTTATTTCAAAATCATCACTAACCATGTTTTCAGAAATATCAGTTACAATTTCTTGTAATCTTTGTTCAATAAAATTATTATAAGAAGTAATATTTGACTCCACTAACGAATGCTCATTTAGATAGTTTTTTACAATTAAATGTTGATTATCTTTTACCATTATACAACAACCCTATAATATGTATTTATTTTATCCTCTTCCTTTCTTTTTATTTCAATTATGTCTCCAACATTACAACCCTCTGGAAGTGCAACATCACTTAAAAGAATTTTAGGTAATTGTGCTTTAGAAATATTAAATTTGTTTAGAATTTCTTCAGACTGTTTTTCATTTAATTTAGAGTGTTTTGGCTGTAGAATATGCATCTTAGTGTTTTTATTGAAAGGGCAAAATAGACTTTAACAACTATTTAATAATAAAAGAGACAAAATTTTTATTTAAAAACCTTTCTATAGATGTCTATTTTAAGACAACTTTGTATAATCCCCATTATATCTGTAAAAATGGCCCCGACGGGATTTGAACCCGCGACACCTAGCTT
>CAZYKW010000035.1:0-2594 GCA_964648475.1 Candidatus Woesearchaeota archaeon | reverse complement strand
TTAAAAGGCTAGTGCTCTACCAAGCTGAGCTACGGAGCCATAAACTCTTTTTTAAAGAGATAAAAATTATTAGTAGAATTAGTTTAAAAAGGCTTTTATAGTAAACTATTCAGCTTTTCTTCAAAATCATCTTCAGGCATTGAACCAACAAATTGCTCAATAACTTTCCCATTCTTAAATAAAACAAAATTAGGAATTGAACTTACATTATATTTTTGTGCGAGTGTCTGTCCGCCTTCCCCAACATTAACTTTTCCAAATTTTATTTTCCCTTTAAATTTTTCACTTAAATCATCAATTATTGGAGACATCATCATACAAGGCATGCACCATTCAGCAAAAAAATCTACTAATACATATCCTTCTTTTATAAAATCATTAAATCCTGCATCAGTAAGTTCAGGAACTTTATCCTCGTTTGTCATATTTATTTCTTATTACTACTCTTTATAAATTTGTTGATTACACCCGAATATCTACTTTCTCAAAATAGGGTTCGAGAATTTTTTTTAATTCCTGTAAATACTCTTCCCTTGTATTTCTTTTATTTTTAAATACATCACAAATAAATTTTCCTTGATTTTTAAATCCCTGCAAAACAAATCTTTTTGGTTTTTTTCCACATAGCTCATTCAACCATTTGCCTGCCTCAATCATTTCTTCTTTTGTATGGAAATCTTCTAAAATAGTTGTTCTAAATTCATAATCTTCTAAAGAGCAAATAATTTTAATGCTTTTTTCAATCTTAGTCACATCAATATTGGAGTTTGTTATTTTTTGATATTTTTCTGGACGAGATTTAATGTCCATTGCAACAGAATCAATTAAATTTATTCCAATTAATTCTTCTAATAAGTCAGGAAAACTTCCATTAGTATCTAATTTGATATCATATCCAATATTTTTTATTTCTCTTAAAAACTCTTCTTTAATTGTCATTAAAGGTTCTCCTCCAGTAAAACAAACCCCCTCTAATTGTCCTTTTCTTTTTAATAAAAAGTCTAAAATCTCTTTTTCAGAATAAATATTTTTTGCAGGACTTGTAACTAGTTCAGGATTGTGGCAAAATCCACATCTAAAATTACATCCATGCAAAAATAATGTGCAGGCTATTTTTCCTGGATAATCTATAAGTGTGAACTTCTGAAAACCATCTATATTCATTTTATGCTGCGTTTTTTAAATTAGCACTGACTTTAAACACTTGTCTGTCTTTAAATTCCTCTTGTTTTCCTTCATTCCACATACTTACTGGTCTTAAATAACCAACACTTCTCGAGTAAACTTCACATTTTGTTCTTTTCATTTTTTACCTCTAATCATTTCTCATTGGAGAGTCTAATTCTATCTTTCTCATCTCTTTTCCTTCTTCTTGTTCTACATATCCATTTTCTTCATCACATTTAGGACAATACTCATGTTCTCCTGGAATATACCCATGTATTGGACATATAGAAAAGGTAGGTGTAAGAGTAAAATAAGGAAGATGATATTTTTCTGTAATTTTCTTTACAATTTTCTTCACCCCTTCCTTTGATAATATTTCTCCAATAAAACTATGGAAAACAGTTCCACCTGTATATTGACATTGTAAGTCATCTTGTAAATCCAATGCTTCAAATAAATCAGAAGTAAGGCCTACTGGAAGTTGTGTTGAATTTGTATAATAGGGTTTAGCTTTATTATCTCTTACAGCTCTTTCATTTGCAACAATAATCCTTCCAAATCTTTTTTTATCATGTCTAGCAAATCTATATGTTGTTCCTTCTCCAGGAGTTGCTTCTAAATTATATATGTTGCCTGTTTCATTTTGAAATTCTTCTAATCTTTCTCTCATAAATTTTAAAACCTTTAATGCAAATTCTTTTCCTTTTACAGTTGAAATTGTTTCTCCAGGCATAAAATTCATTACAGCTTCATTCATTCCTAATAAACCAATAGTTGCAAAATGATTTTTCCAATACTCTCCCAGTCTTTGTTTTATTGCTCTTAAATAAAATTTTGAATAAGGATATAAACCTTTTTTAGTAAATCTTTCAATTGCTTTTCTTTTTATTTCTAAACTTTCTTTTGCAAGTTCCATTAATCTTGATAATCTATTAAAAAAATCATCTTCTGTTAAACAAGTAAATCCTAATCGAGGCATATTAATTGTAACTACTCCAATACTTCCTGTTAATGGATTACTTCCAAATAACCCTCCTCCACGTTTACGTAATTCTTTTTGGTCTAATCTAAGTCTACAACACATGCTCCTTGCATCTTCAGGATTCATATCAGAATTTACAAAATTTGAAAAATAAGGAATACCATATTTTGAAGTCATTTCCCAGATTAAATCATATTCTGGATTTTCCCAATCAAAATCTTTTGTAATATTATATGTGGGAATAGGGAAAGTAAACACTCTTCCAAGGGCATCACCTTCAAGCATACATTCAGCAAATGCTTTATTAATCATTTTTATTTCTTTTTCAAATTCCTTATATGTTTCTTTTTGAGGTTTTCCCCCAATTATCACTGGTTCATTCTTCATATATTCTGGAACTTTTAAGTCCATAGTTATATTTGTAAAAGGAGTTTGAAAACCTACT
>CAZYKW010000034.1:0-6500 GCA_964648475.1 Candidatus Woesearchaeota archaeon | reverse complement strand
TTTTTTATTATTTATAATTATGTATATAATTAATTATTTTTTCTCTATTGCTATTATTTTTTCAAGTAATTTTTTCCAATGGAAATAGACGTGTGAGAGAAAGTATATGTTTAAGAATAAGTTTGTTTAAAAGTATAAAACAATTTACAAGTAAAAATGGGTGTTAAATTAGATAAAATATTTGATTCGTTTGATGAGAAGAGTATTTTTAAAGACAAATCTATCCTTCAGACAAACCATAATCCTAATGAGATTCTTCATAGAGATGAGCAAATTAAACAAGTAGCTTCTATTCTTGCACCTGTTTTAAGAGGAGAAAAGACAAGTAATTTATTTTTATATGGTAAAACAGGAACAGGGAAAACTCTTTCTATTAATTATGTCAAGGAAGAGCTTTTGAAAAGGGCAGAAAAAATGGAGGGCTTAAATTTACAGATAAAGTATCTTAATTGTAAGTTAAAAAAAGTTTCTGATACAGAATATAGGATTCTTGCTGAGCTTATTAAAAAATTAGGAGGAGAAGTTCCAGCTACAGGGCTTCCAACAGAGGCAGTTTATAGCAGATTTATTGAATTAATTGATTCTGAAAAACAGCTGTTAGTCCTTATTTTAGATGAAATTGACCAAACAGTTAAAAAAATCTCAAGTGATTTTTTGTATAATTTAACAAGATTAAATTCAGAATTGTCTAAAACACAGATATGTGTTGTGGGAATAAGTAATAATCTTACTTTTTTAGAAGAGTTGGACCCTAGAGTGAGGAGCTCTCTTTCTGAAGAGGAAATTGTTTTTCCCCCTTATAATGCTTTACAATTACAAGATATCTTAAATAAAAGATCTTTTTCTGCTTTTCAAAAAAATGTCATTGAAGAAGGGGTTATTGCTAAGTGTGCTGCATTTGCAGCAAGAGAGCACGGGGATGCTAGAAGGGCTTTAGATTTGTTAAGGGTGGCAGGAGAGCTTTCAGAGAGGAGTTGCTCTAAGAAAATCTTTCTGAAACATATAGATGAAGCAAATAATAAAATAGAGAGAGATAAAATACTAGATATTATTAGAACAGAACCCAAACAATTTCAATTTGTTTTATATTCTATTATTCAACTTTCAGAAAAGAGCAAAGAGAGTATTTTTACTGGAGATGTTTATAATTTATATAGAGAAGTTTGTGAGAAGAATAAATGTGAAGTATTAACACAAAGAAGAATAAGTGATATTATTCAAGAATTTGATATGCTTGGGATTATTAATGTGAGGGTTATTTCAAAAGGAAGAGGAGGGAGAATGAGAGAAATAAGGCTTGCAATTAGTAAAGATATTATTAAAAAAGCTAAAGGGATTATTGAAGGGGTTTTAGATTATAAGTAGCAAGCTTTTTTGAAAGGGTTTCATAATTAAAATTTTTAGGGAAAATGGACACAGGGGAAATTCTAAAATTTTGTTTGGAGAAGGGTTTATTAGTAGATAAAGAAGTATTAAATCTTTTTAGTGAGACAAGTGATGTAGAATCTATTAAACTAATTATTAATAAGATTAAAAACCAAACTAATCAGAAAATTCTTACGAGAAACACTTTTAGTGAGAATAAGGATAAAGTTAATGAGATTTTTTTAGAGCTTCCTGAAGAAAAAAGGAAAAAATTAGAGAATTTAAAAATCAAATTAGGGTTGAGTATAGAAATTTCAAAGGAAGTTTCTACAACTGTTGAGAAAGAGCCTTTAGAGATAGAGGAGAGTGTTTTTTTAAAAACCCCAAAAAAAGTTTTAAGTAAAAAATTAGAAGTGAAAGATTTTATAACTTATTTTAGAAAGAGATTTTTAAGATTAAGGAATATCCTTCAACAAAGGGCTGAATTAAATAACCTTGTTTCAATAAATAAAATTTCTGGAAATAGACAAGGAATCTCTCTTATTGGAATCGTTTCTGATAAAAGAGTCACTAAAAATAAAAATCTTTTATTTGATATAGAAGATCTTACAGGAAAAATAAGGGTTTTAATAAATCAAAATAACTCTAAAGCATATGAAAAGGCAGAAGATATTCCTTTGGATGCAGTTATTGGATTTAAAGGTAGTGGAAATAGAGAAATCTTTTTTGTAAATGATTTGTTTTATCCTGATAGTGTTCTACCAGAAAGAAAAAAAGCAGAAAATGAAGAATATGCTTTATTTATTGGGGATTTACATTTTGGAAGTAAGAGATTTTTAGAAAATAATTTTTTAAAATTTATTGATTACTTAAATGGTAAAGTTCCAAATACTCCGGAAGTTGAGAAAATAAAGTATTTGTTTATTGTTGGAGACGTTGTTACAGGGGTAGGAAATTACCCTAATCAAGAGAAAGATTTAGAGATTAAGGATTTAGAAGAACAATTTTCAAAATTAGCAGCCTTACTTGGCAAGATTAGAAGAGATATAAAAATAATTATTTGTCCTGGGAATCATGATGGTGTGAGGTTAATGGAACCACAGCCCTTTTTAGATGAAAAATATGCTTGGCCTTTATATAATTTAAAAAATGTCATACTTGCTACAAATCCCTCTCAAATTAATATGGGAAAGACAAAATCTTTTTCTGGGTTTGATGTTTTACTTTATCACGGTTTTTCTTTTCCTTCATATGCTAATAACATCCCTTCTTTAATTCAAAAAAATGCAATGGATTGTCCTGAAGAAATTATGAAGTATCTTCTGAAACAGAGGCATCTTTCTCCTACTCATTCCTCTGTTCAGTATTTTCCTTCTCAAGAAGATTTTCTATTTATAAAAGATGTTCCGGATATTTTTGTTGCAGCACACACCCATAAAAGTGGAATTAGTTATTATAATAACGTTTTAGTTATTTCTGTTTCTTGTTGGGAAGCTATGACTCCTTATCAAGAGAAATTTGGAAATACTCCTGATCACTGTAAAGTCCCTATGTTTAATCTAAAAACCCGTGCTGTTAAAATTTTAGATTTTGAATAAAATAAAAATGCCTTCAACACAAAAATATTTTAAGAATTTGAAAGAGAATGTAGATGTGGTTTATTCTTTAGCAGAAAAAGCAAAATCTAAAGGATTGGATCCTGTAGACTCAGTTGAAATTCCTCTTGCCATGACTATGGCTGAAAAAGTAGTTGGTTTGATTTCAACAATTTACCCTCAAATGAAGGATAGTGGGATCGCAAAAAGGATTTCAGCTTTAGAAAAAAAATATGGGAAATTAGACCCTACAGTTGTTTTTAAGATTGCAGAAGAAGTAGCAAAGCAAAAATTTTGTAAATTTTCAAGTTTAGTAGAGGCCATTGATGCAGGAATAAGAGTTGGTTTTGCTTATATTACTCTTGCAGTTGTTAGCTCCCCAATTGAAGGATACACAGGATTAGAATTAGGAAAGACAAGAGATGGAAAAGAGTATTTTATTGCAAATTTTTCAGGGCCCATAAGAAGCGCAGGAACTACTGCAAGTTGTTTGGTTTTGATTTTAATTGATTATTTAAGAGAGCTATTTGGTTATGCAAAATATGATCCGACTGAAGAAGAGATAAAAAGAGTTTATGCAGAATTAGAACATTTTCATGACAGAATTACTAATTTACAATATATGCCTACTGAAGAAGAGGCATTATTTCTTGCAAAGAATCTTCCAATACAAGTTGCAGGAGACCCTTCTGAAAGATTAGAAGTTCCAAATTATAAAAATCTTCCAAGAGTTAATACTAATTTTTTAAGAAGCGGGGTTTGTTTGGTTTTAGGAGAAGGGCTTGCACAAAAAGCTGCAAAAGGATATCGGTTACTAAATAAGGCAAGGGCAAATGGAATAAATTGTACTGGTTTTGATTTTTTAGAAGAATATATTGAGATGCATGAAAAATTATCTGTTGGAAAAAGCAAATCTAGTGTTGCTACTTATCTTAGGGATTTAGTTGCAGGAAGACCTGTTTTTGGACATCCTTCAAGGTCAGGGAGTTTTAGATTTAGGTATGGTAGAAGTAGGGCAGATGGTTTTTCTGCTGCTTCTTTACATCCAGCTACAATGGCAATTACAGACAATTTTATTGCTATAGGAACTCAATTAAAAGTGGAGAAACCTACTAAAGGCTGTGCAATAGCTTCTTGTGATTCTATTGAAGGTCCTATTGTAAAATTGTTTAATGGGAATGTTAAAAAAATAACAACAAAAGAAGAATCTAAAAAAATTTATTCTGATGTGGAAGAAATAATTTATTTAGGCGATATTCTTTTTCCTTTTAGTGACATTCTTAATAGAAATTATCCTTTAATTAAACCAGGTTATGTTCAAGAGTGGTGGAAACTTGAATTAAGAGAAAAAGAGCCTGTTTTAGAAAAAGAAATAGATTGTTTTAATGTTTCTTTTGAAAAGGCAATTGAGATAAGTAATAAGTTAGGTATTCCTTTACATCCTGATTATATTTTTTACTGGAGCCAGATTTCAAATGAACAATTTATTAATTTGATTGAGTGGTTAAGGCAGGCAAGAGCAACAAGAAAAATAATTTTTCCATATACAAAAGTAGAACAAGAAGAATTTAAACTTGGAAAAAGAGCTTTGGAATTATTGGGTGTTGAACATGAAGTTACAATTGAGAATGTGGTTGTTAATGAAAAAAATAGCAAAGCACTTTTTGTTAATCTTGGGCTTGATTTGCATCTTTTAGATATACAAGAAAAATTTCTCAAAGAAGTTATTCATGAAAAACATTTTGATTTAAGTGGAAATGTTCTAGAGGCAGTTAATGTAGTCTCTAATTTTCAAATAAAAGATAAGGCAGGAACTTTTATAGGAACAAGAATGGGAAGGCCTGAAAAAGCTAAACTCAGGAAATTAACTGGAAGTCCCAATGTTTTATTTCCTGTTGGAAGCGAGGGAGGAAGATTGAGAAGTGTTCAGGCTGCTTGTGAAATGGGAAAAGTAAGGAGCTCTTTTCCTCTTTTTTATTGTAAGAAGTGTGACAAAGAAACTATTTATCCTTGTTGTGAAAGATGTGGAGAGAAAACAGAAAAAAGATATTATTTTAGAGAGAGTAAAGAAAAACTCCCAACTAAAATTAGTGGGTGGTCTGAAAAAGAGGGCCTCCCTTTTTGTACATCTGATTTGGATATTAATCATTATTTTAATAGTGCTATTGAAAGACTTGAAATGAATGATGATGAAGTACCCCTTTTAATTAAAGGAGTGAGGGGAGTTTCTTCTTCTGGAAAAATTCTCGAGAATCTTTCTAAGGGGATTTTAAGAGCAAAGTATGATTTGCAAGTAAATAAGGATGGAACAATTAGATTTGATGCTACTGAACTTCCTTTGACTTCTTTTAAACCAAAAGAGGTTTTTGTTAGTGTAGAAAAATTAAAAGAATTGGGATACACAAAAGATATAGAAGGAAAAAACTTAGAAAACGAAGATCAGATTCTTGAACTAAAACCTCATGACATTCTCCTTCCTAGCTGCCCTGATTCTCCTGAGAATAGGGCAGATGATGTTTTTATTAGGGTTTCAGAGTTTATTGATGAGGAATTGGAATTTTTTTATGGTATGAAACCTTTTTACAATGTAAAAACAAGAGAGGATTTAGTTGGACATCTTGGAGTTTGTATGGCCCCCCATAATTGTGCAGGAGTTATATGTAGGTTTATTGGTTTTTCAAATACTCAAGGATTAATGGCTAGTCCATATATGCATGCCGCTATTAGAAGAGATTGTGATGGGGATGAAGCTGCGATAATGCTTTTAGGGGATGTTTTAATTAATTTTTCTAGGAAGTTTCTTCCTTCTCATAGAGGAGGAACCCAAGATGCCCCTCTTGTTTTAAATGCAAAAATAGATGCAGGAGAAGTAGATGACCAGATTCTTGATTTTGAATTTTGTAGAGAATACCCCCTTGAACTTTATAAGTTTGCTGAACAAGGAAAACACTCTTCAGAAGTAAAAGGAATTGTAACTTGTAGAGATTTATTAAATCAAGGAAAGAATCCTTTTGTTGGAATAGGTTTTACGCACGATACAAGTAATTTTAATGAAGGAGTTTTATGTTCTAATTATAAACTTCTAGCTACAATGCAGGAAAAGGTTCAACATCAAATGGAACTTGTTGAGAGATTAAGGGGAGCAGACACTTCTGATACTGCCAGATTAATAATTGAGAGGCATTTTATTAGGGATATGAAAGGTAATTTAAGGAAATTTTCAATGCAAGGATTTAGATGTGTTGCATGTAATGAGATTTTAAGGCGTCCCCCTTTGAGTGGAGTATGTCCTAAATGTAGAGGAAAAATAATTTTTACAATTCATGAAGGAGGAATTAAAAAATATCTTGCTCCTGCAATGAATTTAGCAAATAAATATGAATTGTCTTCTTATATTAAACAAAGTTTACAATTAACTAAAGAGTATATTGATAGTGTTTTTGGTAAAGAATTAGAAAAGCAAGAGTCAATTGATAAGTGGTTTTAAAAAATAAGATTTATATAATGGATTTTCCTATGTTTTTTTATGAAATATAAAAA
>CAZYKW010000033.1:0-6561 GCA_964648475.1 Candidatus Woesearchaeota archaeon | reverse complement strand
TATCCTTATTTAACAGAAGAAGAATTAAATATGCCAGTCACAAATGAAGAAGGCATCCCTCAACCATATGATTTAATAGTTTCAATTATGAAAGAAGTAGATGATATTTCAAAAACCCTAATAGAGAATCCAAGAACAAAAAAGCAAAAAGAATCAAATGCAAAAAAACAAGAAAAAATAAGAGAATTATGGAAAAAACGTCGTTCTATAATTGCTCCTTGGGAAGATGGTGTTTTTAATCAGAACTAAAATATCCTCCAAAACAATAATTCTTATAAATGATTTTTCTTAATTAAGCATATGGAAGAAAAAGAAAAAAGAAGAGTACAAGAAAAACATCTGGAAATTCTTGCTATAAATGGGGGTTTTGAATTTACAAATACATTTTTTCCATATACTTCTGGAGAAATAGGTCCATATTATGTTCAAAGTGCCGTTGTAATGCAAAATGGAAAAGATTACAAAGAAGCTGTTGCTGATATGAGGAGGTCTATTGAATTAGAAACTTCAGGAGGAGCAGATGTAGATGTAATTTCTGGTGGAGAAACAAGAGATTGGATTTTTTCTTTTCCTATTGCTACACAAATGGGTTTAGCTCCTGCAATGTTATATAAAAATGGAAAATATTTTGGGCCAAATCTACAAAACAAAAATGTAGTTCATGTTGCTGACCTAAGTAATGAAGGCAGTTCGCCAAGAGACTTATGGGTGCCAGCAATAAGAAATAGAGGTGGAAAAATAAATCAAATATTTTTTTATGTTGATAGAATGGAACAAGGACCAATAGTTATGAAAGAGTTGGGATTAGAGTCTCACGCATTAGTGCCATTAGATCAAAATGCTTGGGATTATTTAAGAGAAATAAATGCTGTCAGTCAAACAGAATATACCAATCTAAGAGAAAGAGGGACAAGCAGAGAAGAAAGAGAGACTTGGGCAATAAATATGTTAAGAAGTGAAGTAGGTAAAGAAAAATTAAGAGAAGTATACAATGATCCTAAACAACAAGAAAAAGCAGAGAAAGTAATATTACATTATACTAATTTAAGTGAAGAATTAAGAGAAGCTGTAAATTAATATTAAAATGATCTCATTAAAATATAAAGAAATAAAAGCAAGAAAAAGGGTGTGTTTAGCCTTAGATGTACCTACTGTAAAAGAAGGATTAGATCTTGCGAGCAAACTTGTAGATCTTGTTGGAACATTTAAAATAGGAAAACAATTACATACTGCATCTGGAAATGAAGGTGTGAATATTATAGGAGAAATTGATAACCTAGATGGAGGTGTTTTTCTTGATTTAAAATATCATGACACCCCAAATACTGTTTATCAAGCAAGTAAAGAATCAGCTGTTCCTGGAGTTTATATGTTTAATATCCATATTGCTGGAGGGGAAGAAATGTGTAAAAAAGCAATTGAAGGTGCATATGAAGGTGCACAAGCTAGAGGAATAGAAAGACCTAGAGTAATAGGAGTCACTGTTCTAACAAGTTTAGATGATCAAGATTTAGCTACTCAAAGATTAAAAATAACTTATGATGACTTAGTTAGAAGAAGAACAGAACTTGCAAGAGAATGGAGACTAGATGGTATTGTCGGTCCAGCTAATAAAGCAGGGGATTTAGAAAAGGAATTTGGTAGTGATTTTCTTTATGTAACTCCTGGTATAAAATGGCAAGGAAAATCAGGAACAGGACAAAAACAACTTTATACTCCAGATAGAGCAGTTCAAGATTGTAGTAATTCAATCTTAGTTATGGGAAGTGCTATTACAAAGGCAAAAGATAAAAGAAAAACAGCTTATGAAATCTTAAAAGCAATGGCTCAACATCTTTAAGCTAATCTTATAAACTAATTCTTCCTTAATAATTTATGAGAGTAAGATATAGTTTTTCTTCAAGAAGAACAGGGCGTTTAGAAAATATAAGAAAACAAAAACAAGAATTTCCAAAAGTAATTGAAAAACTAATAAAATTCTCAGATATAATTCTTGAAATTCTTGATGCTAGATTTATTCAAGAAACAAGAAACATAGAAATAGAAAAGTATATCAAAAACCAGGGAAAAGGGCTAATTTTTGTAATAAACAAAACAGACCTTATTTCAAAAAATAAGATGAATAAAAAAGACCTTAATGATTTTTCCCCCTATGTATTCGTATCTAGTAAAACAAGAAGAGGAAGCAAAGACTTAAGGGATAAAATAAAAATTGAATCAAAAAAAATTAAAGAACCAATAGATAAAAGTGGGAAAATAACAATAGGAATTATTGGTTATCCCAATACAGGAAAAAGTTCTCTAATTAATATGTTAATAGGAAGAAAAAAAGCAGGAACAGGTGCAGAAGCAGGTTATACAAAGGGAGTTCAAAAATTAAAACTAACTTCAGAAATACTCTTAATAGATTCACCAGGAGTTATTCCAAAAAAAGAGTATTCTAGTGTAGAACAACCAAAAATATCAAAACAAACAAAGATTGGGGGAAGATCTTTTAGTCAAGTTAAGGAACCAGAACTTGTTATTGCAAGTATTATGAAAGAATTTAAAGGAGTTATTGAAAAGTATTATAAAATTAAATCAAAAAATAATTCTGAAATATTAATTGAAGAACTAGGTAAAAGAAAAGGATTTTTAAAAAAAGGTGGAGAAATTGATGAAGATAAAACTGCAAGATTTATTTTAAAAGAGTGGCAAGAAGGAAAGATTAAGATATTATAATTTATTTTTTTCAACTACCATTTTAACATTTGGAGAAACATTTCCTTTTCCTTGTTTAATATCATTTAAAGAAACCCATTTTAAATCTTGTTCTGGAGGTAATGGTTTTATTCCCTCCTTATTTTTTAACTTAGCAAGATAATTAATTAAAACAATAATCATTTTCTCTTTGGTCTGAGGATTTTCATAAAGAATGTTTGGGAATAATGGCTTAATTATTTCAATCTCAGCATTACAAGCTTCCCTTGATTTTCTAATACATGCATCTTCTAATGACTCGCCTTCATGAACCCTTCCTCCAATTAATTTATAAAAATCATCTTTATTATCTTTAGAAACAAGTAATTTCCCATCTTCAATTATCACAGGTCCTGATGCAATTATTGTCTTCATATTTTTTAAAAGAATTCAGTCTTTAAATTATTTGGCTTTTTAAACTAAAAAATTAAAAAACCATGCTTTAAATTTTTTTAATCATATAAGTATTTTCAAGAGTATAACCCAACTTTTTATAATAATCCCTCACTCCTACTCCAGAAATAATACTTAATTTATTAATTTTGTTCTTCCTTACAATTTTCTCTGCTTCTGCTATTAACCATTTCCCCATTCCCTGATGTTGCACTGCAATTTTATGTTTTTCACCAAGTTTCAAAGCTTTTCCATAAACATGCAACTCTCTTATAATAGCTCTATTATTATAAATTCTTAATCTAAGCAACCCAAAAAGAATATTATCTCTATTAATAATCTCTAAAAAATACTCCTTCCCTTTACTTGCAGAATATCTTGTAATTTTTAATTTTAAATCAAGATTTAAATCTCCTTTTCTAGCAAACCCTATCTCTCTATATCTTATTTCTTTTAATTTTACTTTTTTTTGCCTTAATTCCTTTTCAATTTCTGCTCTTAAATCAATTCTCTTTGTTCCAGCCACAATATATTCAGGAGGAATCTCTCTCATAATCCTCATAATCCTACAATATCTTGGAACAATTTTAAGCATTTTAATGAGCAAATTCTTAATCCTTTCTTTAGAATATGGTTCATACTCTCTTTTCCAATACATATTTTCAAGTTCAGAACAAGGCATTACTTGACAAGGATAGATTTTTAATTGATCTGGCTTAAAATCTGAATCAGAAAATAATTTTTTAAATAATTTCAAATCTTTTTTAGGATTGCTTCCAGGAAGTCCAGGCATAATGTGATAACCAATTTTAAAACCCGCATCCTTTAATGCTTTTGTTGTATCAATCACATTCTGAATATTATGTCCTCTTTTCACTATTTTGTAAATTTTATCATCTATAATTTGAACTCCCAACTCAACTCTTGTACATCCAAATTCTCTTAATCTATCAATATATTGAATGCAAACATCTGGACGAGTTTCAATGCACAAAGCAACGCATCTATTTTTAGATCTTTCATTAAGTTTCTTAGCAGATTCTAGTGTTTTAGATTTCTTATTATTCAATCCATCATAACATCCCTTAATAAATTCATACTGAAATTTCTTAGGATACTCTAAAAAAGTCCCCCCCATTATAATTAATTCAACTTTATCAGTAGGATGATTCATTACTTCAAAAGCTTTTAATCTAGCTCTAACTTGTTTAAATGCATCAAACTTGACTCTACTTGCTCTTAAAACTACAGGGCTTTTAGGAGTATAGCTCTGGGGAACATTAAGATTAGGACAATAAATACATGTTCCATGTTCACATTTTCTAGGAGGAAGCATAACAGCTACAGGAGTTATTCCTGAAATTGTTTTTACAGGTTTTCTTATTTCTCCCTTTTTTGGCTTGAGCATTTTGTTATATAACTGAATAGTAGTTATATTTTTAAAGGTAACCTTATGATAAAAAATAGGTAAAATGAAGGATTTAAGCATTATAATTCCAACAAAAAACGAAGAAAAATATCTTCCAAGATTACTGGAAAGTATCAAAAATCAGACACTTAAAGATTATGAAATAATAGTAGCAGATGCTGGCTCTGAAGACAGAACAAAACAAATAGCAGAAAGCTATAAGTGTAAAATAGTCCCAGGAGGACATCCTTCAAAAGGAAGAAATAATGGAGCAGATTATAGCACTGGGAATGTTCTTGCATTTATTGATTCAGACATACAACTTCCTAATCCTAATTTTCTTGAAAAATGCATGCAGGAATTTGGAAGTAGAGGATTAGATGTTGCTGGAACATACCATGAACCTATTCCATCAAATACTCAAGGAAAAAGAATATTTGATAAGATATTTTATACAATAGATAACATAGGAATGAGAATGGCTGAAAACTCAAAAATTCCAAAAATGCACATGTGTATGTTTGCAACAAGAGACACTCATGATGAAATATCAGGATTTAGAGAAGATTTAGAATTTGCAGAGGACGCAGACTACTCAAAAAGAGCAGTTGAACAAGGGAAAAAATTTGGAATATTAAAAACACCAGAACATACTCTTGTATCTCCAAGAAGACTTGAGAAAAAAAGATTAAAAATGGCCTTAAAATATGCTTGGTTAAATTTTAGAGTATGGTTAGGAAAGGAGTATAAGAGAGGGGAACTAAAATACTTTTAAATTAACAATTACTTCTTAATATATGAAATCACAACAAGAAATATGGAATGCAATAGCTTCAGATTGGCACAAATACAAAGAGATTCCTTCTAAACTATCACAAGCATTTCTAAAACAACAAACAGGAAAAGTTTTAGATTTAGGCTCTGGTTCTGGAAGACACTTAACTAAAATAAAAAATGGAAAAATATATCTTGTAGATTTCTCAGAAAATATGATAAAACTAGCAAAGCAAAAAGCAAAGAAATTAGGAATTAATGCAGAGTTTCAAGTTGCTGAGATGACTAAACTGCCTTATGAAAACAATTTCTTTGATGTAGGGATTTCAATCTCAGCTTTTCATTGTCTTAATTCAAAACAACATAAAAAAGCAGTAAAAGAGCTTTATAGAGTAATGAAACCAAAAGCAAAAGCTCTAATTGGAGTATGGAATAAAGAATCAAAAAGATTCAGAAGATATAAAACAAAAGAAAAGTGGATTGGCTGGACAACAAAAGGAAAAAGATATTATTATCTATTTAGTGAAGAAGAAATTCATGATTTATTTAAAAAACAAGGATTCAGAATTCTTTCTACACATAATTCAGAACTTATGATTAATTTTATTGTTGAAAAAACTTAACTCTTCATTTCATTATACATCTCTGTATACTCTTTTATCTCATCCTGTCCTTTTGCAACACTCTCAATAAACTCTTTAGCTTCTTTCTCTATTTTAGCTCTCTCATTCACTTTAGAAACTTTGTAATTAGAAGCCAGTTGTGCAATTGTCTCTATTATACTTTCTCTTGTTTCTTGTTCTTCTGTTACCATTATTGACTACCTCCTTTACCTGTTATTTTTAACATATCAAAAAAAGATTTCTTTTTAAAATGAATAACACTCATATCCTTTAAATCAATATTAATCTTAATTAATCCAAAATTAGAAATAAAAATAGTTCCAACAAGATAGTCTTTTCCATTTTTATGTTGTAAAGATAACAAAATCTTTTGAATTTTCTTATCTACATTTCTACTCTTCATCTCTTTTGCAACAATATTAGCTACTTCATTAAAATTAAAATTATGGTCCAATGAAATTGGTTTAAATGCTGTGCTATCAACTATCTCAACTGGAACCATTGCACAGTCATCCTCTAACTTAAAACTAAACATTTTATTTTTGCTTGGAATATAGTAATCAAAATGCTGTTTATTATCTGGATGTTTTGAATCAGAAAATTCCATAATAAAAAAACCAGAAG
>CAZYKW010000032.1:0-6808 GCA_964648475.1 Candidatus Woesearchaeota archaeon | reverse complement strand
TGAATAAGCAATCTCAATCAATACCCCTGTAGAATATCCAAAACAAATCAAAGCTTCTGTTTCTTCATTTAATTTCTCTGGTTGGTTTCTCCATGTATTACAATTAATTTTCTCTCCAAGAGTAGAATTAACCCAATCAAAACCAAATTCTTTATCATCTGCAGGAATTACAGAAAACAATTTTTCTCCACCTTGATTCAAATACTCTTGTGCAAAAAGTTCAGATAGAGAACCAATATCAGGAGTTAAATAAATTTCTTGATTAATTAAAAAACCAACAACATCAGAGATTATTTGTCTAGCATTAGGGTTAATTTTCTCTAAATCATTTACCTTACTTGGTCCAATTATTCCTATTTTCATTTTAATCCTTTTCTAGAATTTGAGCATTAACACTTTTTTCTTTGCACAACTCAACAAATTCTTTTGCATCATCTTCTGTTCCTACAATACTTCCATAATGCATTGGAATTGCTAAAGAAGGTTTAATTATTCCAGCTGCTTCACTTGCTTCTTCTGCAGTCATTGTAAATCTCCCTCCAATTGGAAGCAATGCAATAAAATTTTTCTCTTGATGTCCTGTAAGCCTCTGCATTTCAGGAATCAAATCAGTATCTCCAGCATGATAAATCATAACTCCATTCATCTTAATAATATAACCCACCCAATTACTCATCTTAGGGTGAAAATCCTTATCAACATTATAAGAAGGGATTGTAGATATTTTTATTGTGCCTAAATCCACTTCTTGATTAGGCTCAACTAAATCAATTTTAACAGGAACCTCAAATCTTGCTATCTTACTCTGACAATCTGCAGTGCAAATTATTCTTGTTTTCTCTTGCACTATCTTATTCAAGTCCTCAACACTACAATGGTCATAATGGCTATGAGTAATTAAAATAATATCTGCTTTATCCATTCCTTCTTTTATATTATAAGGATCAATATATATTGTAAGAGAATTTTTAATCATAAAACCAGCGTGTCCCAGCCACTTAATCTCTATATTAGTATCCGCAATTTTCATGTATTAGAGAAATAGGGTGTATTTTTAAAGATTTAGTTTGATTTTTTACGCTGCAAGGTCTTGTAATCTTGCAAGAACCTCATTAGGTAATCTCTCATCAACAACAGAAGAAAAATCTTTTCCATTGTTTTTATTTCCTCTAGGATAAAATATTAGTTGAGGGTGAGGTTCTCCTTTAAACAATTCTATCTCTCCAAATGATTCCATTTCATCAGAATTATAATCTTCAAATTTTTCAAAACCCTTATAATTTATTTTCCCTTTATTAGCATGAAATAATTGATATCCTTGAAAAACCATCTCTCCATCTGAAGCCTGTCCTTCTTCTAATCCTAATTCATCTACTTGTTTAACAATCTCACTTAATTTACCTTTCTCAGGGATACTTCCTGGAAAGACTCTTGTAGTAAACCTGGCCCTGGTAAGTCTTGGAGGCCCAACATAGTAAAATTCAGAACCTAGTGCCTTAAATATTGGATTATTTTTATATTCCCCTTCTTTATCATTACCTACCTCTGGTCCCATTACTTGTTCTCCAAAATACTGCCAATCTCTTTCAATTTCCTCCTTTGTGGCTTTTCTCATTAGTGTATCTAACCTAGTCAATAAACCCACAGGCTCTTTTATTAAAGAATATAATCCAATTCCTCCTTGAATAGTCCAAGGAAAAAATCCATTATTAAGAGAATTCAAGTTATCAACTGCCTTTTCTAATTTCACTGAGGAAGCTCCAGGCGAGAATTGAATTTCAATTGGAGACAAAACATTTGCCTTCCACACAAATAATCCTGTTCTAAAAACACCTACATCTATTACATCAGTTGTTGCCATTACACTATCTTCTACCATAGAAAGTCGCATTAAGAACCCTTATTAAATATTATTGTGATAAAGTTTTACCCTTCCACTCACAAACACCCTCGCCTTTTAATTTTTTATCTAAAATCTCTAATTCTTCATAAATTCCTTCAATTAAATCATAATTCTTTGCTTCTTCTAAACTCACCCAAGCATACTCAGTCAAAGCATTGCATAATCTAACTTTATCACTTTTAGCATTCGCATACAAACTAACAATAATACATGGAATCCCATCAGGCCTAATATAAACTAAACTAGTAACATATCCAAAATTCTCTATTTCTAATCCCACTTCTTCTTCTACTTCTCTTCTTAATAAATCTTCAAATATATTATACCAGTGATGAGGAGTGTCTTTTTTTCTAAGAACATAGTCCAAAACCTCTAATTTTCCTCCAGGAACAGTCCATCTTCCAGGAAAAGCTTTTTCCCAATCCGCCCTCTTAGCTATCAAATATTTTCCATCTTTAACAAGAATTCCAGTAACAACAATATAATGATTCAAATTTCTATTAACCATAAATTAACTTCATTATAATTATATTTAAATAGTTCCTCAAAAAATTTGACTTAGGTAAAATGCAAGAAAAAATATTAAACTTATTTCTTTACAATCACAAATTAAAGTTCAATGAAATAGAAAAACAGCTTAAGATACGTTCAAATAAATTAGCATATCATATAAAAAATTTAGAAAAAAAAGGAATCATAACAAAAAATAAAGATTATTACAAATTATCTGAAACAGCAGAAGAATTAATTCCTTATTTAACTCAAAAAAAATCTATTTTACCAGTAATATTAATAGGAATGGGAAACAAAAATAAAATGTTTCTTTACAAACGTGAAAAACGTCCTTTCAAAAAGAAACTAAGTCTTCCAGGAGGAAGAATTCTTTTAGGGGAGACAATTCCACAAGCAACAAAAAGAATTATGAAAAAATTCAAAATAAATGCAAAACTCAAGAAAATAAACTCTATTTCTCTGGAAAAAGTAAAAAAGAACAATAAAATAATACATTCCTTTCTCTTGATTTTTATAACAGCCCAAACAAAGGACAAAATACTTCTAACAGATATAAACAAAAACAAATCAAAAATCATCAGCAGTGATTATAATTTAATAAAAAACGACTTAAACAAAGAAGTCAAAATAAAAAATCTCACCACACTTAATTCTGCTTAGTCTCTCTTTCTAAACGTCCAAACTCTTTTAATTTACCTTTTCTTATTAATTTCTGAACTTCTTGAGGAGGAAAATAATTCCCAGAAGAACCAGGAGATCCTTTTTCTAAACAAAAACTCTCAAGTTCTTTATATCCTGGACAGTATATTCTTCCTTTTGCTACACTTCCTCCTTCATCTGTTATTTCTCTTCCACAACTTTGACAATAAACTTGCTCTGATTTTCTCTTAAACAATGAAAACAATCCCATAATAAAAAACTAGATAAAGGATTTATAAGACTTATTATATTCTAATTATTCTAAATAACCTCTGCTGGTTTTATAATCAATAAATTTTATTGATCTATCTTTTTCTGTTATCACAAATTCAAAATATCCTTCTAATCCTTTAACATACTTTAAAGAATTCCACATCAATTGCCTTAATTCAGTATCCTCTGTTGTATACTTCATCCCCAAACCATTTGAATATCCAGTTACAGGAGTCACTTGCCCATGTTCAAGTTCATCAAGTTCTTTTGAAATTTCAATAATTCTTGAATTTGGTCTAGAAATAATTATTCCTCCATATTCTGTTGGCTCCCATTCAGTCATTAAAACAGAATAAGAATCCGCATGCTTTGGATTTACTCCCTTTCTTAAAAAGTCTAAACACTCTTTAAAATCAGAAACACCTAAATTACTAAATCTATTTAATTCAGAAGTATTTGGAATAGCTCGTATTAAAAATTGTTCATATTTTGAAAAGAATTCCATAAGCTGAGGATTATTCTTATGAAACTCTCTGTAAGGAACCTTAAACTTATTCCAAACAGGCAAACCACTTTCCTCTAATCTTTGATTGTCTTCAAGTTTATCTGAATGAAATTTTCTCATATCTATGCCATGATTGCTAGCATGTATTATCCAGCTTGCCATAGATCTAAATTTTGAACGTTTTACAAATTCCTTAGTCATAATTAGATTATTCCTGATGATTGAAGTTTAGTTAATTCTACCAACACTCTTTCAAAAACCTCTTTTTGTTCAGGATACATCATGCTCTTAACAACATCTTCTTTATCAAACCAGCCATATTTTGACAATTCAGTCTTATCCATAGAAATACCATCAAACTCTCCTAAAAATTCAACAAACCATATTGTTTGAAATTGCCCATGAAAACCTTTTTTCTTTCTTATATTTGAAGGAAATAAATACATGTGATCTGTTTCACTTTTAGTAAGTATTCTAAATCTATCTGTTCCAAGTTCCTCTATTAATTCTCTTTTAATTGCTTTAATATGTGTTTCTCCTATGTTAATGCCTCCTTGTGGAAAGCACCATGCACCATCTGGCCAATCTGTTCCTGCAACCATTAAAAATTTACTCCCTTTAAACAAGACAGCTGAAACTCCTTGTCTTAATTTTATTATCTTAAACCTCTCCTCACCCATTATTTTTTCTAACATAAGAAATATATAAAATATAAAGTCAGGATTTATTGACTACTCTAAACTCATCTTTATCTGCATCATAAAAAGTTTTTATAACTTTGACTTTTCTATTATTCAGCATGTTCTCTAAAATAAATCTATTGTCAGGAAAAAGTTTTCCGTTTATTCCTCTTTTAGAATAATATTTTGAATCTTTAGGTTTTTTATTTGTTTTAGGTTTTGTAGTAATAAAAAATACCAGAAAATGAGAAAGAGTATTTTGTTCTTTAAACACATAGTTATTTATGCATATTAATTTAAAATCCTTAACTTCAATATCAACTTTTTCTTTCACATGTCTTTTACAAGCTTCAAATAAATCCTCTCCAAGATTAATTTTTCCTCCAACAAAAATCTTTCTTCCAATCCCTGGTTCTGTTGTTTTTGTTCTAATAAGAATCTTGTCTTCTCCTTTTTCTTTTTTTCTTATAATTACAGCAACACAAGGAAGAGGAAACTGAGAAGCATCATTTGATTTGTGAATATAAGGCATAATGCATTTTGTTCCTCCTGTTAAAGAAAAATAATTGTCTTTTTTCTCAATTAAATTCTCTTTTATAAGTATATTTAGATTATATGCAAGAAGATTTGACTCAATTCCAAGTAATTTCTTTAATTCAACAAATTTTCTAGGTTTCTTTTCTAGAAAATTAAGTATTTCTATTCTTTTACTATCTGAAAATAATGTTAATTTCTTCATTTTGTTTTCCCAGAATCAGGCTTCTGAGGCACCTTCACCTCATAAATTTCAAAGAAATAACAAGTTTTTAAGCTTTATTAGGATAAATAATAAATCCAAAGACTTAAAAAAGGATTTTTATTGGGCTCTACATGGCAATTAAACAAGGCGACACCATAAAGGTTGATTACACTGGAACTCTTGAAAAGGGCCAGGTTTTTGATACATCAAAAGGAAAGCAACCTCTTGAATTTGAAGTTGGTGCTGGAAAAATAATTCCAGGATTTGACAAAGCTGTGATTGGAATGGAAAAAGGACAAGAAAAAGACATTTCAATTAAACCAGAAAATGCTTATGGACAACCAAGAGAAGAACTTAAGAAAGAAATTCCAAGATCTGCACTTCCTAAAAACCAAGAACCAAAACCGGGAATGGGACTAATGATGAACACTCCGCAAGGACAATTTCCAGCAAGAATCGCAGAAGTTACAGATGACAAAGTAATAATTGATTTAAATCATCCTTTAGCAGGAAAAACACTGAACTTCAAAATAAAAATTGTTGATGTTGTAAAAAAGAAGTAATTCAATACAATAATTCTTAAAAAGAAAATAGAGTATTCATAAATCATGGCAAAGCCAACTCTTAAACCAGGAGTCTATGAAACTGAAAAAGGAAAATTATTTGCTTATCAAGGCAATGAATCAAATGAAAAAATAGGTTTGCATCCTATCTATAATGTACATGTTTATTTTCCAAATGGAAAAGAAGATTGGGTTTCTGAAAATGAGAGTTTTATTACTCAGTCTAGGAGACTACCTTCAAAAGAAGTAGAAGAACATATAGAAAGGCTATCTCAGGGAAGACAAACAACAAAAAACAGCCAGTTATTAGAATTTCTAAAGGAAAATAGAATTAGTTCTGATTTTAAGTAACTATTTAACTTAATAAAAAGAGTCATAAAAAATTTATAAGAATTATCATAACATAAAGCTTAAAAACCATAATAATATTTTTGCATCATGAAAGAATATTCAGAGCAGATACCCTTCAAGATAGTTATAAGTGCTTGCAGAAACAGGCATGGAAAAGGAAAACCTTGTGAATTCTATGAGGAAAGAATAGAAAAAAGGCATGGAAAAGAAATAAAATCTCATTACTGCCATGGAGACCCTCCTTTTTGTGACAGAGCAGTAGGACTTTTTTTATTAAATGATAAAGGAAGCGAATTGCAAGAAAAAATATATGATAATTCTAGTTAATTATTTAAATCAAGATTTCTATTAATAATTTAGAGGTGAAAATGGAACCAATAGTTTTTGCAGGTTTATTAGGAGGAATAGGAGGAGTAACTCGTGGAGTTGTTGGACTTCTCAAAGCACTTTCATTAAGAAGAAGAATTCTATGGAATTATTACCTCATAACAATCATAGTTGCTTTTATCATAGGTATTTTTGTGGGAATTATATTTGATTTTGACCCAAGATTAAGCTTATTAGCAGGTTATGCAGGAACAGACATTCTTGAAGGAATTTATAAGAGCTTTAAGGTGCAAAAAGTCTATGTGAGGAAGAAAT
>CAZYKW010000031.1:0-6960 GCA_964648475.1 Candidatus Woesearchaeota archaeon | reverse complement strand
TCAAAACATAATTTAACCATCTCATCCATTATCTTTTTTTGTTCATTCATAAAACTTACTATTTCTTTTGGAATAGAGACAGCATAACTATTTCCTACTAATCTCATTTTAACTTTAAATTCTTTATTCTTTAAATTTATATATTTATTATACTCTTGCTCATCTACTGGATGAATAATTTTAGAATTGCATTTAGGACATACAACAGCTCTAAGTATAAATCCATTTTTAGAAACCTTGGCTTTTTTCATTTCTTTATCACATTTCTTACATAGAATCTTATTATCAAAAATGTCTGTCATTTTATTAGGTTTGACTCCTATTTTAAAGGAGGGTTAATATAAGAGGAACCTGGGTGCCCCTTAGAGTATGAAAGCCACACCAATTGAGGTGCGGCTGAGGTTGAAAAGAGGTGATACAGAGTAACCCCAAGGAGGGGTTAGTGTAAGGGGAAACTTGGTGCCCCCATTGTATACACAATAATGTATACACATAGGATATATACTTTATAAAGATTTTGGTATTTCAAAACACATAAAAACCTATAACAATTAATTCTTTCATGAAAAATTTTAAAAAAAAGGTGAAAAAATACTGGAAGAAATTCTGGTTTCTATTGTGGAAAGATAACTCTTTCAAAGGATGGCTATTCTCAATAATTTTTCTGTTTCTTTTTATAAAATTAATTTTCTTTCCTACTCTAAATTTAATAACAGGAACTTCACTTCCTCTCGCAATAGTTGAATCATGTTCAATGTATCACCAAGGAAATCTTTTTTCTAATTTTAATGAATGGTATGATAAACATGATGAAAAATATTCTGAATTTATTATAAATGAACTAGATTTTCAAGAATTTTCCTTTAAAAAAGGATTTAATAAAGGAGATATACTATTTATAGTAGGGACCCCTCCAGAAAATCTCAAACAAGGAGATGTTATTGTATTCTATGGCAATCAAAAGAATCCAATTATACACAGAATAATAAATATAAAAGAAGAAAATGGTGCGAGAACTTTTTCAACAATTGGAGACAATAATAATGGGCAATTAGAAGTTGAAAAAGAAATAAAAGAAGAACAAATAATAGGAAGAGCTGTTTTTAGATTAGTTCCTTACATTGGATGGATTAAATTAATATTTTTCGAACCTTTAAGGACTCCTTCAGAAAGAGGTTTTTGTAATGAAAACTAAACATTTAAAAATAAAAAACTCTACCCCCTAAAATGGAATTTTGTCCTAAGTGTGGAGCCATTCTTGTTCAAAAAAAGAAAAATTTAGGGTGTCCGAGATGTAATTATTCTTCAAAAACAAAAGCTCCAAAAATAAAAACATCTGAAAAAATTGATGAAAGAAAAGAAGTAGCAGTATATTCAGGAAAAAACCATTCAACTCTTCCTGTTATTAATGAAAAATGTAAAAAATGTGGTAATGAAAAAGCATACTTCTGGACTGTTCAGACACGTTCAAGTGATGAAGCTGAAACCAAGTTTTTCAAATGCACTAAATGTGGACATACAACTAGAGATTACAGATGAAAATTAAAGATTATTTACTTGTGATAGTAATTTTATTGTTTGTATCTATTTTATTTATTCCTGCAGAGAACGCAAATATGGCTATTGGAGTAGGAATACTTGCTTTAATTCTAACAGCAGTATATTTCTTAATAAGAAAAAAATAAAAAATAAAAAATAAAGATTTATTGGCCAGATTGTTTTTGAGTTTGATTGCCAGTTTCTTGATCAGATTCATTTACCTGAATTTTTTGCTGAATTTTTTCTTTAGTTTCGTCTCGTTTTTGTTTAGTCGCTTCAATCTTTTCTAAAAAAGCTTGCTCTTTTTCATTTAATTCAGTTTCATTCATCTCTGAAAGTACTTTATATCTTGTCCTAACTAATTCTCTCTTCTCAGCTACTTTTTGTTCCATTTCTTGAGATTTAGCTTCAATCTTAGCAAAAACTTCTCCAATATGAGCCAATTTTTCTTCACTTGCATTATTAGTTGCCATTCTCTCTAAAATCCTATTATGAACCAAAGCAACTTTTTCACTATGAGAAAGCAAAGAAAGTTGGACTTTTTCAACATCTTCTAAGTCTTCTTCAGCAACTTCTGCTCCATCATCACTTTCAATCTCCTCTGCTTCTTGTTGAGCTTCTTCAAGAATCTCATCATGAGCTTCTTCTGCTTCTTGAGCTGCTTCAAGATTATCTTCTATTAACATTTCTTCTGCTTCAGCTAATCTTTCTTCAGCCATTTGAATTTTATAAAGAGCTCTTTCAGCTTTATTTCTCATAAAAACTAACTTTAATCTTTCCATAGCTCTTTCTAAACCATAAAAAGGAGAATCTGGTGTAACACCTGCATCCACTACTTCTGTCTCAATAGGTCCTACAATAGTATCTTGTGCTGAAATAAGGGGCATTGCACTAAAGACTAACAATGTTGCTATTAAAATTGCAATTTTTTTCATTTTTGTTTTTTATTACGCTTTATTTAAACCTCCCGCGGTTTAGTTATTAGTAAACATAAAACCTGAAATAAAAATAAAAAATTACTCTTCAGGTTCAGTAGCTAAAAAAGCCCACCAAGGCTTCTTCACTTGAATAACTTCTCCATTTTCAGCATCAATTTGTGCTCTAACTTGCATTTGCGAATTAAATAAGCCAAAAACTTTTGACTGCCTTTGTGTCTGAAGTTCATAAGCTAATCTTGATTGATTTCCTTCGCCAACTTGTTTAAGTTCAATTGTACAATTTCTTGTCTCATTACAAACTTTAAGCCTAAGTCTTTGTAATGCTGTTTCTGAAGCAGTATTAGGCATAATCTTAATTTCTGCATTTCTTCCATTTGAAAGTTTTGTCATTAATTTTTGCCCATTTGAACTTATATTCAATTCAGAATAAGCTTCAGAGTCTCCAATTCTAAGTTTAATCCTATTATTTTCTGCTATCTGAACTTGGATTTGCTTTCCTTCTCCTGCATTATATATTCCTGTTTGAACTTTTAACCCCGTTCCATTTTGTCCACCTGCTGCAATTACCTCATCATGATAAGGTCCAGTTCCATCTGCCACGCCTTGCTGAGCTGAAACAAATCCTAAACTCAACATTAAGACTGATGCTAAAACAAATGTCATTATTGTTTTATTCATTTTTTGTTCTCCATTTAATTAAATAACAGACTAAGTCTGTTTTAACTACAAAATATCTAATCTAAAAGACTATATAATTAATACTTGAAACAACATGAAACAAGTTTTTATCTCTTTTTTAGAAGTTTTATTCTATTTTCATTTCCATAGGGAATCTTTTCAATAAGTTCTTTTTGTTCTAAATTTCTAAGTTTTCTGCTTAGTCTCACTTTGCTTATCCCTAACTCTCTTATTAATTCTTTTGTCCAAGATTCATTTTTTTTCTTACTTAATAAATATTCTATAATCTTTTTTTCTTCTCCAAATAAATTTCTAGTAATATCTTTTTTTCTCTTATCTTTTATTGATTTATTTTTTTGCGCCAGTATTTTTGCTCTTTTTTTAAATTTTTTAGATTTATAAAAATAAAAAATAATAAAAGCTATAATAAGAACTAGAAGAAGATAAGTCCAAAAATGATTCTGTTCTTTTACAAAAGTATAATCTACAACAATTTCTTCTGAAGAAAAGTTTTCCCATTGAAGAATTATCCTTCTTCCATCTGTTATAACTTTGTCTGAATTAGGAACAATCAAATCCCCCAAAATAGCCCCTTTAGGTAAAGAGAGGGAAATACTTTCTAGCTCTTCTTTAAAATAATTATTAAAAATAAAAAAATTTCTTTTACTTGTTTTATCAATCATAGAATTTGTAATATAACTAATTTCTAAATTACTTGCCTTAGAAACTTTTAAAATTTTATAATCCTCAAAATCAATTAGTTCGTAATTCATTATATTGAGCTCAAAAACTCTTATATCTCGTGGAAGCCTAAATTCTAAATCATTAACATCTCCAAAATAAATTTTAATTAATGCTTTATCTTCAAAAACTTCTGCATTATAAGTAATTGCGCTAGTCATACTCAAAGAGATTATACCAAATATCATCAAAAGAGCACTAACAAAAAGGATTTTCTTTCTCATTTTATATTCTGGTCTTGGAGGGATTTGAGCTCAGGTAAACCTAGTCTAATTTGTCTTTCTTAACAGAAATCCAAACCAAACTAAAGTTCAAATCCAAATGGCCCTGGAGGGATTTGAACCCCCGACACCCAGATTAAGAGTCTGGTGCTCTAACCAAACTGAGCTACAGAGCCGTTTTTGATTTTATGTTCTCTGCAAATCAAATGGTTTTAGCCAGAATCTCATAGAGATTTTCTGAGCCTAACCAAACTGAGCTACAGAGCCGTTTTTTTTTGCCTGTAGCTTTTAATCGGTTTTAACTCCTTCAAATAGGAGGTTGATTATCAAGGAACTTCGTTCCTTATATGAGCTACAAAGCCATACTAAAGTATACTCTAAATTCTTTAAAAAACTAACTTTTTGGAAAATTGAAAAATTTTTAAATGCTTTTTACTTAGTAAAAACAGAAAAGGAGGTGAGCAATGGCAAAGAAAAAGAACAACGTAGCTATGATTGGAAAATGGGCTTTTATAATAGGTATAATTCTTGCACTAGTTGCTGCAGTAATACCTAGTATAGCAAACTACGCCTACACTCCACTAATAATTGTATTATTAGGACTTATTGTAGGATTTCTGAACATAGTTAAAAAAGACGTTACTACTTTACTGCTAGGAATAATTGCTCTAACTATTGTTGGAGGAGCAACTGTTGCAGTTATACCCGGAGTTAATACATATCTAGAAACAATGCTAGAAAACTTTGTAGCATTTGTTGGTGCTGCGGCATTTATTGTAGCTCTAAAAGCAATATTCCAAACAAGCAAAGGTAACTAAAACTCCTTTTTTATTTTTTTATTTTTTACTTTCTTCTTTTAAAAAATTCGATTTGCCTAAATCTTTTGAGGCATTTAGAATAATTAGTGGGTTTAACAAGAACTTTAGTCATAGCTTCATTTAATAATCTAAACTCATATTTAGAAACACCTTCTTTTAATTTATCTTTTCCAGGATATTTTTTCCATCTACCCCTTCCTTTTGTTCTATACTGCATCACCATATAAAGAATAATATTAAAAATTATTTAAATGTTTTTTTCTTAAAGCAGCTTCTACCAAGCCTTTAAATAAAGGAGCTGGATTCATTAAAGTGCTTTTTAATTCAGGGTGTGCTTGAGTTGCAACAAAATAAATATGGTCTTTAAGCTCAATAAATTCTACAAGTTTTCTATCTGGAGACATGCCACTTAAAATTAATCCTCCTTGTTCAAGAATCTCATGATATTTAGGATTGACTTCATACCTATGCCTATGACGTTCTGAAACTTCTATTTTTTTATACAATCTATGAACAAGAGTATTTTCTTTTAAAATTGCAGGATAAGCCCCCAATCTCATTGTTCCTCCTTTATTAGTAATCTGTTTTTGCTCTTCAAGAATATTAATAACCGGGCAAGAAGTTTTCTCTATTTCCATTGAATTAGCTCCGCTTAATCCACATACATTTCTTGCAAATTCAATAACTGCCATCTGCAATCCATAACATATTCCTAAAAAAGGAATATTTTTCTCCCTGCACTCTTTAATAACTCTTATCTTTCCCTCAGTTCCTCTTGAACCAAATCCTCCTGGAACAATAACTCCATCAATCCCTTCTAAATTATAAAACCCATTACTAGTCTCTATCCATTTTACATTTATTTTAGTTGAAAAATGAGCAGAACAATGATTTAAAGCCTCAATTATACTTGCATATGAATCCTCTAAAGCAGTATATTTTCCAGCAATTGCAATATTAATCTCTTTAGTTGCATTTTGTTTATTAGTTATTAATTTCCTTAATTCAGTAAGATTGGGCCTAAAAGAAAGATTTAATTTACGAGCAAGTAATTGTGACATATTTTGCTGTTCAAACATCAAAGGAATCTTATAAACATCATCAACATCAATTCCAGTAATAATTGATTCTTTTTCTAATCCACTGCTCAAAGAAATTTTCTCTTTAATACTCTCATTTAACATTTCAGAACAACGTGCAATAATTATAGAAGGATCAATACCCCTTTTTCTAAGCATAGCAATACTTTGTTGAGTAGGTTTAGATTTCTGTTCATTAACTCCTAAAGGAATTGGAACATAAGTTAAATGAATAAATAAAACATTCTCTTTTCCAACTTTAGCAGGAAGAGATCTAACTGCATTTAAATATAATTCATTCTCCATATCTCCTACTGTTCCTCCTATTTCAATAAGAACAATATCTGCACCAGTCTCATTTCCTACTTCTATAAAATAATCCCTAATAAAATCAGAAACATGGGGAACCATTTGTACTGTTTTCCCTAAATAATCTCCTCTTCTTTCTTTTTCTCTTATTTTAGAAAAAACCTTTCCCATAGTAAGATTCCAATCAAAACTACAACTAGTTCCAAGAAATCTCTCATAATGTCCAAAATCCATATCAACTTCTCCCCCATCATCTAAAACAAAAACCTCTCCATGTTCAATAGGATTCATTGTTCCCGGATCTACATTCAAATATCCATCGCATTTAATAGGAACAAGATTATAATCATAAGATAAAAGATGCCCTATACTTGCAAGAGCAACACCTTTTCCTAACCCACTTAATACCCCTCCAGTAATCACCACATATTTTACCATATTAAAAAAACATAAATCTATTTTTTAAAGAATATTGTAATTAAATATACAATTATCTATTTCTGATTCTATTATCTCAGTTCAGGGGCGGTAGTTATTTGATTAATTTCTGTATTTCTTCAATTGCATCAGCAACTTCTCTTCCTTTCTTAGTCAACTTTATTAATTTTATTCGCCCCTTTTTTTCAAAGTCAACTAA
>CAZYKW010000030.1:0-7672 GCA_964648475.1 Candidatus Woesearchaeota archaeon | reverse complement strand
CCAATAGAAGATGATACAACATGGCTACCTCTTTCAGACCAAACAATTGATGAAGATTCACTTGCTGGAACTATAGTCTACGCTGGTATTACCTCAATGGTAAGTGATGATGATGGCCCAGTTACTGTAAATGTAGCATCAAGCAATACTCATTTCAGTGTAGAGGTAATAGGAAATGATTTAATACTTACTCAATTAAATAAAAATTGGTATGGATTTGAGACTGTGACACTAGAAGCTAATGGAAAAACAGCATCTTTCACACTTAATGTAAACCAATTACTAGATGACTGCATAGAAGCTTGTATATACGGAATATGCGAAACACATTGTGATTAAAATGGGATTAATAAAAAAATTACTAATTGGAACAGGAATTTTAACAACTTTAGCACTAGGTAGTGGATGTGCAAGTGCTCCATTTTCACCAATAGAACAATATCAGAATAATAAAAATTCAGTTGAAAGGGAATATAATGAAAAAGCTGTAAAAAGAACCAATAAAGCAAAGGAAGAATATAGCACTGAAATAGATAAAGAAAGAGTTAAAGAAGCTGAAAAATTAAATAAGGATTTAAGAAAAAATGATGATAAACTCATAAAAGAAATGGTAAAAAATGCAGAAGAAAAAAGAAAATATGATTTAAAAATAAAGGAACTTGAAAAGCAAATAAAAAATCCCGGAACATATAATTTAAATGAAATGATTAATTATACTAATAGAAAACCAGGTAAAAGTAGATTAAGAGCAGGAATTTATGCATTTCAAGCAGAGCAAGATGCTGAAAGAGAAAAACCAAGATTAAGAAGAGGTATGAGAGCAGAACTTGGATGTAATCTTGGAAAAGGATGGAGTGCATCAGGGGTTTATGAATGTGATAGTGATACTCAAAGTGTTGCAAATGATGTTGCCTTTGTAGATATGACTTCTACAAGAAATACTTATGGACTTAAAATAGGAAAAGAAATTGATTTAGGAAAAGGAATAACTATTGAAGGTTCTGCAGAATGGGGAGTTGCAGTTGATGGATATAGAGGTACAGGAGCATTTACTGGAAGTGGAGCTCCAATTAAAAGCTGTAATACTGAAACTACTGCCTATGGAGGAGCAAATTTAGCATTAGGGATTGACATAGGAAAAGGATGGCAATTAAAATTAGGTGCTGGAGGAGCAAAATATGAAGGTGGAGAAACCAGAACTATCTCAAAAAATACTGAAAATGAATTAAAGGGATGGGTTGGATTCAGTTATGGAGGAAATTAAATGGGATTATTAAAAAAGCTTGGTTTAGGAATTGGAACATTAATCTTAGCAGGAGCAAGTTTATTTAATAGTGGATGTGCAACTGAAAAACCAATTCAAAAAATAATAGATCCTGTTCAAAAAACACAAGAAAGTGGGATATACTATAAAATAGATCCTGTTCGAAAAGCACAAGAAAGTGTAATATACCATAAAGTACTTGTTAAGGAAATAAACAGAATAATAAAAAAAACAGAAGATCCTGCTATAAAAGAAGAATTAATGGAAGATAGAGACTGGTATAAAAAAGTAATAAAAGCAAAAGAAAAAGAATACCATGAAGCTCTAGTAAAACAAGAAAAAGCAAGACAACAAGCTCTTGCAAATGTAGAACAACCTCAACAAAAAAATTCTCTCCTTGCACAAATTGCAGAAGGCTACATGCTCCCTCCAATGCAAATTAGTGAGAATGTAGAACAACCTTCAAAAAGTCTTGAACAAGTAACAAAAAGTTGGGCATATGATATGAAATCAATAAGAAATGATGCTCTAAAACAAGGAGAAGAATATGAAACTGAATTTAAAGAAGAACTTGAGAGAGTAAAACAGGGAAAAACACAATCATATGAAAAATTAATAGGACTATATACTCAATTACAAGAACAAAGAAAAAAAGAGTATGAAGCAGAAATAATCAAATTAGAAAAAGAACAAGAAAAGATTGAAAGAGCATATGAAGAAGCAAATGAAGCTCTTAAAAAAGAAAAAGAAAAGTATCAAAAATCTTTATCTAAATAATCACTTAGCAATTATTTCTAAAGCATCTCTATGCTTTAATTTATAATCTTTTCCTATTACTCTCTTTGTTCTAGCATCTATTGCTTTTATAAAATTCTTTCCAAAATCAGTATGTAAAAAATATGCAAAATCAAGGGCTGTAGATTCAGGAGGAAGCAAAAAACAATCAGGAAGGATATTTCCTTTACTATCTGCAAGCTTTTTAGCTCCTGCAGGAAATATAGCAACATACTTTAATAAGTCAAATACAGCTAAATTTAAAACCTCTTGTACCCCTGTCCCCCCATATACCTCTAGAACATCTTTTTTAATTTTATTAAGAGCTTGTTTCTGTTTATCTGTAATATCTCCCTTAATCTTAAAATCATTCTTTCCAGGAATATACTCAATTAATCCAGCTTTAGCAGCCTCTCTTAAGGCTAATTCAGAATCAGCAGAACAAGGATAAATCATTAATTCAGGGAAATTCTCTTGCATTTTTTTTATATTTTTCTCAGCATCAGAATAATCACACTTATTTGCAGCTATAATCATAGGTTTGCTTTCATTTCTTAAAGCACTGGCAAACTCCATTAATTGGCTTTCTGTCCAAGTACTTGCCCTCTTAGGCAAATTAAGCTTAAGTAAAACATTTTTAACTTGATTCTCATTTACTTTTAAACCTGAAAATTGCTTAACAATTGCTTCTGAAAAATTAGTATCTTCTAATTCAGCCTTTCTAGCAAAACTTCTCCATGCCTTTACAAGAATATTATAAAACCATCTATTTAATTCATCCTCTAGAAACTTAACATCATTACTCGGATTATAATTTTCAGTAGGTTTTCCTTCAATATCTGTAGTTCCAGAAGCATCAACTATGTGAATAAAAACATCAGCTTCTCTTAAATCATCTAAAAACTGATTTCCTAAGCCTTTTCCTTCTGATGCTCCAGGCACCAAACCAGCAACATCCATTAAATCAATAGGAACAAATCTATGATGTTCAATACAAAAACCATGTTTTGGGTTGCACTGAACTCCAAATTCCTTATCAATGCAATCAACTTTAACATAACCCACTCCATGATTAGGCTTTATGGTTGTGAAAGGATAAGAAGCAATTTCAACTTCTGCTAAAGTTGCTGCTTTAAAAAAGGTGCTCTTACCAACAGAGGGTTTTCCAACCAGTCCAATTAACATATTTTAACTCCTAATTTTCTCAATTCTTTTTTTAATTGCTTTATATTTTTAAAATGAATTGTTTTAAATCCTAATTTTTTAGGAAAGGGGATATTTTTTTCTGAATCATCCACAAAGATACATTCTTCTGGTTTTAAACCCAAAATTTGTAGAGTTTTTTTAAAAATCCTTGGATCTGGTTTTGAGAATCCAACTTCATATGAAACAATTATTTTATTGAATATCTTTTTAAGACCTTGTTTTTGGGTTTCACTCTCAAACCAATCCTTTATTTGATTAGAAAGTATAGCCAATTGATATTTCTCTTTTAATTTATATAACAAAGGGATTATTTTTTCTCTAAATCCAAAAAAATTCTTAAGGTCTTGTTCAAAGATTTCCTGGCTTATCCCCAAATATTTTGCTATGTTTTTCCAGAATAATTTTGATTCTTTTTTACCTATTTTAGCCTTTTCCCATATTTTTCTCATTTCAGAATGAAATTCTTCTGAATCTTTACCATATTTTCTAGAATATTTTTTAGCAAAAGGGACAAGTTTTCCATTCTGCGTGATAACCCCTCCCCAATCAAAAATAATTGCTTTAATCATAGGCCTAATTTGGGAATATGAGTTATAAAACTTCTTATTTTTTCTTAAAAATCTATAATTTTTAATGTGATAGTAAGATATTTAAATGTAGCTTTCTCTCTATAATACTCTAATTTGTAACCATTTTAGAGAGGTAAATCAAAATGAAAAAACCTGTAGCAATAGTGGTAAGTAGAAAAACTGAAGAAAGAAAAAAGATATCAGATTTATTAAAAAATGGCGTTTCTAGAGAGCTTGGAATGGATTTTGAGATAAAATCATACGAAGAAAGAGAAAGAATGGGGAATGGAGGCCAGTTATATATTGCAACATCTCTTGACTCAAACTCCTCTGAACAAAGATTTGCAAGAAGAATAAGAAATGAAGAACCTCATTGTGCAAGATTGCTTGTAACAAATACCAAAGGGTTAATTGATCAAGATATTGAAAATCCAAATAGTTCTCTTTTATCAAATTATTTAAGTTATAAAGGAGAATCGTCAAGTATAGATTGGAAAGATTTCAAAAAATGGTTCAGGGAGTATTATCCAACATTTCAGGATATTGTAATTGAAGATAAAAAAGATAAAAACTCATTAAAAATAGAAATAAAAAATGCAATCGATTATTTAAGAGAAAAAAGGAAAATATACCAACCAATAACTATTGGTCTTGATGGTTTAGGAGCTTTTGGTATGGGGACTCTTGAAAAAGCAGTTAGAGGAAATTGTGTATCTTGTGCATATGTTCATAGTGATTTTGTTGAAGAAGAGTATAAATCTGATTACAATTTTCTTCTCAATAGCCTAGATTTATCAGGAGAAGAAAAAGAAAAGATTTTTCCAGGGAGCAGAGAAGAAATATTTGATGCACAACCAGATGTTTTCATTATTGCTAGAGGAAAACGTGGAGTTGACTATAGCAAATATAAAACAAGAGCAGAAATAATAGAAATAGCACTTAAAACAGGGATCCCAAAGATAGATCCTATTCTAGATGAAATAATTAATAAGGAATATCCAGGACTGGTTGCAGTGCAATCTAATCCAAATGGACACTTAATATATTATGCGATGAAAAGGGGAATAGATAAATCTCAATTAACTTCATTTCCTCCAGATACTATAAGACATAGAGCAGAATTATATGAAGAATTAAAAAAATTTGATCCAAAAATAAAAGAGGAAGATATAGAATTAGAAGCAATAGGAGAACATATGACAAATGGAGGCACTCCCTTATATTATAGCTGCAAAGTAAAAGGAAAACCTCTAATGAAAGTATTTCCCCAAATGAACGACCAAGGACTACAAGAAGCAATTTGTAAAAGAGCTCAAAGAAAAGGATTACTAGTTATGCAATCAGCTGAAGAATTTAGACATGATTACAGAGGAGTTCCAGAAAGAATTAGAGAATGTCTAAGTGACATAGCTCACTATAGAGAATATACTAGATACCCTATTTATACAGGAATTTTAAGTGGTCCTGCAAGATTTACTTATCAAGGTAAAGGAGACAAAATTAATCCGAGAATCCAGGGAGTTTTCACAGATATTAATAATTTAACAAGAGGTGATAAAAAAGCAGAAGCAGAAATGAGAAAAAATATCAAAGAAATAATGAGGCTAACTAAACCGCATGTAAAACCAAAAAGTTAAATTATATAAAAATCATATAAATAACATGGAAGAAAAAATTTTTGAGATACTTGAATCAGTAGGATTGCATAAAAATGAGATAATTGTATATCTTGATTTAATTGGGATTGGTAAATCTTCTGCTCATGAAATATCTCATAGAACCAAGATTCATAGACCAAATGTTTATGATATTCTTAATAAATTAATAAAAAAGGGAATTGTAACTCAGAGCATTGAGAATAATGTAAAAATGTTCTATCCAGTAAGTCCTCAAAATTTGCTTAATTACCTTAAACAAAAAGAATTTGAATTGAAAAAAATAATTCCGGAAATTGAAAAAATACACAGCCATCCTCCAGAAAAAAGAACTGTAACAATGTCAGAAGGAATTAAAGCCTTTAGAATGATTCTCGACAGCTTATTAGAAAAAGATAAGCCAATATATGTATATGGAATTCCAAAAGGAGTAAGTGAGGTGATTGGAGGCTTTATTGGAGATTTTCATGAAAGAAGAATTAAAAAAGAGATATTAATGAAACACATTTATAATAAAAATGCTCAAGAAAGAATCAAATATTTAAACCAATTAGAATGTACAGAAGCAAGATACTTCCCATTTGATTATAACTCAACTATTTCAACTTTAATATGTGGAAATGTTGTTCTCTTAATTTTTTGGGAAGATTCTATGTTTACAATAATGATAGAAAATAAGTCAATTTCAGAAGCCTATAAAAAATATTTTGATATTCTTTGGGAAGGGGCTAAGCTTAATCCTAATTTTTAATTTATTATTCTAAACCAACTTTTAGCATTTTTAAGTTAAAACTGGATTTTGTCCAAAAAAAGACTACACTTGTTTAAATACAAGTTCCACTTATTTCTTCTATGGTAAAAGTAACCTCCCTTTGCACAAACTGTGTTCAAGTCATGACAAATCCTATTTGTCCTAATTGCTTTGCAAAGCATATCAGTTACTGGATAAGAGATAAAAATCTTAGTCAAAAAGAAGTTAAAGAGATTATGGGAGCTCTATCAAATGTTATAAAAGAAGCAGAGGAATCCCCTGCTGATACAAGTTGTATTGTATGTGGAGAGAGAAAAGTAAATCTCTGCACTTATTGTTTTACAAATAAGGCTAGAATAATTTTACAAAGAAGCCTTAGAAATAAAGAGGTATTGAAAGAATTTGAAGAAGATTTTAATACAATTATCTGGAGAATTTAGGGAATAAAAAATATTAAAAAATTAATTCTAGTAAGAACTATATCTCACAAAACCTTTAAATATTCTAAGAGTTCTTGATATTCATGAGCCTGTAGCTCATGTAAGGAACGAAGTTCCTTAACAGTCAACCTCCTATTTAAAGGAGTTAAAACCGATTAAACGCTACAGGCAAAATAACAAATGAGCCTGTAGCTCAGTCTGGTCAGAGCACTGCTCTTATATGAGTGCAATCTTTTGGGATTGTTATCTCTTTTAGAGATATCTAAGAGAGGCAGGGGTCCACGGTTCAAATCCGTGCAGGCTCATTGTTATAAAATTAGAAGGAGGTAAAAAATGGCAGGAGAAGAAATAGCTTTAACAGGAATGATACAGATGTTAATGGCTTTTGCAGTATTTATACTACTCATTGTAGTAGGAATTTATATTTACTTAAGCTTTGCATTCATGGCAGTGGGCAAAAAAGCAAAAGACCCTACACCAGGATTAGCTTGGATTCCAGGAATTGGGCCAAGATTAATTGCATTTAGAGCTTCAAAAATGCATTGGTGGCCTTGGTTGCTATTAATAACTATATTTATACCTATTATTAGTTTCTTAGGTATACTCACTTTTGCGGTAATGAGCATAATCTGGGAGTGGAAAATGTTTGAGAAGATAAATAAACCTGGATGGTGGGCAATTTTAAGAATAATTCCAATATTAAACCTAATAATAATAGGGGTTGCGGGTTGGAGTAAGAAATAATTTTTATTTTAATTTATTTTACTCTTTAATTTTAGCTTTGCATATAGCATAAGGATTAGTTTTCTTAATCTCGCCTGTCTCCTTATCTTTATATGTCTTAGCAAGCTCGCCTTTTTTTATTTTTTTCTCTACATCTACAACACATTTATCAAGTTTTTCTGGCATATTAATAAATAGAAAGCAACCTTTAAAAAGTAAATTATTGTTAAATCTTTAAGCCCCCGTAGTACAGAGGCCAAGTATGCTGCCCTTTCATTTGGCTTTTCATA
>CAZYKW010000029.1:5587-7771 GCA_964648475.1 Candidatus Woesearchaeota archaeon | reverse complement strand
TAGATGAAAAAGGTGGAACAGCCCTAAGTGTAGGTTATGTAACAAAAAAACCAATACTCTATCTTGGAACAGGCCAAGAATATAACAAAATAGAACCCTTTGACAAACAAAAATTTATCTGGAAATTAGGTTTAGATGATTAAACAAAAAAATAAAAAACTAACTATGGAACAAAAAAAGAAAATAAGCGGAAGAAATATAACTATTGTAAAGTTGCTTGGAAGTATTATATTCCTAATTGTTGCTTTATTCATAGCAAGTTATGCAGTTAAACAACTATATGTTCATTATCCTAATTTAGAAGTATCAAGGGATATTTTTTTAGATAGAGTTGCTTTTGTAAATTTATCATGGCTTAGTGATGTGTTAATACTCGTAGGATTGGGTTTATTTGTGTTATTTGTAATAAAGAAAAATAAATTTAGAAAAATACCTTTCTATTGTATAGTCCTAGGAATGTTTCATCTAATAAGAGCAATTTTTATCTATCTAACTCCTCTTGCAAATCCTTTTCCTTTAAAGGAGTGGGGGCTTAATCTATCTCCTATTGGGGGAATGTTTCCATCTGGACATACTGCAACATTAATTCTATACTTTCTATTCTCACTCGAAGAAAAAAGCAGCATCAAATGGAAAGTTTTATTTTTAATAATAATTATAGCAGAAATAATCACTCTTTTGGTAAGTAGGGGACATTATACAATAGATGTTTTAGGTGCAATCTTTATAGCTTACACAGTTCATTCTTTATCAAAGAAGTATCTAAGCAAACACCTTATAATAAAATAACTTCTTCAAACCCAAACTTTATTAACTCTTAAAAAACTTCTATTTCTATGCTCGAAAAGCTAGGAGAAGTATTAAAAAAAGCAACCAATAAAATAGCTAATGCTATATTTCTTGATAAAAATTTAGTTGATTCTATAGTAAGAGACTTACAAAGAGCCCTTATTGAAGCAGATGTTAGCATAAATTTAGTAAAAAAATTAAGCGACAAGATAAAAAAAGCTGCTTTAGATGAAAGAATAAAGGGAATAGAAAAAAAAGAGCATATTATCAAATTACTTCATGATGAACTTGTAAATATACTTGGAGAATACAAACAACTCAAACTTCAAAAAAAACAAAATAAAATCATGCTTCTTGGTTTATATGGAGCAGGAAAAACAACAACAATTGCCAAATTAGGAAATTACTATGCTAAAAGAGGGCATAAAGTTGCTTTGCTCGGATTAGATGTTCATCGTCCAGCAGCAAAAGAGCAATTAATGCAATTAGCAAAACAAAACAAATTAAATTCTTTTGTAGACATGAATGAAAATAGTGCAATTAAAACTTGGGAAAAATTTAAACCAAAATTAGAGAAATATGATTTAATTCTAATTGATACTGCAGGAAGGCACAATCTTGATAAAGAACTTATAAAAGAAATAAAAGAACTAGGGAAAAAAATCAAACCAACTGAAACGATTCTTGTAATGCCCGCAGATATAGGTCAAGCAGCAAAACAGCAAGCAGAAGATTTCAAAAAAGCATTGAACATAACAGGGGTGATTATAACAAGAATGGATTCAACTGCAAAGGGAGGAGGAGCCTTAACAGCTTGTGCAGAAACAAATGCTCCAGTTTATTTTATAACAACTGGGGAAAAAATTAATGACATAGAAGAATTTAATCCTGAATCCTTTTTATCAAGACTTCTTGGAATGGGAGATCTCGCAAGTCTAATCGAAAAAATACAATCAGTAACAGGAGAAAAAGAACAAAAAGCACTTCAAGAAAAATTATCTCAAGGAAAAATAAGTTTAGAGGAAGTTGTTGAGCAAACGAAATCAATGAATGCTATGGGAGGAATGTCAAAATTAAAATCAATGATTCCAGGATTTGGAAAAGCAAAAATATCAGAAGATAAACTTTCTGCCCAAGAGCAGAAAATAGCAAAATGGGAGCATATTTTAAAATCCATGACTCCTCAAGAAAAAGAAAACCCAGAACTTTTTGATAAAGAACCATCAAGAATAACAAGAGTAGCAAAAGGAGCTGGAGTTAATAAAACCGATATTAAATCTCTGCTAAAACAATACAAAATGTTAAGTGACTTAATCAAGGAACAAGCAAACTTTGATATGTCAAAAGGAATGTCGCAAAAACAAATGCAAAAACTAATGAAAAAATTCGGAAAAA
>CAZYKW010000029.1:0-5487 GCA_964648475.1 Candidatus Woesearchaeota archaeon | reverse complement strand
TCAAAAGGAATGTCGCAAAAACAAATGCAAAAACTAATGAAAAAATTCGGAAAAAGAAAATTCATGAGGTTTTGATGAAACAAAGAATAATCGCACATAAATCAGCCATGAACACTAATTTAAAGGGAAGATTAAGCGAAGGAAACCGTTCAGGTGTCCTCGCTCAAGGTGCAGAAGCCAAAATATTTCTTAAAAATAATTTAATTATTAAAAACAGAATAAAAAAATCTTACAGACTTCCTGAATTAGATAAAAAAATAAGAAAGTCTAGAACAAAGGCAGAAACAAAACTTCTTACAAAAGCGTCAAAAATAATTCCAAGTGTAAAACCCCTCCCAACAAAAGAATTTGATAAAATAAAAATACCTTTTATTAATGGGATAAAATTATCAGATGAATTAAATAATTTTGAATTAAAAAAACAAAAAGAAATTTTCAAACAAATAGGAAAATCAATTTCAGAACTTCATAAAGAAGGTTTAATTCATGGGGATTTAACAACAAGCAACATGATATATAAAAATGGGGAAGTTTATTTTATTGATTTTGGATTAGGATTTCATAGCAATAAAATAGAAGATAAAGCAGTTGATATTCATGTTTTAAAACAAGCCTTAGAAGCAAAGCATTTTCAAAACTGGGAAAAACTTTTCACAGCAGTTAAACAAGGCTACAAAAACAAACAAGTTCTTGAAAGATTAAAAAAAGTTGAAAAAAGAGGGAGATATAAATAGCCCCTGCAGGATTCGGGCTCAAATAAATCTGGCCTAATTCGTCCTTCTTTCAGAAATCCAAATCAAACTAAAGTTCGAATCTAAAAATAGCCCCTGCAGGATTCGAACCTGCGTCCCATGCTCCAAAGGCATGAATACTTGACCACTGTACTAAGGGGCTATAAAAAAAACACTTCTAAAGAATTTATAAAACTAACTAATCAAACAATCTTTCATATAATATCTCTCGATTAACTTCTTCTTTCTTGGGATTAATCATAAAAATCTTTTTCCAAATAGAAGGATTATACTTCTCTCCAACCATTGTTGCTGCTAGTTTTTTATACTCTTTACTTCCTTTTGATCTAGGTTTATGTTTTACAGAAGGAATGAAATTTGATTGAGCTTCTAAAACACTTAATTCATAAGGAATAACCGCCATAACAGGGATATTTGTTGTATCTTCTATTTGTTCAAGAGTCAATTCAAACTCCTTATCATGAACTTTGTTTAAAATCAAACCATTAACCGTTGTGCCTCTTTGCTGAGCCCTATTAATTGTCTTAAGAGTATTACTAAGAGTAGCATGATCAGGGGTTACAACAAAAAAAACTTCATCAGAAGCAAACAGAGTAGCCAATCCCTCTTCTCCTAGATTAGGAGCTGAATCAATCAATATAATATCATACTTCTTTTTCAAATTCCTTATCTTTGACTTAAGTCTCAAAGGAGAAATATTATCATTATTAAACATAGAAGCAGGCAGAACATCAACTTCTCCTACAGCATAGATGGCATCTTTAAGATTGGCTCTTCTTGTCATAATATCATGAAGAGTTACCTCTGGATCTATAAGATTAAAATGGATTCCCAAATTGGGTGCAGAGAAATTAGCATCAATTAACAAAACTTTCTTTCCAAAACCAGCTATTGCACTTCCCAAAGAAGCAACAACAGAAGTTTTTCCTACACCTCCCTTTAAACTCATAACACCTATTACTTTACCCATATAATTCAATATATATGATGGTTTAAATAATTTAGGATAGTAAGATTTAAAAGAGAAAAACAATACAATCTATCATGTCAAAAGAAAAACAAGAAAAGAAAAAGATCTCTCAAGCAGAATTTGAGAAAAAGATAGTTGAATTAGGAAATAAAGGGCTTACTTGTGAGAAAATAGGAGAAAAATTAAGGCAAGAAGGAATCCATTCTAAAGAATATAATAAAAAAATTTCAAAAATACTTAAAGAGAAAAGTAAGTACATAAATCCTGATTTAAAAAACATAGAAGAAAAATTGGAACGGATTAAAAAACATAAAGAGAAAAATAAGCAAGATAAAAGGGCTATGAGAGAGAAAGATAGAGTTTTTGCTCAACTAAGAAAAACCAAAAAGTACTTCAAAGTAGCAATAAAATAATTTAAATAAATCCAATTTTTCTCATAAGCTCAAAGAGCTTTTAATTTTAAATAAAATGGAAAAAGAGGAATTAAAATCACAGATAGCAACTATCTCTAAAAAATTTTTAGAAAAAACAAGAGATAAAGAAATACTTGTAATAAGTCACTTTGATACAGATGGTATTACTTCTGCAGCAATTATGATTAAAACTCTAAAGAAACTAGATAAATTATTCTCTGTAAAAATACTTAAAAGAATAGAAGAAAATTTCATATCTACTCTTCCAAAAAATAAAATAATACTTTTTCTAGACTTGGGTTCAGGAAATTTAAATGAAATCAAAGAATCAGGTTTAAAAGACATATTTATAGTTGACCATCACGAAACAACCCAAGAAGTTCCAGAAAATGTAGATATAATAAACCCTGAATTATATAGCAAACAAAAAATAAGTGCCTCGGGTTTAACATATTTATTCTCAAAAAGCATAGACCCAGAAAACAAAGAACTAGCAAAATTAGCTATACTTGGAATGATAGGAGATAATCTAGAAAAAGAAATAGGAAAATTAAATTATGATATTTTAAATGATAGTGAAATAAAAAAGAAAAGAGGGCTTTTAATATACCCTTCAACTCGTCCTCTAAACAGAACCCTTGAATTCTGTTCTAATCCCTATATTCCTGGAGTTACAGGAAATGTTCGAGGAGTTCTTGAATTATTAAGAGAAACTGGTTTAAAACCAACAAACAAAGGATACCCTTCTTTAATGGAGTTAAAGGAAGAAGAAATGGCAAAACTAGTAACTGCAATAATGCTTAGAAACCCAAAAGCAAAAAACAAAGAAATAATAGGAGATATCTTTCTTTTGAAAATGTTTAATAAACTAGAAGATGCAAGAGAAATGAGTGCAAAAATAAATGCTTGTTCCAGATTAGGAGAAAGTGACACTGCAATTCAATTATGCCTTGAAAGCCCAAAAGCAATTAAAAAGGCTGAATCAATCCATGCAAAATACAGGCAGAGAATTGTATCCGGATTAAAATTCATCGCAGAAAATAAAAACCTAACAGGAAAAGGTTTTGAAATAATAAATGCAAAAGATGAAATCAAAGACACAATTATTGGAACACTAGTGAGTATTCTTTCTAATTCTTTATTATATGAAGAAGGAACAATTTTAATAGGGATGGCTTATTATGGAAATAAAATAAAAGTCTCTGCAAGGAGTGTAGGAAAACAAGGAAGAAATGTAAGAGAAATTTTAAGCACAGTAATTGAAAAAACAGGGGGCGAGGTTGGAGGACACAAATTTGCTGCAGGATGTATGCTTAAACAGGAAAAAGAAGAAGAATTTATTCAAGGCCTAAAAAAACAATTAGAAATAGAACTTATTAAAATCTAATTATTGATTAAACATAACTTTTAAAACCTCCTTATTTCTACTATTTTTATGGAACTCGAAGAAGGAGATGTAGTGTTGTGCACTGTAGAAAGAATACAAAAAACAATTGTATTTGTAAAAGTGCATGGATACAAAAAGGATTCTAAAGAACTAGAAGGAAGCATAATAACAAGCGAGATAGCTCCTGGAAGAATACGAAATATAAGGGATTATGTTGTTCCGAACAAAAAGATAGTTTGTAAAATTTTGCGTATTTCTGGAGACAGAATAGATTTGTCCCTAAGAAGGGTTACAAAAAAAGAACAAAAAGAAGTAATGGATGAGTATAATCAAGAAAAAAGTTACATAAGCATTATTAAAAGTATTATAGGTGAAAAAATAAAAGATATTGTAAAAAAAATAGAAAAAAAACAAAGAGTATATGATTTTATAGAAGAAGCCAAGGAGAATCCAAAAGAGTTGGGAAGATTAATCGGAACAGAAGATACAAATAAAGTTCTAAAAATAATAAATACCCAAAAAACAAGAAAATCAATTATAAAAAAAGACTTTGAATTAAGTTCTTTTAAACCAGAAGGAATAAAATTAATCAAAGAAATACTAAAAAATGTAAAAGGTGCTAAAATCAAATATGTTTCAGCAGGAAAGTATAATATAATAAAAGAGGCAGAGGATTTGAAAAAAGCAGATCAAAAGATGACAGAAATACTAGAAAACATATCAAAAAAAGCTAAAAAACTAGGATTAGAATTTGAAATAAAAACAAAATAAGATTGTCTAAAAAAAGACTACACTTCTTTTTAAATAAAAAAAATCTTATATTTTTTCTAAAACGCATTTTCTTTAATTTAAATTTTATAGTGAATAAAAAGCTTTAAATACCACTAAAAATCCGTAAAAATATGGAAGAGAGAAAATTTCAACCAATACTCCTTGCAGTAATCTATGACCCAAAAAACAAGAAAGTTTTAATAGGTAAAAGAAAAAAAGAGCCCCATATTAAAGAATTAAAATGGTGTTTTCCAGGAGGAAAACCAGATTATCAAAAAAAGTTAGAAGAAGTTTTAAAAAAGAAAGTAAAATCTAAAACAGGTTTTGACACCAGTAATTTAGGTACAATATTTGTAAGAATTGCACCAGAAAAAGAAGATCAAATTCTAATATACTATTTATGTGAAGTAATTGGAGGAAATGAAAAACCAGGAGATGATTTAGAAGAAATAAAATGGGTTAGTCCAGAGAAATTAGAAAATCATTTTACAACATCATTTCATCCCCATCTCAAAGAATACATTATCAATCTCAAATAAATGTATTATAATAATTTTTATATAGATAAATTAACTAAAATTTAAATGGGAAAAACTCTTGCAGCATTTTTATTAGGAACAGCAGTCATCTTCTCAGGCTGTGAATTTACTCCTGAACAATCCAGAGCAATTTTAACAGATCTAGGTATCTTTACTACAAAACAAGCAATAAAAGGAAAAATTAATCCTGATGGAACAAACATAAATATACACAACCAAACCCAAGGCCAAATAAGAGCTAGCGAGAAAGATAAATATGGAATAATAAATTCTGATCTCCCCGATACCTTTGCTTACTTAAAATGGCAAGATTCAAACCAGGATAAACTTATGACAAAAGATGAATTAATTGGATTAGGAAATTATTTTAAATTTGAAAGGGATAAAACAAGACTGGATATTTATCTAGCAAGTTCTTGGGGAAATTCAAAGGGAAAAAGTGTGATTCTTGAAGTTAAATTAGGAGGAAAAATATTAGGAATAAAAGAATTTCCTCCTATTCCTAAAAAAAATTGGGTTCTTTTTGCTAATTTTTACTATGCACGTAATCCAAAAGAAAAGTATAGAGAAGGAATTGCAAAATATACTGCCCATTGGTATTTAGAGGGAAAACAAGTAAGAAATCATTGTTTTTTTGTGGAGCATGGTAAAAAAT
>CAZYKW010000028.1:0-7798 GCA_964648475.1 Candidatus Woesearchaeota archaeon | reverse complement strand
TGTTTATTATCTGGATGTTTTGAATCAGAAAATTCCATAATAAAAAAACCAGAAGCAGGAAATGCATCTTTATTTTCTTGTATAAACTCCTTAAACTGAGATGAATTCTTTAATTTCTCAACATAAAACTGAAAGTTCATTTTAATTTGGATTTCTGAAAGAAAGACGAATTTTATTCAATTTATTCATTTTCTCTCACTAATCTCTATTTTAAGCTTACTTAAAAACTCTTCTAATTTCATTGTCTGAAGTTTTCTATTGCCCCTAACTCTTATAGAAAGAAAATTTCCTTTTTCTTCTTTGTCTCCAATGGTTACAACATAGGGAATTCTCATTAAAGAAGCATTTTTTACTTTACTTCCCATTGTAGTTGAAGAAAAATCACTATCAACTCTAATTCCCTCTTGTTTTAATCTTTCTAGAATCTTCTGAGCTCCTTTCTCATTTCTATCTGTAAAATTTAGTACACGAACTTGTATTGGGGCAATCCATGTTGGCATCCAACCTTTAAAATGCTCAAGAATAATTCCAAGAAATCTTTCTAGACTTCCATAAAGAGCCCTATGAATCATTATAGGTTGTTTCTTTTTATTGTCTTTATCTGTAAATTCTAAATTAAATCTTTTGGGCATTGCAAAATCAACCTGGATAGTTCCACATTGCCATGTTCTTCCTAAAGAATCTTTTACATGAAAATCAATTTTTGGCCCATAAAAAGCTCCTTCTCCCTTATTCACCTTATATTTTATTTTTTTGTTTTTCAAAACATTTTCTAGAGCTTTTTCTGCTTTGTTCCATTGAGAATCGCTTCCTATTCTTATTTTTGGACGAGTAGATAATTCTACAGCATATGTAAATTTAAATGGAGCATAAAGCTCATCTATTAAATTTATTACTCCAATCAATTCATCTTCTAATTGCTTTTCATTTTTACAAAATATATGTGCATCATCTTGTGTAAATTGAATGACTCTAAAAAGTCCAGCCAAGACTCCAGAGAGTTCAACTCTATGAACAGTTCCTAATTCTCCTACTTTTAGCGGTAAATCCTTATAACTCTTAGGAGAATTCTTATACACTAACATTCCTCCAGGACAATTCATTGGTTTAACTAAAAAAGCTCTCTTTTCATACTCTGTAACAAAATTATTTTCTTTATATTTGTCCCAGTGTCCTGAAATCTGCCATAATTTTTTGTCCATAATCTGAGGAGTCCTTATTTCTTCATATCCATCTTTTTCATGTAATTCTCTCCAAAATTTAATTAATTCATTTCTAATAACCAAACCATTATTATGATAAAAAACCATTCCAGGAGCAACTTCATTAAAACTAAACAAATCCATTTGCTTTCCAAGAATTCTATGATCATTTTCTTTAAGTTTAGACGTATCTAATTTACTTTTAGAAATCTCTCTAAGTAATTGTTTAACATCATACTTTTCTTCAACAACTCCTCCTTCACTTGTAATACTTCTACTTAATTCAGATAAAGGATGTCCTTTAACTTTTAATTCAAATTCTTTATAATATCCAAAAGGTGCACGAACAACTTTAAACCCTTTTAGTTTCTTTTCAGCTTCTTTTAATAATTCACTAGCCATATCAGGACTTCCTAAATTACTAGAAAGATGAGCATAAGGATAAAGAACAATATTTTTTGTCTTAACTTGCTTTGCAATATTTTCTATTTCATCAACATATTTTTTAACAATATCTTTTCCATCTATTTTTTCAACAGCAGTTAAAACAACTAAAGCATCTTTTACATTTTTTTCTTTTTTCTCTTTTTCAGAAAGATCTTCTATTTTTTTCAAAGCCTTTTTCAAAGCCTTGAATTTAATATAATCAACATGCAGTGCTAAAATCCTCATTTTATAAACTTGTTAACCATGTTTTTAGCTTTTTCTCTCCTTTTTTTATGTTCAGCTAAAAATTTATTTATTTTATCTATTAAATATTGTTTTAATTCCCCTGTTAATAATTTCCCGCTTCTATAATCTTCTTCAAGTTGTTTAAGTTTTTCATCATTCTCTTCAAACAACATTCTAAGATATTGAAATGAAACATCAATATCTGGATTTCCCCCCTTTTTTCTATGTTCTTCTAAAGTATCCTGTCCTCCTGAAAAGGCGTATTTCTTGATTTTTCTCTCAACTTCTTTTGGAGAGTCTGTTAGAGCAATAAATGAGTTAGAATCTGATGCAGACATTTTTCCCCTGCCCAGTCCAGGAGCAAATAAGTGATAAGTAGAAGATATAGGAATAAAATCAAATCCTTTAATTCTTCTGGACATATCTCTTGCAATTCTAATATGAGGATCTTGATCTATCCCAACAGGAATAAAAGTGGGTATTGATTTTCCTTCAAATTCTTTTAATTGAGGATGATACATATCAGATGCCTGAAGCAAAGCAGAAATCATTTTTCCGGGAGAAATTTCTCCATAAACTCCTTTAAATTCATTAAATGTTACATGATTAGCAAAAAGGTTTTGTAATCTATAATAAGCGCTTGCTTTTTTTCCATCCTTAGCTCTATCACTTTGAAAGTATATTTCACAATTTTTTGGTTTTAAACCCAAAGCAATATAATTAGTTATATACTGCTCAATTGCGATTTTCCTGCTTTCCTCTAAACTCTGTCCTCTAGCATTATAAGCCTCTATGTCTGCTACAGCAAGATAAATCTTGGCTCCAAGCTTTTGCCAAAAAATAAATTGTTGAGCAAGAATCATATGTCCAATATGAAATTTGCCTGTAGGCATAAGTCCAGTCATCATTACAAAAGGTTTTTTATTTTTAACAGCAAGCAGAATTTTTTGAATATCTCTATGAGCAAAAACGATTCTTCTCCTAAACAACAAATTTTCATTAAAAATTTTGGGCAATTGTTTTAATGGCTCAATTCCAAATTCTTTAATTAATTTTTTATAATTAATATCTCCTTTAATCTCCCACGGACTAAATTTCACGCTCTTATTAACCATATCTAAACAATGCAAATCCCATTTTTAAACTTTAACAATATTTATAAATAACAATTAGTATTATTTATAAGGATGAAAAGAGCAATTTTTTTAATAATATTCATACTTCTTTTAACTTCATTAGCTTCTGCAGAAATTATTTTCAAAGAACAACCAAAAGAACTCTATAGCCTAGGAGAAATAATAAGAGTTCCTTCAAAAGTTGCGACTTTAAATGGAATAGAAAACTTTTTATCAATAAAATTAATATGTAATGGACTTGAAAGTGAAATTCACAAACAATACTTATCTATTCCTGCAGGAGCAGAACAAGATATTAATGCAGCTATTCCTCTTACTCCTAATTTCATAGGTAGAACATATGGAACATGTAGCATAAAAGCTTCAGTAGGAGCAGAATATATACTTAGTAATGAGTTTGAAATATCAAATACAATAAATATTGAATCAACCCTAAATAAAGAAGAGTTTCTTCCTGAAGAATCAATAGTAATAGAAGGCACTGCTATCAAAGGAAATGGGGAAAATGTTCAAGGATTTATTGATGTAATAATTGGAGGTGAAGAAGGAATTACAGTAAGCGACACAGTGAAAAATGGATATTTCTTTTTAAATACCTCACTACCAAAAGAAACAGCAGCAGGAAAATATTTAGTTCAGTTGGAGATATATGAAAAAGATGGAACAGGAAATAAATCAAATCAGGGATTATTAAATCAGAATATTCAAATAAATCAAGTTCCGACTAATTTAGAAATTGTTTTTGATGAAAAAGAAGTTATTCCTGGGGAGGATTTAAAAGTAAAGGCAGTCCTTCATGACCAATCAGGAGAAAAAATAGAATCAGATGTTACAATGACTCTTAAAAATGAAAAAGGGAAAATACTTGAACAAAAAGATTTATCCACAGATGAATTTCTAGATTACCCAATAATATATAATCAAGCTCCTGTAAAATGGGAAATAATCGCAGAATCAGATGAATTAATAGTGGAAGAGAATTTTAACATATCAGAAAATGAGTTGGCAGAAGTAGACATTATAAATAAGACTGTAATAATAACAAATAAAGGAAATGTTCCTTATAATGAAACAGTTGTGATTAAAGTAGGAAATACCACTCTAGATTTTGATACTTATATTGAGGTTGATGAAATCAAAAAATACTCTTTAACTGCTCCAAATGGAGAGTATGAAGTAGAAATAAGGGCAGGAGAAGATAAAAAAACTAAAAGTGTATTGCTTACAGGAAGTGCCATTAATGTAAAAGAAATAGAGGGAGGAATATTAAAAGTTGTAAGATTCCCTTTTGTATGGATTTTTATTCTACTTATCTTAGGATTTATGTTATTTATGATATTTAAAAAAGGGTATAGAAAAACATTTATAGGATATATAACAAAAAGAAAAGCAAAAAAAACAGAAGAAGTTCTTCCATTAAAACCTATACACAAAACCCTTGTTAATTCAAAAAATCCCGCTATTCTTTCTTTATCCATAAAAGGGCATAAACAAAATATAAGCCTTATATGTTTAAAGATTAAAAATGAAAAAGAAATAGAAAATAATGAAATAGCAAAAGAGGTTTTAGAAAAAATAACAAATTTAGCTGAAGAACATAAAGCAGCTACTTATCAAAACCAAAATAATATAATGTTTATGTGGGTTCCTCTAAAAACAAAAACTTTTAAGAATCAGAAAAAAGCAATAGAGATTGCTCAGGAAGCAAAAGAGATATTAGACAAATATAATAAATTAGCTAAAAAGAGAATTGACTATGGAATTTCTGTGAATTATGGAACAATTATTACAAAACCAGAAAAAGATGGATTAAAATTCATGAGCATGGGAACTCTCATAACAGAAGCAAGAAAATTAGCTATTCTTTCTACAGGGGAAGTATATCTAAGTCAAAAAATGCATGAACAAACCCTTTCAGATGTAAAATCAAACAAAGTAGAGAAAAAAGGACACGCAATGTATACAGTAAAAGAAATTAAAAAAAAGAGCTTAGAAACAAAAAAATTCATACATAATTTCATAGAAAAACTTGAAAAAGAAAACAAAGCAAAATCAAAGAAAAAATTAGGAAAATAATCCTATTTAGATCTTTTCCATAATTGATTAAATCTAGACTTAAAAGAATCTGCAATAAATTTGTTTTCTATATAAATTGCAGTAAAATCTTTTGTAGGAATATTTAATACAACATTATTTCCAGCAACATTAATTATTACAGCAGTACTCCACAATTTAGGAATATATTTAACTTGCGTATTAGAAAGTTCTTCTCTAATTTTACCTTCTTTTTTATTATCTAATGTAAAAATAAGTTTACTCCTTAAACCCTTATCATCTCTCCATTTGTGAAGGCCTTTTAATAATTTTAAATAATTTGTGAATTTTTTTGGAAGAGCAGGAATTACATAAGCAAGCCATTCATCTCCTTTTTTCATAGAATTAACTAATCTTTCAAGAGCCATTCTATTCCCCTCAAGACCTTTATATGTTGTTGTTTCTTGAGTCCATAATAATTCAAATTGAGATTTAAAAGAATCTGTAACTTCTTTGCTTTCTATTCTAAACATTGTTATATCTCTTTTAGAGATGACTGTAATTAATATTTTATTTTTATAAATCAAAATAAAAGAAGAAGCGAGTAATTGACTTGGGGCAAATTTTATTTCAGTAAGTTTTTTTATATCTTTTAAGTTCTCAACCCAATCTTTTGCTTGTTCTGAAAATAATAATTTAACTCCAATTCCTTTTTTGATTCTTTTCATATGATGCTGGCGAATAAATATTGAAAAAGAGGGGATAAGTTCTGATGCTCCCATTACATAATATTCTTCTCCCTTATTTAGACTAGTTAAAACATCATCAAAAGCTGTTTTTGCGCCTTCTATACCCTTAAAAATTGTTGCTTCAGAATTATATTTAGAAAGAGTCTGCTTTATCTTTAACTCTGGGAGTAATTTTTCTAACTCATTTTTTTGTTCTGATAATTTATTTTCTTTTTCTTCCATATAATCCATAATTCTCTCTGGAGAAGAAGCTTGAAAATATTTAATTCCAGATTTAATTATAAAAGAAACTAACCCTTTTTGGATTAATTTATCTAAAACTTCATAAATTTTAGAGGAAGATACTTTTGCTTTATCAACTATCTTTCCAGTTGTAGAACTTCCTAGTTCCAAAAGGGCTAAATATACACTAATCTCTGATTTAGTCAATCCTATATCTTCTAATAAACTTTTTTTCATATAAACAGATTATGATAAAGAATTATAAACCTTTCTATTACTCCTCCCTAAGGGGGAGGTAATCCTTAAATAGATATACTATCAAAAAATAATAACATAAAATGGCATTCAAAAAAATCAGAAAAGTTTTGGTAGGAATAATCTTAGCAGGATTACTCTATTTTGGGGGATGTGCTTCAAATAAGTCATGGTCAAAAGGCCATGTATTATATAATAACAGAGACAGACATATTATGTATAAATTAGAAGGAAATACTCAATTTACAGAAAAAGGTCCAAATTTATGGGGATTTATAGAAACAAGAGCTACTAAAAATCATTCTGGAGACACTGAAAATTTCTTTGTAAAAGCAAGAGCAGATCAAAAAATAATAAATGGATTAAATATTTCTGCAGAACATACAGCAGGAAACTACTTTGTAGACTATACTAAAGCAGGAATTATCTATAAGAAAAAGTTTGGTAAAAAAGGCCCATTTATCATGGCAAAGGCATATCCTGTGAGAACAGACAGAAAAGATGATACAACACTCGGTGTTCTTATTAGTCAGCAAATAATTCCAGATAAATTAAGTGCTACAGCATGGTTAGATAGAGACATAAGAGGAGAAACTTATGTAGGAGAAGCTTCTCTTGATTATAAACTACTAAATAATCTAAATATTACAACAGGAGCACGTTCAGCAGGAAGCATACATAAAGAAGTAAAATTAAATCCTTATCTTGGAATTAAATACAATTTCTAAAGAAAATGGTATCAAGAACACAAAAATTGGGATTAATGGGATTAATATTTGCCAGTCTTTTAGGATGTGGAGGAGAATCAACATCTCCAAATGTAATAGAAGCTCAATTAAGTGGAATCACAAATCTTAATTGTATTTTAAACTATTATCATAAAGGCATAAAAAAAGAATCAAATGACAAAGATTGGGACGGAGATGGAAAAAAAGATTTTTATGTGGTTGCAGGGGATGGAACAGTATTTTACACAGCTTCATCAAAATATCCTCCAAAAACAAGAAGAGAGTTATTCAATCCAACCTTCTACAAACATAAAGAAAATCAAAATAACTCCAAGTAACTACTTATTATAGAATTCTTAATTTCAGGATGTTTCTTTTCTAAATCATCAATAAATAAAGATAGTTTATCTTTTTTCTCAATAGTTTTTTTGAATTTTAAATTCATTAATTTAGCATATAACAATACTTCTTTATCAAGAAATAAAACCAAAGGCTTAATTATTTTCCCCCAAACAGGGGCTAATTCTTTTAATTTTTCTGCTTTTCCTTTAATAATAATTTGTGTTATCTTATTCGCTTCTGTATCTGTTGTTGAAGCTAAAGCTTTTTTTGTATATTTCTTTTTTGTTGGAAACTTAAAAATTTTAACAAGAGCCCTATTTGAAAACATCTGAAGTAAATTCTCTAATACAACCCCTCTAAAATCTCCTTTATTTTCATAAGCAATTACATCATTTTTCCCAGCCATTTTAAATTTTCTTAAAGTATATAGAAACTTTTTTTGAAACCATTTAATAAAT
>CAZYKW010000027.1:0-7884 GCA_964648475.1 Candidatus Woesearchaeota archaeon | reverse complement strand
TCAAATAGGAACAGTATTGCTTACTAATGAAACTGGACATTATAATTACACTTTTACTGCTCCTTCTACTTCTGGAGAATATATAGTAAAAGTTAATACTACTTATGGAAATATTTATGGAGAGAATGAAACTAATTTAACAATATTAAATTTAGTTCCAACACAAGGAAAACCCCTATTAAATTCAACTTTAGGAACCAACACAACTTCGGAAAATTTAACTTGCTATAATCAATCAACTTATGATGCAGATGGAGATTCAGTTAAAAATATTTTTAATTGGTATAAAAACGGAAAATCAATCATGGTTTTGAACATGCCATTTGAACCAAGTGGAGCACAAAATGCAACTGATTATTCTGGGCATGGAAATAATGGAACTGTTTTTGGAGCAACTTATAATTCATTAGGGGGATATGATGGAAAAGGTGCTTATGAGTTTGATGGCAGCGGGGATTATATTAATTGTAATAATGATTCTAGTTTGGATTTTAGTGATGGTTCAATTTCAGTTTGGATTAAACCAAATACAGTATCTGGACTACAAACAATTGTAATTTCTCCTGAAAGAGGAGCAGGAATATTCAATAGATTTTATGCTTTGACTAGAATATCTCAAAAAATAGGTTTTGAAATAGATTTTTATGATTATGAAACTTCAAATAATGTCCTTTCTGCAGGAGAGTGGACACATGTAGTTGGTGTTTATAATAATTCAGCAAATTCTATTTCAATATATATAAATGGGGTAAATCAATCATTATCCTTTACGGATAATGGTCAATATGGTTATGGACTAACTGAAGTAATTGTGGGGAGAGGAGATTTAGGGGGATCTGATTTCAATGGAGCAATAGATGAACTAAGAATTTATAATTATTCTTTATCTGAAGAACAGGTAATAGCATTAAATAATAGCCGGCCTGATTTAATTGTATCACAAGAAACAACAAAGGGTGAAACTTGGAGTTGTTCAATCACTCCAAATGATGGAATAGAAGATGGAACTACAAATTTAAGTAATACTTTGACTATATTAAATACAGCTCCAACACAAGGACTTCCAATTTTAAATTCAACTTTAGGAACAAATACTTCATCAGAAAATTTAACTTGTTATAATCAGTCAACAATAGATGATGATGCTGATTCTGTAAAGAATATCTTTAATTGGTATAAAAATGGAGGTTCAATTATGGTTCTTAATATGCCTTTTGAAGGAGGAAGTAATGATACTTATACAAAAGATTATTCAGATTTTGGAAATGATGGAATTGTTTCAGGAACAACAATAATCTTTAATTCATCTGGAGGCTATGATAGAAAGGGAGCTTATGAGTTTGGTTATGGGGCAGATTATATAAATATAAGTGATAGTCCATCTATAGAACCTCAGGAGAATAAAATAACAATATGTTTCTGGTTTAATTTAGATGATAATTATGGAGATTATACTACTTTCATCTCTAAAAACGATGGAACAGAAATTTCTTATTTATTAGGTACTAGTTCATATGCTAATAATAATTTTAGATTTTTTAGAAGAGATTCTAATAGTGTTGGAACAACTATTTATAAAGGGGATATAATCACAGATACATGGCAACATCTCTGTGGGGTTTTAGATGGGGACGATGCTTATTTATATCATAATGGTACTTTGATAGGCAATGTAACTGATAATGGTTTATTAACACTTGATACAACTAATGATGTGAATATTGGAGGAGATAGAGCATATCCAGCAAGAAATTTTACTGGAAAAATGGATGATGTTCAGATTTATAATTATCCTTTGTCAGAAGAACAAATTTCTGCATTATATAACAACAGGACAGATTTAATTGTATCACAAGAAATAGTAAAAGGTGAGAATTGGAGCTGTTCAATAACTCCAAATGATGGTGAGGAAGATGGTTTAACAGATTCAAGTAGTAATTTGACTATATTAAATTCAGTTCCAGAACATGAAAATCCTATTTTAAATTCAAGTTTAGGAACTAATTATACAAATGAGAATTTAACATGTTATAATCAATCAACTTATGATGAGGATGGAGATAACATAAATAACAGTTATATTTGGTTTAAGAATAATAGAAGTTATCCTGCAACCCTTTTTGATATCTCTTACTCTAATGTTCTTCTTAATATGCCATTTGAAAATTATACTCAAATTTTAGATACCCCAAAAGATTATTCTTTGTACGGCAATGATGGAACTGTTTCAGGAGCAACATGGCAACCAACCGGAGGTCACGATAATTATGGGGCTTATAGTTTTGATGGTAATGATTATATTGATTTAACATCTCTTGTAAGCACTCCTTCAGAGATGACTTGGTCAGCTTGGATAAAACTTAATACATTAGAAGCTGCGGATAATTCTCTTCAAGATATTATAACTAAATGGGAAGATGGAGATAAATCCTATGAAATGAGAATAACTGATCATTCTACCCAAGGAGATTATATACAATTAGTAATTTCCCCTGGGGGCAATGATAATGGTGAAACAGAAACATTTAGCCATTCCTTTGTTGTAGGAAAATGGACACACATAGCTTTTACATATAGTGATTCAGCTAATGAAGTTAAATATTATGAAAATGGAATTTTGGTTAATACACTTTCTAATTCTATTACTATGGGGGGGACTGCAGATACCCGAATAGGAGGAATGCATTGGACTGGTTTTCCTAGAGCATTAAATGGAATAATAGATGATATAAAAATCTATAATGTTTCTTTATCAGAAGAACAAATTAGAGGAGTATACAAAAATAGTTCAAATTTAATTTTATCAGATGAAACCACTGTTGGAGAAAATTGGGTTTGTTTTGTGACTCCTTATGACGATGAAGATAGAGGAGACACAAAATCTTCTGGAAATTTAACAATCTTAGAAGTAGAGACAGCACCAACACATACTCAGCCTATTTTGAATTCAACTTATGGAACAAATACTACCTCTGAAGATTTAACTGTATATAACCAGTCTACTTATGATGCAAATGATGATGATGTAAAGAATATTATTAATTGGTATAAAGATGCAAGTTCAATTACTGTATTGAATATGCCCTTTGAAGGAGGAAGTAATGATACTTGGACTAAAGATTATTCTGGATATGGAAATAATGGAACTGTTTATAGTGCAGAATGGGGAGGGGCATATGGTTATGATGGAAAAGGTGCTTATGAATTTGATGGTGTTAATGATGGAATTAAATTTGGAGATAATGTTAACTTAGAAATAGGAACTAGTGATTGGACTGCTTGTGCTTGGATTAAAGTAAATGAGGGGCTTGGCTCAAATAGAGGAGAGATTGTTAGTAAATCTGGATATGCAGATAGTGTCTTTTGGGAGCTTAATGTTATAAATGAACATTTAAGAATTGGATTAAGTAATTCAACTATTTCTGAAAATCTTTTGGCAGAAGGAACAACAGATGTAGTAAATGAAACCTGGATTTATGTTGCGGGAGTTTGGAATAGAGACGGGAATATGACCTCTTATATTAATGGAGTTCAAGAAGCAACAATTGATATTTCTAAATTTAATGGACAGGATTTACAATCAAGTCACGCAGCTTCAATAGGTTATAGGCAAGCGAGAGATGACCAGTATTTCAATGGAACAATTGATGAAGTTAGAATTTATAATTACTCTTTATCAGAAGAACAAATCTCTGAATTATATAATAATAGAACAGATGTAATTGTTTCAGAAGAAACAGAAGTTGGAGATGTTTGGAAAGCATGTATTACTCCTAATGATGGAATGTTTAATGGAATCGAGAATTGTAGTAATACTTTAACTATATTATCTAAACTTAATAATGGAGAGTCTTGTTCTGATGGTTTACAATGTACTTCTGGATATTGTGTTGATGGGGTATGTTGTAATAGTGCTTGCAGTGGAACTTGCCAGAATTGCGCTTTAGGGGGAAGTGAGGGTACTTGCACTGCTTATTCACAAGGAACAGATCCAGAAGAGGAATGTAGCACTGGTTCCTGGGGATGTTCTGGAAGTGGTTCACCTAATTCCTGTTCAAGAAGCAGAAGCACAGATGCGTGTAGTGGAGGTTTTTCTTGTGATTCAGAAAGTGAGAATGCAGGATCTGGAGAAGTATGTTCAGCAGGAAGCTTTGTAACTGGTTCAGCAACTTTATATTCTTCAAATGATGATGCTGACAGGTGTTCTTCTGCTGTCCCTACAAATGGATTTGGAGATGCTGTTTATGACGTATTTGCTTGTGATGGAAGTGGAGGGGCTAGTGGTCCTGATGTTGGAGATAAAGAAACAGATTGCTTGACTGGATGTTGTTATGATGCTGGAGATACTGCTAGTTGTCAGTCTAGTGATACTCATGATATTAATTACTGGGACTTTGGATTAGGAGATGATGGAACTACTGATTATTGTCTTTTAAGTGAAGTTCAAGATTGTTATGATAATACAGATTGTTTAACTGGTTATTCTTGTAATGAAAGTAATATGTGTGAGTTAAATCCAGAGGTTACTTTATTGTATCCTGGAGACGGAATTACTTTATATGATGATCAAGAAATACCATTTAATTTTTCTGTAAAACATGGGGATTCAGGACAAGTCCATAATTGTTCATTATGGGGGGATTTTAATGGAACATGGATGCTTAATCAGACAGTATATACTGTATTAGATGATACAGAAACAAGTTTTGATGATAAATTGACCTTGCCTGTTGGATATTATAATTGGAATGTTCATTGTTATGGAAGTGATGATTGGGCTGATAGTAATAATACTTTGGAGATAGATGAGACAAGAAACCCTGTGTGGCAGAATAATAATACAAATTCAAGTAATGACACTACAAAATATAATGAAGCTGTTTGGTTTAGTATTAATTGGACAGATGAGTCCGGTGTGAATGGAAGCATCTTTTCTTGGAATTCAAGTGATAGTGCTTCATTTACAAATGAAACTGAATATAATTGCAATGGAGCAAGTCCTTGCTTGCATAATCATACTCATACTATTCCTGTGACAAGAGGCGAAGAATTTTGCTGGAAATTTTATGGAATAGATATCTATGGAAACACTGCTGAAACAGATTTATGGTGTTTTACTATTGGTAATACTCTCCCTGAAGTAACTTTAATTTCCCCGGCTGATGGGGCCAGTGTAACAGACAGAACTCCTCTTCTTAATTGGAGTGGAGTTGATCCAGATGAGGGAGATACCTTAAGTTACGAACTTAATTTGACACTGGTCCCATCCAGCTTATGCACTGACCCTAATCTTAATCAGTCTGGATTAAGTGATTCTAATTACACTCCAAGCAGTCCTTTGAATTGTTTGTATGATAATGGGGATTATTATATCTGGAAAGTAAGGGCAAGTGATGATAGTGGAGTATCATTTGGTGAATGGAGTGAATTAAGAACATTTAATATAAGTGCAGAAGTTATTATTAGTATGCCTGTAGATGTTATTGAATTTGGAATTATGAATCATAGCCAGAGTAAAAATACAACCACAAATAATCCAGGACCATTTGAACTTCAAAATGATGGTAATTGTCTTGTAAATGTGACTATAAATGCAACTCAGTTATTTTCAAGCAAATCAGAAGCATCAAATAATTTTACTTATAAAATAGATAATAAAACAGGAGAACAAGGAAGTTTTGATTGGGCTATTATTTCATGGCAACCAACTCCAATCAATGCAGTTGAAACAGCAATTGCAAATCTTAATTGGATTAATTCAACAGACATAGTAGAAATAGATTTATTTGTAGATGTACCAAGAGAAACACCTGGACTTAAAACAACTACTGTAACTTTTACAGCAAGTTTATCTGAATAATAAAAATGAAAAAAAAGATATTTGTCGTCGGAATTTTACTAGTCTTGACTCTACAATTTGTATTTGCTCTAGGGGTGACTCCTGGAAGAACAACTATAAATTATCCAAATGATCTAAATAAAACTTTTAGCTTTAAAATTTTAAATTCAGAAAACAAAGATATGCAGTTGTCTTTTGATACTTCTGGGGATTTAGGAGATTATATAATTTTAAATGAAAAGAGTGCAGAGATTAGCGAAGAAAAAGATTCAAGAGAATTTACTTATACTTTAAATGTTCCTATGAATATGAATCCTGGGGAACATAAAGGAGAGATTATCATTTCTGAAAAAGGGGATGAGGAAATCATTGGGGCTAAAATAAGTGTTAAAACCGAGATTGTATTTTTTATTCCTTATCCTTATAAATACATAGAGTCAGATGTTAATGTTATTGAATCAAATAAAAATGAAACAACTACTTTTTTGATTCCTGTTATTAATAGAGGAGAGGAACAAATAGAGGAGCTTGATGCTATTGTTGAAATATATGATAGGGATTTAAAGATTGATGAAGTAAATGCCTCTCTTTTTTCTTTAGAAAGTATGCAGAGAAGAGAATTGAATGTAGATTGGATGGCAAATGTTCCTCTTGGAATGTATACTGCTAAGATTATTTTGGATTATGATGATGAAAAAGCTATTTTTACAAAAAACTTTAAAGTTGGAAATATTTCTTTTGGTATCTTTGATATTTTTGCAGAGGATTTTGAATTAGGAAATATTGTTAAATTAGATGTTCTTGTTGAGAATCAATGGTCAGAAAGATTAGATGAAGTTTATGCAAATTTGATTTTATATGATGAATATGGAAATAAGATTGCTGATTTTAAATCTCCTCCTGAGGACATAGAGGCTTTTGAGAAAATAAGAATTCCTCTTTATTGGGATACTGCTAATGTAAGTAAAGGAGAGTATCATGGAAGCATTGTTATTCATTATAAGGACTTTTCTAGTGAAAAGAAAGTGTATGTAGATATTTCAGATTATGGAATTGGAATTGAGATTGAATCAGGAGGATTTGTTTTAAATGAAAAACCAGGATTAATTAAAATCTTTTTGATTATTTTAATTTTAGCGAGTGTGATTTTTATAATTCTAAGAAAAGTCATTAAAAGAAAATAATATTTTCCAATTTATCTAATGATAAGGTTGTAAAATAATCACACAGACATTATATTTTCCAACGACAAAAAGTTTATAAATTGTTTTTTATTATGTTGATTAACTAATTAAATAAAAAGGAGGTTGAGACTTATGAACACAGAAAAGGTAATTGTTGTTTTGTTGTTAATTGCAATTTTATTGTCAGTTATAACATTGACTATTACAATCAGCGCCAATGTTATGGTAACTACTAATCAAGGTATGCAAGAAGATATGGCTACTGCGAGTGTTATTTTAGATATAGTCAGAAACCCTGCTGTTACAGGAGGAGCGTCTTAAAATGAAAAGAGACTCTTCTAAAACTATTTTAGTTTTATCAGTAATCATTTTATTGATTATTGCAATAACTTTGATTGTGACTATGAATAAGTATGGGGTTCTTACTGGAAAATCTACTACATCAGATGATTATGCTGCAGCTAATTTAACAATTAGTTCACAGGCAAGTCTAAGATTTACAGATGCTGAGTGTAATTTTGGTAGTGGTAGTGTTGAAGAAGAAGCATTATTTGCTATTGTTTACTCTAATGGGACCGCAATTAATACAACAGGTGGCGATGGAGTTGATTGGCATGGTTGTACTGATGGATTAACTGTTCAAAATGATGGAGATGTTGATTTAAGTGTAACATTTACTTCTAGTGCAGATGCAGATACATTTATTACAAGCAGTACTGATAGATATGCTGCAAGTTTTAAATGGAAATCTGTTAATGATAGTAAGTGTACTAGTCCTGGAGATATAAATGACTATTCAGATATAACAGCTGCTACACCTGCAACTGCTTGTGCTAATTTGACTTGGGCAGAAGAATCTGG
>CAZYKW010000026.1:0-8625 GCA_964648475.1 Candidatus Woesearchaeota archaeon | reverse complement strand
TTTATAAGTAAGTTATACAATCCTAATCCTACAAGAGCAATTGCAGCCAGAGTATTCCAAGGAAGGATGTTTGGAATAGGTGCCCAAATAAATACTGCAATAATCAAGAGAATAATTCCTTGCCTTTGAGAGTCTAGTATTTTTGACATATAGTATTATATTTATTTAAGTTAATAAGGCTTATGTTTTTATACTCTAGAGTAATCCAAAACTTTTAAAAAAGAATTTTTCTTTTGAAAGTGAACTAAAGCGAGGTATAAAAATGGAAGAAGAACAAAAACAAGAAACTCCTCAAGAAGAGACTGCTGAAACTACAGAAGCAGCTCCAGTAGAAGAAAAGCCAACTGAGGAAACACCGGCTTCAGAAACAAGTGAAAGTGAAGAAGAATCTTCAGAGACAGAAGAAACAGCTGAAGAACCTTCTGAAGAAGAAGCACCTGAAGCACCTAAAGAAGAAGTTTCAGAAACACCAGGTGAAGAAAGTTCAGAACCGGTTACTACAGAAGCTGAAACAGAATCTTCAGAAGAATCTAAAGAAGAAAGTGAAGAACCATCTACAGAATCTTCAGAAGAACCATCTGCTGAATCAGCAGAGTAATTCTATTCTAATTTTTATTTTTATTTTTTTAATTAAATTTATATAACAAAAATCCATAAATGAACTATGGGAATTAAACAAGTAATAGTAATTATGTCTGTAGTAATAGTGATGATTTTAATATTAATTTACTACTTTATGCCTTTTAATGAACTAGAATTTACTTCCAGTCCTTTAAATTATAATTTTACAATTAATGGGAATACCAGTGAAGTTCAATTTTATCCTAACATGAGATTTGAAAATAATGAGCTTTCTTATAAAATTGATAACTGCACCCTAAAAAAGCAAAATGATATGGAATATGCTTTTGAAATTTTTGAAAATATTACAATATTAGATTTTTATTCAGTTTCAGAGAATGAGGACATAACTATTAGTTGTGATGAAAAAACAAAAATAAAGGAAGGGATGTTCATAGCTGGAGAAGGGGGGCCGACTAAAATAATTTATTCTGGTAATTATTATGTTATTTTACATGGAAATATTCTTTTATTAGAAGACTCTAAATGTGAAAAACCTAATGTTGCAATGCATGAACTTTTACATGTGCTTGGATTCATTCACTCAGATAATCCAAATAATATTATGTATAAGTATACTAAATGTAGCCAGACAATAGGGAAGGAAATCCCTCTAATTATAAATGATCTTTACTCTGTTCCTAATTATCCTGATTTGGTATTTGAAAATGCTTCTGCTAGTATGAATGGAAGATACTTGCAACTTGAAATAAGAGCAAAAAATTTAGGATTAAAAAAATCAAAAGAAGCTGTGATTGAAGTTAATATGAAAGATGATACTTTAAAAGAAATTGAATTGGAAGAGTTAGAAATAGGAAATGGGAAAATTATTACTCTTACTAACCTTTTTATAGGCAAGTTAAATATAGATGACATAGAATTATTTATTAATTATTCAGAAAAAGAATTAGATAAGGAAAATAACAAACTCACTCTTGAAGTACAATAGATTTTTATCTGTTATTTTAAAAAAATAAAATTTAAGAAATGAAATTAGTACCTTTCAGTCATCAAGGTCTAAAGAGTCGATATCGTCTAGGAATTCTTCCTCGTCTTCATCATAGATTTCTTCGAAATCTTCTGTCATAAAAAACAACCTCTTATTTTTATTGCATCTTTAAGAAATAAATAGTTTTTAAGTATTTCGGAGTTTTAATGGACACTTTAAAGGATAATCTATTTTTTTCCTTTTTTTAATTTTCTGCCTTTACTCCACAAAAGGAGTGCAATTATTCCAAATATACTTGCTCCAACTATATCTCCTGCAAGGGCATTCCCAATTGTTACTAATACAAATTTTCCTGCAAAATAAGATAGAATTGTTCCAAAAATGATCATCCAGGAGATGTTCTTTCTTGTAAAAAGTATTCCACTAAATAACGCCAAAGTTATTGTAACTAAATAAAATATTCCTGTAATATATCCAAGAGAAAACATCAAACCAGAGAAAAGATATAATATAATCAACTCAATTGCAATTCTAAAAGTGCTTAATCTCTTTTTTCTTGTCATGATAAAATAAAATCCCCCCGCCAAGATTCGAACTTGGGATCTCCCGGGTTCTGCTTTGGAAGAACTGGCTTCTCAGGTTTCATAGTTATCATGCGAGGACACCTAACGGTTTCCTTCGCTTAACCTTCCCTTAAGATAGACTCAAGGTTGATTAATATTGAATCTCCACCCTAGATATTTTCTCTACAGCCAGGCGCTCTAACCACTGAGCTACGGAGGGATGAAATTAAGAAATACTCTCAACTTTTAAAGGTTATGATTATAGAAATTTATTTAAATACTAAGTGAGGACTTTTTTATACATGGATCCAAAGATCAATGGCTTATTTGAACAAATTCAAGAATTTTATAGTGAATTAGAGTTTTCAGAACAAATTCAAAAAGTATATGATGATGCTAATTTAGCAAAAACTAAAACAAAAAATCTTGAAAAAGAGCTTTTAGAAGAAAAAGCATCTTTGAGTAAAAAAATTGCCCGCGGATTATTAAAACTTACTCCTAGTATTATGGGAGGTGTTGGAGCATATTTATTATCTCATTATGGGTTTAAATCTAATTCAGTTCAAAGCATTGGATTAGGTGTTGTTGGTGCATTTAGCACATCTATCTTACATGGAATATATAATGATATAAGAAATAGGTAGTTTATCCTACAAGATCCCCTTTTCTTTGTTCTGTAATAAAGTATGCTCTATTTGATGTTGACTCTTTTATTTTTCCATCTTTTTGATATATTGCAACTGTTTGAGGGAGTGCAAATTTTCCTAATATTCCTACTTTTTTAGAATATATTACATAGGAAAGTGTTCTTATTTCTCCTTGTTCTAGCTTTTCAAAATCCCACTCAATTATTCTTGCCTCTTCACTTATTCTAGAAGGATTTTCTCCTCCAAATCTTTCATAAACTTTCATTAAAGCAGGGATTCTGTCTACAATATTAACTCTTTCAACATAAGCTCTTGAATTTATAAATAAAGTTACTTTTAATGCAAACTCCCCTCCTTTAGCTCTTACATAAGATACTTTTTTCCTTATCACCACATCTGTAGATATAGATTTTTTAACTAAAATAACTATAGCCACAATAAATATTATTAATAAAAGAGGATATAACCAATTTGTCTTAACTCTTACTTGCATGCTCTCTCCTGGCTTTATATCACTATTCCAAGTATAGTATACAATTGTTCCTTGCCTATCTACTGCATCTGGTTCTGGACTAAAGCTTGTGAATAATCTTGATAAAATATTCTTTTCAATAACTATCTCTTCATTATGAAGGGTGTTTCCATTATTTATTTTTTCTATTAAAATCACACTAATTATTCCTCCCTTTTCTTGTGTTTTTTCTTCAACTATTTCTTTTTCAACAAATTCAATTGGCTCTTCTATACTAGCACTTAAATCACCAATACTAACCTCTACTTCTAAAGTATAAAATCCTGCAGTCAATTGTTTGAATTCCTCTTTATCTAATTCAACTGAGAAATCTTTTCTTTTATTTGGAGCAAGATTTATTTCTTCTTCAAATTCAAAGAATTTAGACTTAAATGTAACTTTCATTTCCTCAAAATCAAAGTCTTCTTTATTGTGGATATATACCTTAAGAGAATTGGATTCAGGGCTTATCTCTTCTGCACCTATTTCAAAAGCATCTTCTAGATCAATAACCTTTACTCTTAATTTTTCCTCTGTTCTGGAATCATCAGAGTCTCGTATAAAATATTCTACATAATAATAATTTCTAAGCTCTAAATCCTCTCTAGGATAAAGAGTAATCTGAATTTCTTTGGTTTCATCTTCATTTATTTGAATGGGTTCTCTTGGTTCCATAGTATACCCAATTAAATTAAAGAAAGTAAATTCATCTGAATTATCATTGTTTGTTACCTCTAAATTGAAAGTAGCAGGGGTGTCTAATCCCACAACCATTACATTTTTTGCACTTGTTTCAGTTATTTCTAAATCAATTGCCATAATTGTAGGCAGAATTAGGAGCATTAATAGGGTTGCTGAAATGAGTTTTTTCATAGGAAAACATAATAGAAATGTTATTTAAGGATTTCGGTATTATAAAATAGCATTACCTCTTTCCTTCTAAATCAAGATAAGCCTTGACTTGAGATAGGAACTCATCACTATCATTAACTAATTTTTCAGAATATTGGTCTATTCTAGAAGGAATTACCCATTTTTCATAAATTCCTCTTAAAAATTTCTTAAATGCATTTTGCTCGAATTTTCCCTGATAGTCTTTTATAATAGAGCTTGATATTTTAACTTCAACAATTCCTTTATTCATTTTTTCTTTAATTTTGTCCTTTACAACCTCTACATCAACCATCCCAATAATTCTAAAACTAACTTTTACACTAAATTTAAAGTAATCACTTACTTTTTTATCCCCAGCCCATTTAAATTCAATATCTTTAGAGTTTCCTTTTATTTTTTCTACATACTGCTCTTCAATTACATCTAAACCTGCTTCTTGAGTTAACCATTCATAACAAAATTTGTAAAAATCTGAAAAAGGAAATACTCCTGTATACTTTACTTTGCTTGAAAAAATATTATCTTTTTCACCGGCCATTTTATATTAGAAAAAAGCATAATTGTATTTAAATAGTTTTTCTATCTTCAAAAATCCTCAGCACAATCTTCACAAATTAATTCTCCATCTACTTCTATTAAAATACCCTCATTTCCACACTCATTACATATTCCTTCTGTAATCTTTCTCTCTTGTGCTTTTTTTAGTCTTTTTTCTTTTTCTTGCCATTCCCTTATTTGATGATATTCTGATAATTCTTGGTAAAGTGTTGGATTATATTGGAGTATGTCTTTTGTAGTTATTATTCCTACTAACTTTCCTTTATTAATAACCGGGAGTCTCGCTAATTTGATTTTTTTTATCTTTTTAAGGACATAATCAAGTGTCTTTGTGGGTTTTATTGTAGCAATCTTTTTTGGAGATATATCTATTGCTCTTATTTTAGATAAATCTTTTTTTGACTTTTTTATTAATGCCCATAAAATATCTTTTCTTGATATTATTCCTACAAGCCTTTTATTTTTAACAAGAAGGAGGCTTCCAGTCCTTTTCTTTACCATTATTTTTGCACAATTTAATAAATCTGTTTCTGGGGGAATTTTAATTGGGTCCCTGGTCATTATATCTGCAACGATTATTTTATTCATAACTTTTTATTGATTTTTTTCCTTATAAATATTTTTTTGCATTTGAAAGTTACTTTGGATTGTAATAATTTTTAAAAGGGAGGATATTTGGGAGGAGTAAGAAGAAGATGAGATTAAAGTAAAAATTCTTTAATTTTATAAATTACTGGAGGCCAAAATTGAATAATCCAGTGTAGAAAAAATAAAGTATGTCTTGGGTTTTCCCCTCTTGCTGATTTTCCAGGAACAATAGGATCAAAATAACACCAAAAATTTAATTCTTTAATGTTTTTTAATTTTTTATTCTGAATTTTCTTTAATAAAGGGCTTTCTTTTCTTAATTCTCTAAGCCCTTTATTGCCTTTAAAAAAAAGTTCTGCTAACCAAGTTCCTTTAAATGGGGAGCATAAAGTAACAATCTTATCTACTTTTTTATTATCTAAGAATTTTAAATAATACTCTGAGATAATTCCTCCTGCACTTACAGAAACAATACTAATTTTCTCTTTTTTATTTAAATTTAATTCATTAACAAATTTTTCTAATCTCTTTGCAGATTGTTCAATAGTCTCGTTAAGCCATACATCATAAGGGAAGTATATTACATTAAAATCTTTTAAAATATGTTTTATAAGAAACATATCTCTTTTTCCTCCGCTCATTCCACATACAAAAATAACCTTCTTCATACTTAAAGAATTAGTCTATATTTATTAAATATTTCTGAAGCAATTCTTATAACACAATAATCCTTAAAAATAAATCCCGGTTTCTTATTCTATGTCAAATAAACCAGTAGTTCTAATGCCTGAAGATATTCAAAGACTTATGGGAAAAGATGCTCAGAGAAATAATATTCTAGCTGCTAAAATGGTTTCTGAAATGATTAAGACAACTCTTGGGCCAAAAGGAATGGATAAAATGCTTGTTTCTCCTACAAATGAGATTATAATTACTAATGATGGGGTCACAATTCTTGATGAAATGCAAATAGAGCATCCTGCTGCAAAAATGATGGTAGAGATAGCTAAGACACAAGAATCAGAAGTTGGAGATGGAACAACTACTGCAGTAATGATTGCTGGAAAGCTATTAGAGAACGCAGAGAAATTACTTGATGTGAAAATACACCCCACTGTGATAACAAAAGGGTATAGATTAGCAAGTGAAAAAGCTCAGGAGATTTTAAAGGAGATTTCATTAAGAATTACTCCTAATGACGAGAATGTTCTAAGACAAATAGCAATGACTGCTATGACAGGAAAAGGGGCAGAAGGAAGCAAGGAGAAATTTTCGCAAATTATTGTAAATGCAGTTAAACAAATTGAAAAAGATGGAAGAGTTGACTTAAAGGATATTAAAATTGAAAAGATTAAAGGAGATGGGATTGAGGACACTGAGCTTATTTCTGGAATTGTTTTAGACAAAGAAAAAGTTTCTTCTGATATGCCTTCTAGGATTGAAGATTGTAAAATTGCATTGGTTGATTTTCCAGTTGAATTGAAAAATCCAGAGATTGACACTAAAATTTCAATAACTAATCCTGAACAGCTGCAGAATTTTTTAAATGAGGAAGAAAAAACAATTAGCAGAATGGTTGATAAAATTAAATCTTCTGGAGCAAATGTTGTTTTTTGTCAAAAAGGGGTTGATGATTTTGCTCAGTATTTGTTTGCTAAAGATGGAATTTATGTTTGTAGAAGAGTTTCAAGAAGTGATATGGAAAAAATTGCAAAAGCAACAAGTGGGAGAATTGTAAGTAATATTAATGAGTTAAATCACTTTGAACTTGGTGAGGCTAAGGTTGTTGAAGAGAAAAGTCATGGAGAAGACAATATGACTTACATACAGGGGTGTAAAAATCCTAAAGCTCTGACTATTTTAATTCATGGAGGAAGTGAACATGTAATAGATGAAATAGAAAGAGCAATACAAGATGGATTAGGAGATGTAGTTTCTAGTTTAAAAACAGGATTGGTTGTTCCTGGAGGGGGGGCAATTGAGATTGAATTATCTAAAAGATTAAGGGAGTTCTCTCAAGGTTTAAGTGGGAGAGAACAATTAGCAGTTGAAGAATTTGCCTCTGCCTTGGAATTTATTCCTTTAACTCTTGCAGAAAATGCAGGAATGGATCCTATTGATATTTTGACTGAACTTAAATCTAAACATGATGCCGGAGAAAAGAGCGCTGGATTAAATTTATTTAATGATAAAATAGAAAATGTTCTTGAAGCAAAAATCATTGAACCTTATAAAATTAAGAGTCAGGCAATTAATTCTGCAAGTGAAGTTGCTACTATGATTTTAAGAATTGATGATGTTATTGCGTCTTCTGGGGATAAGAGAGGTAATATGAAATCAGCAGGGGGGCTACCCCCTGGAATGAATGGGAATTTTTAAAAATGGGGGATGAAAGAGAAAGAAGTTTGATATCAAAAGGCTCTCCGTGCAATATTAATTATTTTGATAATACTTTATTAACATTGCAGCAAGCAGTAGAAAGAGGAGAAGAATATTGTCCTAATCTGGATAGATGTATGGAAGATGATAATTTATGTGCATTGTTATTAGGAAATCAAGTAGCAAAGCTTGTAGTAGAAGGAAAAGATTTAAAAGAAGCAATGAAAGATTTTGAAAGTTTTAAATATATTGATAATTCATTTTGGAATTCTATTGATGGCAAAGAATTTAAAGTAATGCAAGGAAAACAAGAAATGATAAGAGCTGTAGAAGGATTTGCAAGAGTCATTCTTTTAATGAATCCGTTTGAGTCAGTATACAATCTTTGTGAAAAGTGTGGGGGGGTAAGATTGGTAGAAACTGTTTATGACAGCATTCATGATGGACCTTTTCCATTATCAGGAAGCGGAAAAACAATAGCAAGGGATGTAGAATACTGCCCTAAATGCGATCCTAAACCAAGAGGAGGAATTTTAAAACAAGACCCTTCTGAAGCAAAAGAAAGAAAATTTTTAAGGAAATTATCTGAAGATGAGTGATGAAAACAAATTAGAGATACAATGTGATGGAGGATTTACAAATGCAGAAGCATGTAATTATATGGAAGAGTGCAAAGCTGGAGCTATAAATCTTAATTTATATGAAATTGGAAATTATTCTTTTTGTCATGAATGTAAATATCAAGAAAGGTGTTTAAATTCTGCTCGTATTGCAGGAGAACAAGCTGAACTTTAAAAATTCTAAATTAGAAATATTTAAAACATTTTTTAGATTAGAGATTATATGAAAAAGATAATAATTCCTGTGATTATAGTTCTTCTTTTGATTGGAACCTATTTAGGAATTTATATTTAT
>CAZYKW010000025.1:0-8627 GCA_964648475.1 Candidatus Woesearchaeota archaeon | reverse complement strand
GAAAAGTTAGGTGGATTTCTAAGAAAAAGAAATAATTAATCCATCTGTAAAATACTTTTTAAGTTATTAATTTTTGGGAACTTTTTTTCTATCTCTCCTTCATATCCATTTTTATGCTTATGTTTACTTCCACATAATCCATCTTGACCTACAATTCCTTTTTCTTGTTTTGCAGTATATTCTAAGTTTGTAACCATTTTATTCACAAATAATTTCTGATTTATTTTCTCTTGGATCTTGCCAAGTATCTGAGTGTTGTATTGATGCTCCTGTAATTGGATTAATACTAATTGCTTTTTTATTTTCACATACCACTATATGGTCCTGGCAAAAATTGTTCTCATTGCAAATCGCTTTAGTATAAGTATAATAATCTTTTGCATCCTCTATTATACTAGCTTTAATTAATAAAATTCCTGCTATTAAACTTATTAAGACTGCCATTAAAACTACTATTTTTTTTGTTTTCATTGTTTTATGTTTACTTGCTTTTCTTATTTAAAACTTGCTATTTTTAATCTCGTCGGAATAAAAAAGAAAATTGAATTTGGTCTTTTCAGCGTCAGAAATAGCCAAATTTAGAGGGCAAGCTTTTTAAAGCTTTTTTTGTTTAATATACTAGAAATTATATAATTTCTAGAAAAAATTAGAAAAATTACAAATTAAAATGACCCCAAAATATGAATATAGTGCAGAGTCAATTAAGATTCTTGAGGGATTAGAGGGTGTAAGAAAACGTCCTGCAATGTATATCGGAAGCACTGGAAAAGAGGGATTGCATCATATGGTTTATGAGGTTGTTGATAATTCTGTTGATGAAGCTTTAGCTGGAAATTGTACACTTATTAAAGTTATAATAAATAAAGATGGTTCTGTAACAATAGAAGATGATGGAAGAGGGATTCCTATAGATAAACATCCTATTTTAAAAATTCCTGCTGTTGAAGTGGCTTTGACTAAGCTTCACGCTGGGGGTAAATTTGATAAAAAATCTTATAATATTTCAGGAGGATTACATGGAGTGGGAGTTAGTTGTGTTAATGCTCTTTCAAAAAAATTGATTATTGAAATTAAAAGAGGAGGAAAGATTTATCAACAAGAATATTCTCGAGGAAAAACTAAAACAAAATTAAAAATTATTGGAAAATGTAATGATGGCAATACTGGAACAAAAATAACTTTCTGGCCTGATGAAGAAATTTTTTCTGTTTTAGATTTTGATTATAAAGTTTTAGAAAATAGATTTAAGGAAATAGCATTTCTAAATGCAGGTTTAAGAATAAAATTAAGAGATGAAATTAAAAACAAAGATGAAGATTTTTTTGCTGCAGGAGGATTAATGGAATTTGTAAAATGGATAAATAGGAACAAAGATATTTTACATCCTAAACCAATTTATTTTAAGAGAATAATAAAAGATGTTGTTATTGAGGTTGCTGTTCAATATAATTCAGGATATCAAGAAAATATTTTTGGATTTGTTAATACTATTAATACTGTAGAAGGAGGAACACATGTTTCTGGATTTAAAACAGCTCTTACAAGAGTTATTAATGATTATGTTAAAAAAACTAACATGTTAAAAATAGGTAGTTTATCTGGAAATGATGTAAGGGAAGGAAATACTACTATTATTAGTGTTAAAATGGGAGATCCTCAATTTGAAGGACAAACAAAAACAAAATTAGGAAATAGTGAGATTAAGGGTTTTGTTGATAGCATTGTTACTTCTGCTTTATCTGAGTTTTTTGAAGAGAATCCTTCTATAGCTAAGAAAATAGCCTTAAAATCTTTAGATAGTGCAAAAGCAAGGCTTGCAGCGAAGAAAGCTAAGGAATTAGTTAGAAGAAAAAGTGCTTTTGGAGTTGGAGGTTTGCCTGGAAAATTAGCTGATTGTTCAAAAAGAAAATCAGATGATACTGAATTATATATTGTGGAAGGAAATAGTGCCGGAGGTTCAGCTAAACAAGCGAGGAATAAAGAAATTCAAGCTATCTTACCTCTTAGAGGTAAAATTCTAAATGTTGAAAAAGCGAATCCTGCTAGAGCATTATCTAGCGAAGAGATTGCAAATTTAATTACTGCAATTGGAACAGGTGTAGGAGAACAATTTGATATTAAAAAATTGAGATATAGTAAAATTGTACTTATGGCAGATGCAGATGTTGATGGAGAACATATTACAACTTTATTATTAACTTTTTTCTTTAGGTTTATGCCTCAAATCATTGAAAATGGTAATCTATATATTGCTATGCCTCCTTTATATAGAGTTAGAAAGAAAAAAGACTATTATGTTTATACAGAAGAACAATTGAAAAAAATAAAAGAGAGATTAAATACAACCAATGTTACACGTTTTAAAGGGTTAGGAGAAATGAGTTCTCAACAATTGTGGGATACAACTATGAATCCTAAAACTAGGATGATTAAAAAAGTGTATATAGATGATGCTTTAGAAGCAGACCAAACTTTTTCAATGTTAATGGGAGATAATGTTCAGGCAAGAAAAGAATTTATAAATGAAAATGCAAAAAAAGCGGAGTTGGATATATAAAATGGCAAAGAAAAATAAATTAAAAACACCAGATTGGATATTAGAAGGTTATGATTCAGAAGAAGCCTATAATAAATCTAAAGGAATTGATAATAAAAAGAAAAAAGGAAAAACTTTCAAGATAAGAGAGTGTCCTAAATGTGGAAGCGATAATGTTGGACTTGTTTTAAGTAATTCTGATTCAGAACAAGGTGGAGGAAAAGAATGGGAGTGTCATAAATGCAAATGGAAAGGAAGTAATGTTAAAGAAAAAGAACTTACAGAAGATGAATTAATGGAATATTTAGATAAAAAACATGAGGAGGTTGCGTAAAATGTCAGAAGAAATAAAAGAAAAAAATAAACAATCAGATTCAGAAAAAGGAGTTGTAAACTCAGAAGTATCTACTGAGATGAAGAAATCTTATTTAGATTATGCTATGAGTGTAATTGTAAGCAGAGCTATTCCAAGTGTTGAAGATGGTTTAAAACCAGTGCAAAGAAGGATTTTATACTCTATGCAACAAATGGGTTTAAAGCCCAATACTCAGACTAAGAAATCAGCAAGAATTGTGGGGGATGTTATTGGTAAGTACCATCCTCATGGTGACCAGGCTGTTTATGCTACTATGGTTAGATTAGCTCAGGAATTTTCATTAAGATATCCTTTGGTTTTTGGTCAAGGAAATTTTGGTAGTGTTGATGGTGATGAACCAGCTGCAATGAGATATACTGAAGCCAAACTTCAGGCTATTTCAACTGAATTATTAGAAGACATTGATAAAGATACAGTTAAATTTTTGCCTAATTATGATGCTTCTTTAACTGAACCAGAATTATTGCCTGCAAAACTTCCTAATTTATTATTAAATGGTGCAACTGGAATTGCAGTTGGAATGTCTACAAATATTCCCCCTCATAATTTAACTGAATTGTGTGATGCGATTATAGCTTATATTAAAAATCCTAAAATAGAAATTGATGAATTAATTAATATTGTTACTGGGCCTGATTTTCCAACTGGAGGAACAGTTACAGGAGATATGAAAGAATTATATAAAACAGGAAGAGGAAGGCTTATTCTGAGAGGAAAAATTTCTACTGAAATGTTAAAGAAAAGAGAAGGTATTGTTGTAACTGAAATTCCTTATATGTTAAATAAATCTTCATTAATGACTCAGATTGCTGTTCTTGTTAGAGATAAAAAATTAAGGGATGTTTCTGATTTAAGAGATGAATCTTCAAAAGGTAAAACAAGAATTGTTATTGAATTAAAAAAAGGCGCTAATCCTAAATTTCTCATTAATCAATTATATAAATATACTAGATTGCAAGATAGTTTTAGTGTTAATATGCTGGCTTTGGTTGGAAGACAACCAAAGGTTTTGGGTTTAAAAGATGTTCTTACTGAATATGTTAATTATAGAAAAATAATAATCACAAATAGATCTAAATTTTTACTTAAAAAAGCTAAAGAAAGACTAGAAATTGTTGAAGGATTGTTAATGGCTTTAAAGAAAATTGATGAAATTATTGCTATTATTAAAAAATCTAGAGGGACAGGAGAAGCTTTGGAGAATCTATTGAAGAAATTTAAATTTACTAAAAGACAAGCAAAAGCTATTTTAGAAACTAAATTACAGCAATTAACTTCTCTTGAAAAAGATAAATTAAGTAAAGAGCAAGTAGAATTGAAAAAAACAATTTCTGAACTTGAGAAGATTTTAGGGAATATTAAAGAAGTTTTAAAAGTTATTACTAAAGAAATTAATGAAATTAAAAATAAATATGGTGATTCTAGAAAGACCAGAGTTTTAAAGTCTATAAAAGAACTTAAAGAGAAAGATTTGATTCAGAAAAAAGAGGTTATTGTTACAATAACTGAAAAAGGTTATTGTAAGAGAATGGATATTAAAACTTATAGGGAGCAGAGAAGAGGAGGAAAGGGGGTTATTGGAAGTGGTCTAGCAACAGGAGATTTTGTAAAGCAATTAATTACTTGTTCAACTCATGATTATTTGATGTTTTTTACAACGCGCGGAAGAGTTTTATGGTTAAAGACTTATGACATTCCTGCTGCAGAAAGATATAGCAAGGGAAAAGCGATTGTTAATATGCTTAATTTAAGAAACGAACAAGTTACAAGTGTTATTTCTGTTAAAAACTTTGAAGATTTTTTATTTATGGCTACTAAAAAAGGAATTGTTAAAAGAATTTCTTTAAATCACTTTTCAAAACCAAGAGCTTCAGGTATAAGAGCTCTTAATTTGCCTGCAGATAATTCAGATGAACTTATTGGAGTAGAAGTTGTTAAGGAAAAACAAGAGGTGTCTTTAGCAACTAAAAAAGGAAAAGCAATAAGATTTAACGCAGATGATGTTAGAGCAATGGGGAGAGCTTCTTATGGTGTTACTGGAATAAAAATGAATAGTGATGATGAAGTTGTTAGTTTAGAGGTATTAGATACAGAAGCGGTTATGACTCTAACTGAAAAAGGTTATGGAAAGAGAACAGCTGTTAAAGATTATAGAAAAACAGCAAGAGCTGGAAAAGGAGTAATAAATCTGAAAGTAACTGCAAAAACAGGAAATGTTATTAATACTGTAGCGGTTAATGATAATGATAGCATAATTATTACAACTGCTAAAGGAATTGTTATTAGAACTTCTTTAAAAAATATTAGAGTAATGGGAAGAGCTGCCCAAGGTGTTAGAGTTGTTAAATTACAAGCAGGAGATAAAGTAACTGATATTGTAAAGGTAATGGATAATGGTGATTAATCCCTTATATACTTAGAAATAGTTGGATATTTTTCTGAATCTATTTTTATTTCTGTTTTTTGAGTTGCTTGAGAATTGCCGTGTGCTGAACACATCTCTTTATATTCACACCAATCACATAGTTTACTTTTGCATGCTGGAAATTCTTGAGTGGACTCTATTTTTTTAATTAATTCAATTGTTTCTTGCTTTAATTGCTTTAATTGTTCATCTGTTCTTTTAGAAGTTATTTTTTTGTTGTGTGCTAAATAATGCCAGACTAAACAAACTTTTTCTTCCTCTCCAAATAATTGCTTTATTGCAAGTGCATATAATGCTAATTGTCTATCATTGTCTACGTCTTCTTGTTTTGGAAGATTATTTGCTGTTTTATAGTCATGTATTTCATACTCTCCTGTTTGCAGATTTTTTACTAATCTATCAATATATCCTATTATTCTATATTTCTCATTTAAATTAAGAATTATTTTCTTTTCTAATTCAAGTGTTCCATCTTCAAAAGGGCGATGTTTTGTATAATACTCAATAAGAAATTGTATTCCCTTATTAAAATAATCTTTATGAGTGAGTTCTTCTTTTACTATCTTTATTTTAGGAGAAAAATCTTTTTGCCATATTTTAGAATAATAGATAATTGTTTCATCAAGAGTTGGGATTGTTTTTTCTTTTACACTTGTATATAGCCATTCTAAAGTGCTATGAACAGCTTTTCCAAGATGAGCTTCAATAGATTTTTCTATTTCTGGAATAATTTTATCTATGTATCTGTATTTAAATTTTAAAGGACACTGTTCAAATACACTTAATTTAGAATGGGAGTATACTTTCATGAGAAAATAAAAAGAGTTAAGTTATATAAATTTTATTGAGATTTTGAATATTACTTAGTCCAACGCTCTTTAAGAATTATTTCAACATCTTCTCTCTTTCCAAAATGATCATGTACTGAAGCCCAATGAGAAATAAATGCCCCTGTGAAATTATGAGCTAATAAAATATCTAATCCTTTATCAGTTGCTTCTGCTACAATGCTTGCATCTGGAACTGGATTTGTAAGAGCACTCCCTTTCCAATAATCCATTCCCATGGGCAAAGCAAGTTTGCAAGAAATATTATATTTCTTAGATAAATTATCTATTACTTTTGCTTCTTCTTCAACATATTTCTCATAATCTTCAAAACTTTTAATATCATTTACTCCATCATAATTCTTTCTTGGAAATAATGTTAATCCAATACAATCATATCCTTGGAAACCATTTACATTATCTATTCTTTTCCAATTTTCAATATCATATTGTTCAGCAGTTGAGATTTTTCCAGTATAAATTTCTCTGATTTTTGGAAGAATCTCTTTCATATACTCTCCTGATTCTTCTTTAAGAATAAGATTCATTTCTATTCCAGGAGTAAACATTTTTATTTTATTTTCTTCTGCAAATTTAGCTAACATCAATACTTTTTCAGTCCAGATATTTTTATCAAGATTCCAAATTGGATTAGAATGATAATCTCTTGATTCTACATAAGGAATAAGAACAATACTTAAATTATATTCATGAGCTAATTTAATTGCATTCTTTAAAGAAGATTTAACTTCTTCATCATTTCCTATTAATCCTCCATCTGAAGTCCCATTATAAAAAGCTCTTAATAGCAAGTAATTTGCACCAGCATTTTTAGCTTTTTCAATAATTTCTTGACTATGTTTGGAATTATAAACCCAATCATAACACCCTTCATTAAAATAATAAGAAAAAGTACTCCAAGTAACTCCTTGAATTTTAAATTCTTTATTAATCTCTGGGAAATCTTTTTGAATAGGATTATAGAATAAATAGATTCCAAGTATTAATCCAATAATTAAAATAATCACCAATATCTTTTTATACATAATATAAAATAATTAATTATACTTTATATTATTTCTGTTCAATAATCCCTCCTCAATCATTGAACAACTTTTATTAATATTTGATTAGGATTATCCAATAATTTCGCCCCAGCCGATTAATCTCCAGTGTCCTGAAATGTTTCTTGCGATGCCTACTTTATCCTCTGTTATAGCAACTACAGGGATTTTAAGGATTAATTCAATTTCGTCTTTCTTGATTTTTTCAACTCTTCCAATTGTTATTGTTGTATTAATACTTAACATAAGTGATTCTCCTGTTTTAATAGGCTCAACCTTTTGATGTTCTAATGTTCCTGCTATTTCTTCAAATAATTTTTCTTTTATCTTTAGTTTGTATGTTATTTCTGGGAGAATTCCTTGTTTTGAAACTATACATCCACTTAAAGAATCTGTTTTTGTTACAATTGGGTCGAGTTCTGTTCCAATAGATATACTTGTTCCAGGAGTTACTTGTTTTACGGATTTTGTTCCTTTGAATAAAGAAGATATTTTAGTTGTGAGGGTTTGGTAATTTATTTCATTGTGTTTTTTTATTGTTATTCCAGGTTTAATTTCAATTGTATCTCCTACTTTAAGTGTTCCTTGTTTTAGAATTCCTCCAAGAACTCCTCCATTTAATTTTTCAATATCTGTTCCTGGTTTATTTATATCAAAACTTCTTGCTACTAAAAAGATTGGTGAAACTTTTTCATCCTTTTTTAAAATCTTTAATTTGTTTAATTCTTCTAGTAATTTATCAATATTTATTCCTTGTTGAGCAGATAGGGGGATAATGGGAGCATTTTCAGCTACAGTTCCTTTAACAAATTCTTTTATTTTTTTGTAATTTTCTAGAGCTTGTTCTTTATTTACTAAATCTATTTTATTTTGAACAATTATTATATTTGTGATTCCTTTTGCTTGTAAAGCAGCAAAATGTTCTCTTGTTTGAGGTTTGATTCCTTCATTTGCAGCTACAACCAGAATGGCGGCATCGATAATTGCAGCTCCTGAAAGCATAGTAGCCATGAGCATTTCATGTCCAGGTGCATCAATAAATGAGATGTATCTTACTGGTGTTCCTTTTTTATTAATATTAAAATTATTTCCTTCTTTGAAGATAGTGGTATCTGCATAGCCTAATTTAATTGTTATTCCTCTTTTTAGCTCTTCTGAATGAGTATCTGCAAATTTTCCAGTTAATCTACTAAGTAGTGTTGTTTTTCCATGGTCAATATGTCCAACAACACCAACATTCAATTCTGGAATATTATTATGGTTTGTCATAGTTTTGGTTTTGGAACCTTTTGAAAAAGTTCATTAGTTATGAAATATTGTATAGAAAGAGTTTTTTAAAGTTGTTGATATTATGGTTTTTGTTCTTCTGGTTTCTCTGCTTTTTCTTGTTTTGGTTCTT
>CAZYKW010000024.1:0-8717 GCA_964648475.1 Candidatus Woesearchaeota archaeon | reverse complement strand
TATATAAAAAGCTTTATAAATTAAGACATATGAGTAATTTTGAAGACAGCCATAATAGGTTGGAAACACCTGTTCTCATTCCGAACACAGAAGTTAAGCTTCCTATGTTGGTGACTGTAGTGGCCGACAAGCTGCCAAATCATCAAGCTGTCTTTCACTTTCTTTAATATGAAAAAGATTTCAAAAACAGAGGCTAAAAAACAAATCGATTCTTTTTTTAAGGATATTAAAAATAAGACTCCAAAACAAATTAAAAAAATTAAGAGATTTGCTATGAGTAAAAATATTCCTTTAAAAGAAAAAAGGAAATTATTTTGTAAGAAGTGTTTTTCTAGTTATAAAAGGCCAAAAATTAGAATTAAAAACCAAATGAAAATAATAACTTGTAAAAATTGTAACTATATTAGTAGATGGAAAATTTAACTTTTCTTATATCTAGAAACTAATTCAATTAAATCTGTCTGTCCTAAAAACATGCTCCTACAACAATATCTTTCTAGTCCAAGTTCATCAAGAACTTGTTTTGGATTTTTTCCTTCTGATACTTGTTTTTTGAACTCTTCCCATAATTGTCCAATTGGTTTTCCACATGAAAAACATCTTACTGGAATTATCATATTATTTATTCCTAATTTTACTTTTTAAAAGTATCTATTCATGTCTTAATGCTTGAACAGGATTAAGTCTAGATGCCTGATAAGAAGGTGCTATGCCTGAAATTGCTCCAACAACAAAAGAAAAGCATAATGCTCCTAAAATTAAAGGAAGCGAAATATAAGCTTGAAGAAGTTCTGTTCCAAGATAACTAGCAGCAATTATTTCTACTAATTTTGAAATTCCTATACCTATTCCTACTCCTACTGCTCCTCCAATTAAACCATAAATCCCACTTTCAATTAAAAATATTTGAAGTATATGAGAGTTCTTTGCGCCAATAGCTTTCATAACCCCTATTTCTTTTGTTCTTTCCATTACAGACATATACATTGTATTCATAATCCCTATTCCTCCCACAATTAAAGAGATAGCTGCGATTCCAATTATAACTATTTGAACAATACTAAGGATACTCCCTATTGTCTCCACAAGATTCTCAAAAGTCTGAACACTAAATGTTTCTGAACCTTCTTCTTCATCTTTAAAATCTCTTAACTCCTCTTTTATTTCTTCAGCTACTTTGTCTGGATCATAACCTTTTTTTACTTGAGCGTAAATCATAGAAATTTCATCCTCAGCATCAAATATCTCTTTAGCTGTTTCTATTGGAATATATACTTGGCCATCATCTGTAGGGTTACCGATTTTTTTAATAAGTCCAACAACTTCCAATTCATCTCCATTTATTTCTATTTTATCTCTTAATTTAACTGATTTTTCAAAAAAATCCTCATTCCATAATCTCCAACCAATCAAAATCTTATACTTGTCTCCATTTTTTAATCCTCTTCCTTTTTCTACATCAAATCCTTGCATATCTGTAATTATCTTCGCAGTTTCATCAGTGGGAAGTCCAATGACATAAGTGGATTGAGTTTCATCTTTAAATCTAAGATTTGCAGAAGAATAATACATTTCAGTTGCAACATCCACTCCCTGGGTTTTTTGAACTACTTCTAAATCTTCCTCTGAGAGTTTTTGTGATGCAAAGGCCCCAAACTGTGTTCCTGGAGAGACCATTATTTTATCTCCTCCTAATTGTTCAAATTGTTCTGTAATAGTTTGTTCTAATCCCTGTCCAAGAGAAATTAAAGAAACAACAGCTGCGATACCTATAAAGATACCCACCATAGTTAAAAAGCTACGTAATCTCCTTTTTTTTATTCCTTGAAAAGAAAAAATAACATAATCTTTAAACATTGTTTACTCCTTTTTTCTTCTCTTTTTCCAATAAAAGTAAACTATAATAAGAATAACAAGTATAACAATAACGATGAGAGTGTAACTTCTTTTTTGAAGCCCATATTTAGATAATTCTCCTGAATTATATACATTAAATGTAACTTCAAATTCTTCTTCATGTTCTATTTCTTCTATATCTTCATATTGCAGAAGAATAGGAATAGTAACGTCTTCTTTTACATCATTGACAAATATTTCAAAATCTTCACTTTCTGTATCATCTGAATCAACATCTCCCAAATAAACATAATTACTTGCAGAAAGTAATTTGTAATCCTCGTTTGGAAGAAGAGTCATTTGTAGAAATTTTATATCTGCTTCATCAACATTTGCTACTTCAATTGTTATTGATCCTTTTGAATTTGGCTGAATTATATCTGTTTCTCTTAAATATGCTTTAATTTCTGGAAGATTATACTCTTCTATATCAATCATAAATTCATCTTGAGTAAAGGAGAATTCATTGGATCCACTTCTTACAAGAAGTTCAATTTCATTGTCTCCTTCAACTGCAGCATTATCTACTTTTAATTTATAATCAACAATAATAGCATCAGCTCCTGTTTGCCCTGCTCTTAATTTTCCAATCTCTCTAATAGCATCTCCAGAATAAAGAGTAAAGGGATATTTTGGAAGGAATTCTACTTCTACATCCCCTAATGTTTGTAATCCATCATTTTCAATTTTAAATCTAGCTTCAACAACTTGTCCTTGTCCAACTGGATCAGGATCCTGATTCAATAATGTTACAGTTATATGTGGAGAATTAGCGCAAACTAAAGGTAAAACTAGAAAAAGTACTAATAGGAAAATAAAAAATTTTTTCATTTTACACTCTTTTTGGTTTTCTATGGTTATCACTAGTAATAACACCATCCTTTAAATAAATTGTCCTGTGTGCATACTTAACAAGATTGACGTCATGAGTTACCAAGATTATTGTCTTTTTGTCCTTTTTATGAAGGTTTAATAATAACTTCATTATTTGTTCTCCAGTATTGCTATCTAAATTTCCTGTTGGTTCATCTGCTAGAATTATTTCTGTGTTATTTGAAAGGGCTCTTGCAATTGCAACTCTTTGCTGTTCTCCCCCAGAAAGTTCTGTTGGTTTATGATACATCCTTTTTCCAAGTCCAACAATTTCAAGCAATTGTTTTGCTCTATCTGTTCTTGATTTAGTAGAAACCTCCTGAAAAAGCATTGGAAGAGAAACATTTTCAATTGCGTTTAAAATTGGCATTAAATTAAATTGTTGAAAAACAAAACCAATCTTTTTTCCTCTTATTTGAGCAAGAGTGCTTTCAGAAAAAGTGTTTATATCTTGTCCATCTAAAAATATTCTTCCTTTTGTAGGAGAATCTAGAGCACCTATCATATTCATAAGTGTGCTTTTCCCAGAACCACTTTTTCCTAAAATTACTACAAAATCTCCAGGATATATTTTGAGATTTACCCCTCTAAGAGCTTTAACAGGGACCTCTCCTCTTTTGTATATTTTCCAAAGATTTTCTAATTCAATTACTGGTTGCTTTTTTTGTTTCTTCACAATGAAGAGAGAAGAAGCAAGTTATTAAATATTTTTATTTATTATTTAAAAAATAATACAAATCTTTAAAAAGTAAATGTCTTTCAGAAAAGAATTATTCATAAAAATGGGTGAAATTTAAAAGATGAGTAAAAAATGTATTTATTGTAAAAAAGAAATTTCTGATGATTGTGTTGTAGATTTCTGTGAGAAATGTGGAAAGGGTGTTTGGGGGGAGAAAATGTTTAAGGCCATAATAGAAAACATGGAAAAAGCAAGAGAGAACAATGACTTGTGTCACTCTTAAAACTAAAGAATAAAACATAAAAGGAAGTTTTTTAAAGAGAGTATTTCTGAGTTATTTATGAGTAAAAAGAAATCTGTTAGAACCAGAGGGAAATTATCCCTTAGTAAGTACTTTCAAGAACTTAAAAAAGGCGAATCTGTTGCTATTGTGAGAGAAGCATCAGTAAAAAACAATTTGCCTACGAGACTACAAGGGAGAACAGGAGTAGTTGAAGGAAAAAGAGGAAAAGCATACATAATTAGAATGAAGGATCAAAATAAAGAAAAGAAATTTTTAGTTGAGCCAATACATTTAAAAAAAATAAAACATCTTAAAAAATAGAATGATACTTAAAAGAAAACCATTAAGCATGGCAGAAGCAAAAGAGTATATGGATAAGGATAGTGGAACAGATATTATAGGTTTTGTTAAAAAATTTATAATTTTAAAGCCAGGAAAGGCAAAAGAGCTTAGGGAAAAGATTGAAGCATTAGATTTATTAAAAGTGAGAGAAGAACATATTTCAAAAATAATTGATATAATGCCTGAGACAAGTGAAGAACTAAATAAAATTTTTAATGATATGAGTTTAGATGAGGATGAAACAAAAAAATTACTTGAAACAATTAAAGAATTCAAATAGGAAAAATGGACAAAGAAGACTACGTTATAATCTTAGATTACTTGCCGAATGGTTACCCTTTGGAAAGGAAAATGATGCCTATAGCTCAAGCCATTGGTGAAAAAAACCTAGTCCTTTTGGAATTAGTCCCAAGAAGGGGGACATTGCTAGAAATAGGAGAAAGAGTATATATAGGAGAAGGGAAAAGAGAGAAGATATATTATATTTCAGGGAGACTCCATAGAGAAAAACTTACAGAAACAGCTAAAAATAGATTGCAAGAATTTATAAAGAAAATAGTTAATGAAAAGGAAAAAGAATTTGTTGATTTTTTCAATAATTCCCAGGCAATAAATAAGAGAGTTCATCAAATAGAACTCCTTCCTGGAATGGGAAAAAAACATATGAGAGAAATTTTAAAGACAAGAGAAGAAAAGGAATTTGAAAGTTTTAAAGATATGAAAGAAAGAGTTCCCAATCTCCCAGATCCTGAAAAAGCAATTGAAAAAAGGATATTTCAAGAATTAACAAATCAAGAAAGATATAATTTATTTACAAAATGAGTAACGAAGCAAAAAAAATACAGAAAAGTGAAGATAGGGTTATTAGAATCTTATCGAGAGACATAGAAGGAAGAGAAAGTGTTTATTCTGGATTAACTAAGATTAAAGGAGTATCTTGGAGCATGTCTAATGCTATTTGTAAAAGATTAGGGTTTGATAAAAAAAGAAAAATAGGTTCTCTTAGTGAAGGAGAAATTAAAAAGATTGAAGAGTTTATGAAAAATCCTGATATTCCTTCTTATATTGTAAATCGAAGACATGACTTTGAAACTGGAAAAAATAACCACTTAATTGGAGCAGATTTAGAATTAAAAAAAGAATTTGATATAAAAAGATTAAAGAAAATAAAGAGTTATAGGGGATTTAGACACATGGGAGGACTGCCTTCTAGGGGACAGAGAACAAGAAGCAATTTCAGGAAAAATAAAGCGAAAGGAGCAGGAATTAAGAAGAAGAATAAAAAATGAAAAAGAATAAATTGAATAACATTCGTATTTCCAGGAGGAAATCAAAATGAAACGAAAGCATAAAAATTATTCAAAACCAAAAAGGCCTTTTGATAAAGCAAGAATTGAGGAAGAAGCAATTATAAAAAAAGATTTTGGTCTGAAAAATAAGAAAGAAATATGGAAAGCTGAAGCCAAACTTAAATCTATAAGAGAAAGAGCAAAAAAATTAATTAAAGAAGATTTGGAGGAGCAAAAAACATTTTTTGAGAAACTAAAAAAAATTGGACTCAAAGTTAAATCTATTGCAGAGGTGTTGTCTTTAGATAAAAGAGATGTGTTAAATAGAAGACTTCAGACAGTTGTTTTTAAAAAAGGTTTAACGCCTACAATTAAGACAGCGAGACAAATGATAACCCATAAGAAAGTTTTAATAGATGGAAAAGTTGTGAATGTTCCAGGGTATATTGTTCCTATAGATTTAGAGGATAAAATTACTTTAAAAGTCTCAAAGAAGAAAATTGGAGGAAATCCAAATGAGTGAAGAAAAAAAATTAAAAAAGAAAGAAGCTGAAGCAGTTGTAAATATATATACCTCATTTAATAATACGATTGTCCATGTTACAGACATGTCTGGACGAACAATTACAAAAGTCACTGGAGGAATGGTTACAAAACACAATCGACTTAAAGCCAATCCTACAATAGCAATGTTTATTGCTAAAAGAATTGCTGAAAACCTAAAAGAGTTAAAAATCAAGTCATTATATTTTAGAATTAGAGCAAAAACAGGAAATCCTGCTCCAGGACCTGGAACACATGCAATAGTAAAAAGTTTGTCTAGGGAAGGTTTTAAAATTTTAAATATTCTAGATAATACAAGGATTGCTAGAGGCGGACCAAAGAAAAAGGGAGGTAGACGTGGAAGAAGGCCATAAATTTAAATAGGCTTTTTTAGATGTTTTTAAATGGATAAAATACAAAAAAAAGAAAATAAGATTGTATTTAGAGCAGAAGTAGAAGAAAGTCTAGCAAATGCTATTAGGAGATATTTAAACCAGATACCTATATTAGCTATTGATGAAGTCGAATTCATTAAAAATGGTTCTGCACTATATGATGAAGTTGTTGCGCATAGACTTGGATTAGTTCCTTTAAAAATGGATAAGATGATTACAGGCAAAACAAAGGGAAAATTAAAATTATCAAGTAAAAAGGAGGGTTTTGTTCGTTCAGGAGAACTAACAGGAAATGTAAAAGCTGTTTATGAAAACATTCCAATTACCTTTTTAGATAAAAATCAGGAAATAGAATTTATAGCTACAACTGAGTTAGGAAGGGGAGTAGACCATGTTAAATTCTCTCCTGGATTAATGTTTTATAGAAATGTTGTTAAAATTAAAATAGATAAGAACCTTCTTGAAGAATTCAAGAGATTTTGTCCTAAATGTGATTTTGAAGAGAAAGGAGATAAGATAATTGTTACAGATAAAGGAGAAAAGGAACTAGGAGATTTTGTTGAAGGAATTGCAAATAAATATGATAAAAAAGCAGAAGTTGAAATTGAGAAGGAGCTTATAATTACTATAGAATCCTTTGGACAATTAGAAACTAAAGAGATATTTACAAAAGCAATAGATTCTCTCAAAAAAGATTTGGCTGAAGTGCCAAAGAAAGTTAAATAAGACTTTTAAAGTTATTAATTCTTGTATTTTTATGCGGAGTTGCCGGAGTGGTCAAACGGGACGCCCTCAAGAGGCGTTAGCTTAGTGCTTACGAAGGTTCGAATCCTTTACTCCGCATTAGTAATCTTTATAAATACATTAAAACTCAGATTTTTACCTGCGAGTTAAAAGCGCGTAGCGGGAAAAATATTTTTCTCGTTATTAATCGAAATGAAGCAAAAATTAAAATTTTAGCTCATTCGTCCTTGCATACAAAGGATAAGGAAACCCAAATGAAACGAAAAACACTTATTGAAAAACAATTGAAGAGAAAAACAAATAGAGAGCTAGTTAAAACAATAATTGCAGCTAAAAAATCTAAAGCTTGGAATAAAATTGCAGGAATGGTTTCTTCTCCTAGAAAAAAATATTTAAGTATTAATTTAAAGGATTTAAACAAAGAAAGTAAAGAAGGGGAAAAAATTGTTATTCCTGGAAAAGTTTTGTCTGAAGGAGAATTAAACAAAAAAGTAAAAATAATTGCACTTAATTTTTCAGAAAAGGCAAGAGAAAAGATAATAAAAGCTGGAGGAGAAGCTATAAATATGCTAAATGAAATTAAATCAAATCCTGATGCAAAGGAGATTAGAGTTTTAAGAAAATGAAACAAAAAAATAAAATTTTTAGCTCATTCGTCTTTCCAAGGAGGAAATCCAAATGAAAATAATTGATGGAGCAGGTGCTATTTTAGGAAGATTAGCTAGTTATGTAGCTAAAGAAGCACTTAAAGGAGAGGAGATTATTATTCTAAACTGTGATGAAGTGGTGATTTCTGGAAATAAAAAAACAATTAAATCTGAATTTAAGGAGAAAAGATCAAGAGTAGGGCATAGCCAGAAAGGGCCTAAATTAATTAAAACAAGTGAAAGAATGGTTAAAAGAACCATAAGAGGGATGTTGCCTGAACATAGATTTGGAAGAGGAAGAACTGCTTTTAAAAGAATAAAGTGTTATAAAGGAATTCCAAAAGAATATGAAAAGGAGAAAAAGATTATAGCAGGAAAAGAAAAACCAATTAAATTTTCAAAAATAAAGGAGTTTGCAAAAAAATGAAGAAAATAGCTTCTGGAAAAAGAAAAAGAGCAATAGCAAAGGCAGTTATTAGTGAAGGGGAAGGCAAAGTTACAATAAATAAAAGAGATTATAAAACACTTCCAATGTTAGATAGATTAAAGATAGAAGAACCTCTTAGAATCACAAATAAAATTTTGGGAAAAACTAATTTTAATGTAAGAATAAGTGTTAAGGGAGGAGGAGAAAAAGGACAAATAGAAGCTTCAAGGCTTGCACTTGCCAAGGCTATTTCAAAATTCATAGACTCAGAAAAATTAACAAAAGCCTTTCTAACTTATGATAGAAATCTTTTGGTTGCAGATGTGAGGAGAAAAGAACCCAACAAACCAGGAGACTCAAAAGCAAGGGCAATGAGGCAAAGTTCTAAGAGATAATTATCTCTTTTTCTTCTTGATTTTATCTAATTTATCTTGAACTTTATTAAATAAAATAGGGGAAATAAGGGAAGAGTGAGTTCCGGAATAAATCTGGTTATTAAACTTTATTTTTCCTATATATGCAAAATTAGAAAGTATTTTCTTTAAGCCATTTACAGAGAGTTTATGTTTTTTAGCTAATTTATTTAAAGTCATTCCTTT
>CAZYKW010000023.1:0-8729 GCA_964648475.1 Candidatus Woesearchaeota archaeon | reverse complement strand
TGATTAGAAAAAATGGAAAAAACAAATAAACTTAATTGGAAACTTTTTGCAGCAGTAATAATTTTAATTATAAGTTTTATTTTATTTTTAATAGCAATTAATCTGAATTCTATTTTAATTATACAAAAGCAAGAGATTCCAGTGGTTGTAAAGATTTCTGATTATAATGCTTGGAATATTTCAAAAAATGAAACTACATTAAATTTAGGAAGTGTGAAAAAAGGAAATTCAGCTGGCCCAAGATATATTGAAGTGAAAAATCCTCGTGATTTTCCAACTATAATTGAAATAAGTGTTAAAGGAGACATAGCTCCTTTGCTTGTATTTGATAAGGTTATTTATCTAAAAGCAAATGAAGATAAAGAGATTCCTATTTCTACAAAATTCATAGAAGATGAAGAACTTGGAACATATTCAGGTGTGATTACTATTACTTTTAAAAAAGATCCTTCTTAACTCTATTCTCGAATATAAAAAGGTATTTAAAATATATTTCACATTTTTAAATATGAATAAGAGAGGCAAGTTTTTGTTAATATTTTTTATAGTAATTTTATTAATTTTGTTTATTAAACCTGTTATTAATTTAGTTAGTGCTTCAAGCACTGCTCAGGCCAATGTTTATATTACTTTTTTAGGAGAACAGGAAAATTACTCTATATATGGTATTTTTGAACCTTTATGTTGTGCAGGAGGAACAGGAGATTGGTGTCTCGATAATAATCAGTATAATGAGACAACCCATTCTGGAGATGTTTATTGTGAGGGGAGTAATGCAGGAGAAAGTATTAATGTTAATGTTCAGCATGTTTTAAGATTTAATTTTAGCGGGATAACTATTGGAGCAAGTGATGAATTGGAATGTATTATTGAACAATCTGATGGAAGTATTTTAAGAGTTAATAAAACTGGATTAACTTTAAATTCTCAGGATTATTTTTTAGCATATGCTATTTCAAATGAGAGTATTATAACCCGAGATGAATCTGATTCTACTCATGATTTGCCTTGGGGGGTTCATAATTGTTCTATATTGTATAGTAATGGAACTAATGTTTCTTATGATAGAAAAGATGTCATTTTTGTTCACAGAAATTTACAGTGGAGTGTTTTTGATTATCAAAAGGCTGTTTTTGCGGAATCTGTTCCATATAAGTTCTTTAACAATACAAGGGCTTTGAAAAAGTATTATATTGATACAGATGATAAAAGTTATACGCGATATCTTGCTTTTAGACATTATGCTGGTTCTCAGACAGAGGAATTTTGTTTTGATGAAGAAGATAACGATAACGATGGTTTAATTGATAACAATGATTCTGATTGCAGGACTTTTGCACATAGGTATAATGTCTCTGAAATGAATTTTACTGTTCCTAATTTTTTAATGGTATTGGGTTTATTTAGAACAACAGGGTATGCTATTTCTAATGATGCTGATAATATTGTTACTGATAGTTTGAGTGATACTAATTACTGGTTTACAAGAAATACAGATTTAGATGGAAGTTTTAAGATTAGAATTTATGAGACTTCTCCTGGAAGTTCTGGTTATGGTTATACAATTCAGAATTTTCCAAATGTTAGTTCTGTGAATTTGATTGGAATCCTTCCTTCTGGTTATACTTCTAGTTATGCTTGTGGAGGGGATGCTAATCTTCCTGAAGGTTTTTGTAACATTAATCTGGATTGTGCTTCTTGTGGAAATGAATTAATTGATTTTGTCTTTATTGTTAATTCTTCTGATTCAGATTTAGATGCTAGTTCAACATTGACATTACAAACAGTCCATGGGACTACAATTGAAACAGAAAATTTTGATGTTTATTTTGATCCTGATGACGGATTAAATAATACCTTGGAAAATGAAACCTCTTCTGCAACTGATACAAATTTATGTGATGATTCAATGAACAATGATTTAGATATTTCAACAGATTATACTTATCTAAATGCATTAGGAACAACAAACAAAATAACTTGGAGCAGAGATTGTGCGGATATTGATTGTGTTGGAATTAATGGTCCCGCTTATAGTGCCGAACAAGATATAACTTTTTCTCAGGGAGATTGTGAATATAAAACCGAATTAAGCTGTAATGATGGATATGATAATGATTTTAATGATAATTATTTAACAGATGCTTATGGAATGCAAGGTTATTCTTATACAGATTGCCATGATGTTGATTGTTTTGGAAATAATGTGGAGTGTCCTAGTTCAGAGAGTATTTGCAACGATGGCCTAAATAATGATTGGGATTATGTAGATACTGATTCTGAATCAAGTTCTGGGCATAAAATTGGAAATACAAATAATGTTGTTTCAGGAGGAATAACTTGGGATGATAAAAAATATCATCACATATTTAGAACATATAATTTAATTGATTGTGAAGATCCTGATTGTAATAATAGTGTTGGGGGAAATTCTGGAGAAATTTGCGAGTGGGGAATGGAATTAAATTGTTCTGATGATTTTAATAATGACGCTCTTCAAACTTATGACTGCGAACTTATTGGCAGTTATGGCTTATATAATTCTCGGGCTCCGAGTTATTCTCATGCTGAATATGATTGTTCTAGTTATTGCCGAAGCACTGTTGATAATGAAGAGAATGGAATTCAATGTGATGATGGGTTAGATAATGATTATGATTATTGGAGTAATACTGGAATCTTTTCTGGAACTGTGAATGATGGAATTGATTGTGGATGGAATGGGACTGGAAGGAGTTATAATCCTGATAGTGATTGCCATTTAGAAACTATGGGAAATGGGTATAGATGTGAATTGGGTATAGAATTAACTTGCAATGATAATTTTAGTAATGATTATGATTCAACTTATACTTCCAGGGGAGGGTGGAATGAAGAGGATTATAATGATTATTTCTCAACATTTGGAATGAGTTTTGTTTCAAATGCTGATTGTGATGATTACGATTGTCAGGGGGTAGGAAATTGTCCAATAAGTGAGAATCCAGGAGGAAATTATGATGCCTGGTGTTTTGATGGAGCAGATAATGATTTGGATGGAGATATTGATTGTTCTGATTCTGATTGTGTGGGAGCAAAAAATCCTGATAATGACATAGAAGTTTGTTATGAGTATGAATTAAATGATGTTTTATTAACTGATTCTGATCCTAATACCAGTTCAATTCAATTATGTGGAAATAACAAAGATGATGAAAATAAGGATGATGATAATTCTGCTTCACCTAGTTTTAGTTATAATTCTATAGGATTTACTTATACAGGAGATAGAATAAGTAAGATGGATTGTAATGATGAAGATTGCAGGCAGAAATTTGGACAGTGTGCTCCGTGTTCCTCAAATGAGTTTGTTGAATGGGATTCTTGTTTTGATTTATTAGATAATGACCACGATAGTAATATAGATTCTTCTGATACAGATTGTGATAGCCAAATAATAGATGAAAGAGGATATAATTCAACAAATAAACCTATTATTGAGATAGATTGTATGAATGAATTTGATGATGATGGTGATGGAGATGCTGATTGTGAAGATAGTGATTGTGCTGGATTGCAGTTTAGTCCTGATGGAAGAATTTGCAGGGTTGGAAGTGAGATAGGAAGCAATTGTAGCGATGATTTTGATAATGATGAAGATGGAGATATAGACTGTTTTGATTCTGGTTGTGCATCTGCTTGTGGATTAACAGCAATATCTGGAAGTGGAATCACTCATGCTCCTACTAATTCTTCTTTTAGTCTTACAGGAGATGTTACAATGAGCGGAACAGCGACTGCAATTGCAGGAAAAGGTGGAGATTTATATGTAAGTTATAGTTATTCAGGAGGAAGTTTAGGAGGAATAACAATTGTTCTTGGAAGTTATGCTACGGCAGAGGTAATAAATACGAGTGTTTTTGATGTTTCTAATGCAGAGTTTGTTAGCAATCCTAATGGTTTTTCTATGGATACTACTTATGCTAATGATGGTTATCTAACTTTTACAAGAAGTTCTATTAGTTCTTTTTCTTTTACAATTAGAATTCCAGGAAAAAATGTTGTTTCTAATAGTTTTACTGTTAAATCTACTGCTGAAATAGGAACAAATACTGCTATTGGAAGTTTTTCTACTCAAGTGGTTAATAATGAGTCTCCTGAAATTGCAGAAATAAGAATGGAGCCAAGTGAGGGGAATCTTAGTGCCGGAGATAAACTACAAGTAATAGTAGGTAATTTCACTGGTTACTCAAATGGACAATCAAATAGCGGACAAGCAGGAAGATGCAGGATTTCAGTTACAGGACCGAATGGATTTAGTATTGAAGAATACAGAAATGATTGTAAGAGTTCTTCAAGTTCTTCGTGGAGAATTTACACAACTGGAACATATATAGCTCAGGTAACTATTTATGATAATACAGGTAATGAAGGAAATGTTTTAATAGATAGTCTCAATATAGAAGTCGTTGCTCCTAAGATTTCTTTAGGATTATCCAGGAGTGATGGAAAAAGAGTTCATTTTGCTTCCAGGGATAGTAATTATGATACTTTTGATGATGAATATAATAGTGTTACAGGAACAATGCTCGCTACTTTTACAACAGATACAAATAATCCTTATGATTCAGATGCTTGCCAGTTAATAATAAGAGATTCTGATAATTCTGTTGTTTCTACTCAAGATATTTCTGCAACATTAATTGATAGTGGGCAAAGTGTTCAATGTCTTGTTGATGGCAGATTAGATTTAGATTTAAGTTCTGATGGATTATATACTGCAACTGTTAAGGCAACAGATGGAAGAGGGCATGAGCTAGAGACAAGCAGAATCGTGTTTTTTAATTGTAATAGTTTAAGCTCTGATGGTATTTCTTGGAATTGTTCTTTAGCTGATTTTGATGTGGATGGGTATACAGAAGGAATTATGCTTCCATTTAATTATAGTGATGATGGAAGCACTTTTTATCAACTTGCTTGTGATTCTTGTCCTGGAGAGACAAATCTTGGAAAGGATACAAATGGGGATGGTTATGATAATGTGTGTGACCCTATTTGTGGAGATGGTTATAAAGAAGGAAATGAAGAGTGTGATGATGGAAATACAGATGATGGAGATGGGTGCGATAGTAATTGTAATTTAGAAGAGGGAGAAGAAGTGCCTTCTAGAGGGGGAGGAGGGGGTGCAGCAGCTCCAGAAGAAGAGATTCCTGAAGAAGTTAAGATTATAATAAACCCCGAACCATTTTCAAATGAGATAAGGCAGGGACAGAGTAGATTAGTAGAATTAATTATTAGCAGTTTAGTAGATTATGATTTAAATATTGTCATAAATTATTCTGAATTTGAAAGGTTTATGTTAATAGAAAATTCAGAATTTATTTTGGGCATGGGCGAATCAGAGATTTTAAATGTTGAGATTTTCGCAAATTATGATGAGATTCCTGAAGTTTACATAGGAAATATAGAGGTTTATGCAAATGAGTTGCTTCATGAATTAAATACTATTTTAGAAATTAAAGAAAAAGTTTCCTTGTTTGATATTACTACAAGAATGGTTGAAAAGGTTGTAACTCCAGGAGAAAATGCCACTGCTATAATTAATATGACTGATATAGGAGATTTTGGACCTGTAAATGCTACTCTTTATTATGCTATAAAAGATTTTGAGAATAATACTCTTGTTTTTAATGAAGAAGAGGTTTTAATTGATGAATTTTTAAGTGTTGAAAAAACACTTCAACTTCCTAAGGATGCTGAAGATAGAAATTATGTTTTTTATTCAAAAATTTCTTATGAGGAATTCTTTGCAACAAGTTCAGACACCTTTACAACAAGTAAATTAGGAAATTGGCTATTGTTTATAATCGTATTATTACTTATACTAATAATAGTTATAGTAATTATAATTTTACATAATAAGAATAAGAGGTTGACAGAAAATAATAACCATTAAAATTAAAGTCCATACAAATTCTTCTAAAGAAGAAATAAAAAAAATTAATAATATCTATGAAGTTTGGATAAAAGAAAGGCCAGTGCAGGGGAAAGCTAATGTTAAATTATTAAAATTTCTTAAAAAATATTTTAAAAAAAATGTTAGAATAAAATCTGGTTTTACTTCTAGAAATAAAACTATTGAGTTATATTAAATTAGGTGTCCTGGACAAAGAATTTTGTATTCTATCCTTTTAAGTTTTTCAATGCTCTTTTGTAATTCTTCATAATCTCCTCCGGATAAATCTGTTCTTCCTATGTATCCCTGTCCAAATATTGTATCCCCTGAAAATAAAACATCTTGATAAAGAATACAAATTCCTCCAGGAGTATGTCCAGGAGTTTTTATTATTTTAAATTCTTTTATAGGCAATTTATCTATATCTATTATACTAAAATCTTTTTTTTCATATTGTTCTGCTGTTTTTAGAATTTCAAGCTCTTTATTATTTAATTTAGATTTATCTCTTGTATTTTCTTGTTTAAAATCCTCTTTACTGCCATATATTTTTGCATTTGGAAATAAATCTATATTTCCTGTATGGTCAAAGTGATTATGAGTTAGAATTATTATATCTATTTCTTTTGGGTTAAAATTTAATTCTTTAAGATTATTAAGAAGTTCTTGCTTATTCATTGGAGAACCTGTGTCAATTAATATATTTTTATTCTTTATTTTTATTAAATATACACAAGAGCCAAATTCTTGAAAATTAAATTGCCATATGTTTTGTTTTATTTTTTCTATAGCCATACTTTTGAGTAATGAATAAGTTATATAAATCTTAAGGAATATTTATTTGAATGAAATATGAATTTGCACCTGATTTACAATATTTAGCTGAAGATATTTGTAAAGTGGTATTTCCTTATATTAATATAAATAGAGTAAAATGTTTTAGAAGTTATGGAAGTTCTTCTAAAAGGACAATAGCAAGATGTCATTCCCTTAATAAAATAATGCAAAAGGCTCTTGGTATTCCTGCTTTTTATCCTCTTGAATTCATTTCTGAGAATTTTGATAAGCTTTCACAGAATGAAAAGATTAGAGTTGTTATACATGAACTTATGCACATTCCAAAATGTTTTGGAGGGGGATTTAGGCATCATGATTTTGTGTGTAGTAAAAACATAGATAAGTGTTATAAAATATACAATGCTAAAAAATCCGAAGAGGATTTTTAATAATTTAAGACTTCTCGTCGGTGACTAGAAAGGTTTAAAAAGAAAATACCCCTAATCTATTTATAATAATTAAAAGGAGGTAATAAAATGGGAAAAATTGTTGTTAAAAAAGTTGTTAAACGTAAACCTGGACATCTTTACTATGTAGATGGTGCAGGAAATGTTTGCGAGGCTAAAATGGCTAGAGGCGGTAAAAAGAAAAAGAAAAAGAAAGTTGTGAAGAAGAAAGTAGTTAAGAAAAAGAAAGTTGTGAAGAAGAAAGTAGTTAAGAAAAAGAAAGTTGTGAAGAAGAAAAAAAGATAAACTGCCTATTTTTATTTTATTTTTATTTTTAATTAATTTTTGATTAAGGAAAATAATTATCTAACCCTTCTCTTATTGCTGAAGAATGTAGCTTTTTTAAAATTCTTTTCATTCTTGAACTAACCGCTTGTCTGCTTATTCCCATTCTCTCTGCAATTTCTTCATGAGATTTATCCTCATAAAAGTGGGCTGTTACAATTTCTTTTTGTTCTAAAGGCAATTCTTCTATAATTTCCTGTATTCCAATTTCTATTTCTTCTCTCTTTAATTTATTCAAACTCTTTTCATTTTTGTTTTGATTATCATACATTTCAATAACTTTTGAAGGTTCAGTTGGATGAAGAATTCTATTCTCTTCTCCATAATTATAATCATATGAGCTTAATCCTCTGAGAAAAGGCGTAATATAACAACGACAGGTATGTAACTTTATTCCTGTTTTTCTGCTTATTCTTTGTGCATTTTCTTCTGGACTTTGAGAAGGGTCATAATGTTTTATAACTATTGTTTCTTTTTCAGTTAATTCTGACATAAGATTATTTTATATTTTTGACTTTTAAACTTTTCTGATTGTAATCTTTAAAAATGTGGTTTTCTATTTGTTTATATGATAACCTTGGGAATTGAATCAACAGCCCATACTTTTGGAATTGGAATTGTGAAAAAAGGGAAAGTAATTGCTAATGTTAGAGATATGTATACAACAGATAAAGGAGGAATTATTCCTATTGAATCAGCAAGGCATCATCTAAATAAAAAACATGAAGTATATTTTGAAGCTTTGAATGAAGCAGGCATTAAAGAGAAGGATATTGATGTTATTGCTTTTTCTCAAGGGCCTGGATTGGCTCCTTGTTTAATTGAAGGAATGAAATTTGCTAAAGAACTTTCTATTAAATTAAAAAAACCTGTTGTTCCTGTTAATCACTGCATTGCTCATTTAGAAATTGGAGGAATAACTGGCGCAAAAAATCCTGTAATGTTATATGTTTCTGGTGCAAATACTCAGATAATTGCTTATGCTTCTGGTAAGTATAGGGTTTTTGGAGAAACACTTGATTTAGGTGTTGGTAATTTTATTGATACTTTTGCAAGGTTTTCAGGAATTGGTTTTCCAGGAGGGCCTGTTATTGAAAAATTGTCTAAAGGAAAAAGAAAATATATAGAACTGCCTTATAAAGTTAAAGGAATGGATATTACTCTTTCTGGAATACAAACTAAACTTAAACAACTTTTAGAATCTAAATCCTCAAAGGATGACTCTG
>CAZYKW010000022.1:0-9015 GCA_964648475.1 Candidatus Woesearchaeota archaeon | reverse complement strand
ACCCGGCACACCATGATCTTCAGTCATGTGCTCTCCCGCTGAGCTAGAGCCCCATATGATAAGAAAGATAGATTTCTTTTTTAAATTTAATGTAAGTTGGGAATAGGCCACCTTTTGTAGTTCTCTGATCTGATTCAGACAGAACTTGTTAACATTCAACTATGCGTCTTCAAGACTTGCACCAGTTAAGATGCCCGTTTCATCAAATCCATTTCTTCAAAGCTCCATGCACTTTTCATAGCTTGGAAATGGCTGTGTCGTTTCTGTGACAGAGCTCTACTTCACAGCAGTTAGGATTTCTCCTAATAACTTTATAATTGGTGGGCGGACCTTCCACAGAATTCAATATCCATCTTTTTCATGACATTTGCTTATTCAAAAGCTGAATTCCGAAATTAACTACCCAACTTACAAAAATTTTAACATCGTAGACTTTTTAAGGTTTACTATCGATATGATTTTATGGATTTTTATGCCAGAACAAAAGAGGAGGCAATAAAAGAGTTTGATAGTTCTAAAGCAGGAATTACTCAAAAAGAGGCAGAAAACAGACTTAAAAAATATGGAAAAAATGAAATTAAAAAAACCCATAAACTACGTCCTGTAAAAATTTTTTTTGAACAATTTAAATCTTTTTTAATTTATATTCTGATTTTTGCAATAATTATCTCTTTTTTAATAGGAAATTTAATGGATGGTTTTGTGATTTTAGCAATAGTTATTCTTAATGCTTTAATAGGTTTTTTTCAGCAATACAAAGCAGAAAAAGCAATAATTGGATTAAGAAAACTCTTAGTTCCTACTTCAAAAGTCATAAGAAATAACCGGTATGTTGAAATCCCTTCTAGTGAGATAGTTCCAGGAGATGTCTTAGTTTTTAATGCAGGCGATAAAATCAATGCTGATTGCAGGATTGTTGAAAGCAAAAATTTGCAGACAAATGAAGCAGTGTTAACAGGGGAAAGCCTACCAATAAATAAAGAAGATAGAAAACTTCCTCAAGGAACAATTCTTCCAGAAAGATTTAACATGCTTTATACTGGAACAGAAATTGTTAGAGGAAACGCAAAGGCAATAGTTGTTGCAACAGCAATGAATACAGAATTTGGTAAAATAGCTACACAAGTTCAAGCAATTGAGATTCAAAAAACACCTATGCAAAAAAGATTGGATGTTTTTTCTAAACAATTAGGGTTCATTATTCTTGGATTAGTTTTAGTAATAATGCTTTTAGGTTTCTTAAAACAATTTGATAAGTTTGAAATGTTCATGACTTCAATTGCTCTCGCTGTCGGTTCAATTCCAGAAGGGCTTCCAGCTGTTTTAGCAATCTCTTTTGCTATTTCTACTATTTTTATGTCTAGAAAAAATGTTATTGTAAGAAAACTTCCTGCAGTTGAGAGTTTAGGAAGTGTTACAGTAATATGTTCTGATAAGACAGGGACAATAACACAAGAGGAGATGCAAGTTCAAGAGGTTTATGCTGATGGTAAAACCTATTTAAAAAAAGCAAAAAACATTTATTTGAATAACGAAAAAATAGCTTTGAAGAATAATAGAGAACTAATTCAAATACTAAAGACAAGTATTCTATGTAATAATGCCCGTTATGAAAAAGTAGAGAAAGGAGAGTATTCTTTTATTGGAGATCCTACTGAAAAAGCTCTTGTAAAACTATCTCTTGATATTGGAATAAATAAAAAGAAATTAACAGAACAGGAACCAAAATTACAAGAAGTAGAATTTGATCCTGAAAGAAAAATGATGTCTATTTTAAGGAGAGGGGACAGAAACAATATTCTTTATTCTAAAGGCGCTCCTGAAAAAATTTTATTAAAAAGCGCATCTGAATTAATTAATGGAAAAATAAATCCTCTAACAGAACAGAGGAAAAAACAATTGTTAAAACAATCTGCAAAAATGGAGAGTCAAGCTTTAAGAGTTTTAGGGTTTGCTTATAAGAATTTTTCTAAAGATTCAAAACCAGAAGAAAAAGGCTTGATTTTTTTAGGATTTATAGGTATGATAGATCCTCCTCGTCCTGAAGTTAAAAATGCAGTGAGACAAGCACAAGGGGCAGGAATAAAAATTAAAATAATTACAGGGGATTCAGTTCTGACTGCATCTGCAATTGCTAATCAAATAGGAATTAAAGGAGAGGTAATTACTGGAAGACAAGTAGAAGAGATGTCTGAAACAGATTTAAGAAGACGAATAGATAAGCTTACAATTTTCGCAAGAACTACCCCTCAACAGAAATTAAAAATTACAAAAGTCCTGCAGAGCAGAGGAGAGACCGTTGCTATTACTGGCGATGGAATAAATGATGTTCTAGCCTTAAAATCTGCAGACATTGGAATAGCAATGGGAAAAAGGGGAACAGATGTTGCTAGGGATACTGCTGATGTTATTCTTACAGATGATAATTTTGCATCAATTATTTCTGGAGTTAAAGAAGGAAGAAAAACTTATGATAATATTAAAAAATTTACAAAATACATGTTATCTATTAATTTTGATTCTATGTTGCTTATTATAGTAACTCTTTTATTAGGAATGCCTCTACCCCTTATTCCTCTGCAAATTCTTTGGATGAACCTTGTTACTGATTCTTTTCCAGCTTTAACTCTTTCTCTTGAGAAACCAGAAAATGTGATGTCTTCCAAACCAAGACAAGAAAGAAGCTTGTTAAATGGAATCTGGAAATTTATTTTAATTGGGGGAGCACTAAACTTTCTAGCTTGTTTCATAATCTATCTTATAGGCTTAAACCAAGGACTTGCAATAGAATCAGTTAGATCAATGGTTTTAACTACAGGAATTCTATTTGAATTATTTTTTGTTTATACCTGTAGAAGTAAAAAACCTTTGACAGAGATTGGAATATTTTCTAATAAATGGTTGAATTACGCAATTATTTTATCCTTAATCTTACAGATAGCATTAATTTATACTCCTTTAGCATTAATTTTTGGGATTGCAGCACTATCCTTTAATCAATGGCTGTTAATCCTCCCATTTGCTGTTTCAGGATTAATCTTATTTGAAATAGGTAAATATATTAAACATAAAAAACTTTAAAGAAAATGAGTGAATTATTTATTTGGATAGGTGTTCTTTTAATTAGCTTATTTATCTTAATAAAATCTTCTGATTATTTTACAGATTCAGCTGAAAAAATTGGAATATGGCTGGGAATTCCTGCTTTTTTTATTGGTGTAACAATAGTTGCCATAGGAACTTCTCTTCCAGAATTAATTTCTTCTATTATTGCAGTATTTAGTAATTCTTCAGAAATTGTTATTGGTAATGTTCTTGGGAGTAATATAGCGAATATATTTTTAATACTTGGAATAGCTGGAATAATCGCTAGAAAAGAACTTAAAATTTCTAGAAATCTTCTTCATGTTGATCTTCCTTTTTTATTAGGAACATGTTTTTTACTTGCAATAATGGTATGGGATGGCAAATTCACTTTTTTTGAAGGAATTCTATCCTTAGTTGTTCTTATAATCTACTCTTTTTATCTAATTAAATCAAGAGAAAAACCTGAAAAAGAAGTTAGAAAACAATTAAGAGGGGTAAAAGGAGAACTTGCAAATTACAAAATTAAAAAAATAAAACCCAGAAAAAAATTATCTATAAGGATATGGGTTATTTTATTTATAAGCATAATATTTATTTACCTCGGTGCCAAATATACTATTGAATCTGTTATTAGATTATCTGATTTATTGAATATTGGAAAAGAGATAATCGCTGTAAGTGTTGTAGCTTTAGGAACTTCTCTTCCAGAACTTGCAGTTACTTTTTCAGCAGCAAAAAAAGGGAAACCAGAAATAGCAGTAGGAAATATACTTGGTTCAAACATTTTTAATATATTAGCGGTAATGGGAATTCCCGCACTATTTGGGGTGCTTATTATTCCCGCACACATACTTGCTTTTACTTTGCCTGTGATGATTATCGCTACTTTAATGTTTTTATTTATAACTTTAAATAAAGAAATAACAAAGTGGGAAGGATGGTTATTATTTATATTTTACATCCTATTTGTGGTTAAGTTATTTAACTTATTCTAAGTTGCTTTAAATGTGTTAGGGGGGTTCTTCGTTTTTCATCTTCTCTTTTTTATATGTTTTTTTGAAGAGAGGGAAACAAGGGCATTTGCCCTTGTCCAGCGTTCAAGAGGTTTTTGAGGTATAAAACACTAAATAATTATTGTTTCTACAATAATTTTAAATAAAAGTTCTTTATAAATAAAAAGAACAAAAACTATGGAGGAATAATCTATTTTTTTATTATATATATCTTTAAATAACAATAACCCCCTGAAATTTTATGGAATTATACTCTTGGATACTACAAAATAGAGAAATAATTAAGATTATTTATGCTTTAATTATTGTTCTTATCTGTGCAACAATCACTCTAAAATCTCATAAAATGTTTAAATTGAGTCTCTATCAAGGAATAAGATATTTTAGAAACGCCTTCTTTTTTTATGGTATCGCATTTGCAGTAAGATATTTATTTGGTTCATATTTGTTTCACTTTTCAAAGACTTATTCTATTGTTATTGAAGTATTATTTAGTTTCTTTTTTATAATGGCAGGTTTCTTTTTACTATATAGTCTTTTATGGAAAAAAATAGAAAGCCCTCATAGGATTAATCATAGCTCTCTCTTTAATTTTAGAATACTTCTTTTCTATTTAATGGCTTTTACTATTGTGATTTTAGATTTAGTATGGAGCACTCTTTACTTCTTATTTTTCTCGCAAATTTTTGTATTCTTGTTTGCCTTTGCTATAAGTTTTAGTAATTATAAATCAAAAGGAAGAAACAGAAAATTTTTGAAATTTTATACTTTAGCTATGTTCATAGCTCTTATTGCATGGATACTTAACGCACTTATAGAAAAAGTATTCAACTGGAATCCAAATATACATATATTAACTTATTTGTTTAACATTTTTATGTTTTTATTGTTCTTGTTTGGAATAATTTATTTATCAAAGAAAAATTAAAATGTCAAAAAAACGAGAGAGACTCGAGGTTATTAGAGATATTCTAAATTCAGTTAGAGAGAAAAGAAAAATAAAACCAACAAGATTACTATATTCTTCTAATTTATCTCCACAGATGTTTAAAAATTATGTAAATGAATTGTTAAATAAAGGATTTATTAAAATTGAATTAGATAAAAAAGAAAAAAAGTTTTTTGTCTTGGCAAAAAAAGGAAGTGAATTCCTTCAAGAATATGTAGTTATACAAAATTTTGTTGAGAATTTTGGGTTGTGATTAGATTTCTTCACCAAATATGGCTTCATTATTTTTTATATCTTCTTCTATTTCTTCATAATCCTTTCTTGTACTTACTTCAAATGCCATATCTTCATAAGGTTTATCACTTAATCCAATTAAATATTTCCCTCTTTGACTTGGATCTTTTCTTAATTCTTGTAATTTTTCATCAAACATATTACTCATTCTATTAACAACTTCTTCATAAACTGGATTTATAACACATACTATCCCTTCATACATAAAAAATCTAAAAATTATTTCTTTATAAGAATTATTATAACACAAATCAATAAGCAGTAGAAGAATTATAAAATACTACTGGAGGCTTTTAGTAGTTATATGCTGAAATTCTCGGCGAACCTTGAATCTTACACAATAACTCTATCAACGTCATCTTCTATAACGGCCTTAGTTGTCTCGTTTTGCGGATGGCTTCGAGCTTAGATGCATTCAGCTCTTATCCATGTAGTGCGTAGCTATGCAGCCTGCCATTTGACAACTGCTCACCAGAGGCACCCAGGTTCCGTTCCTCTCGTACTAAGAACTTGTTCCACTCAGACAACAACACACCTAGTAGATATCATACAAACTGTCTCGCGACGTTCTTAACCCAGCTAACGATCCCTTTTAATGCGTGAACTCCGACACCCTTGCACGCTTCTGCACGCGCAGGATAGGAAGAGCCGACAGCGATGTACCAAACCGCCCCGTCAATATGGACTATCGGGGGCGACAAGCCTGTTATCCTTGGGGTAACTTTTCTATCAGACACGGCTTCTATTAAAAAAGCACGTGGGTTCACTAGGCCCGACTTTCGACTCTGCATTTCTTGCTTTTCAAAATACAGTCAGACAAGCTTTTGCCCTCGCACTCAACTCCAGATTTCCAAGCTGGATGAGTTTGTCTTTGGGTCCTATCGATATCTTTTCGACAGGGCACCGCCCCAGTCAAACTGCCCGCCTGATGCTGTCCTCTAAAGAGTAAGCAGTTTTGAAAAAAATGGGTAGTATTACATGGTTGCTCCTCTGCCACCGAAATGACAGAATCGACGCTCCTACCTATACTGTGCGTTTTCTCCAAAACCACAACAACAAGTTGCAGTAAAGTTCCACAAGGTCTTCGCTTCCCACTAGGCGTCTCCGGTCTTTTCACCGGATGATGTGTTCAGAGGGCTCCAGTTGGGGACAGTGACAACCTCGTTAAACCATTCATGCAAGTCACCATTCAGATGACAAGGTATTACGTTCACATTTGTTACTATCATTAACTTAATGATGGACTAATCATTTCTGTTAGTCTCCTTATATCGCTATAAGGGTCGGACTATATCTTCATAAAAGATACTACAATTTCTCTTATGACGCTTCCCTTAAATTTGGGTCACGCCTGATATCTCTTAAGTCTGGCGTATAGTCTCTGAGGATTCTAAATACTTTGGATTTGGTTTTCTATTCATTTCAGAAATAAGTTTAGCAATTTTATCAAGTCCTTTTTTAGTTAGATGTTCTTTACTATTCATCATCTGAATAACTTTTTTAAAAATCTCAAAATTATTTTTCTTTGAAGTCCTTAATGGATTATCTCCAAAAAATTTAACAATTTCATTAAGATTTTTTAATCCTCTAACTCTGAATCCTTTTCTTGTAGCATTTTCATCTGTATTATTAATTCTAACATTACCAAAACCAAAATGATCTTTTAGTTTGTGTAAAACAGATTCGTCTTTTTCATGCTGAACAATTCTAAATTCAGGTAGAACTTGTCATCCTAAACTCATCCCAGGTAATTTATTGATAGAGATATGAAAACATCCTTCTCCATCTGTGAAACCAACTATCCATGAAGCATCTAGTCTTTCCTGCTGATTGTCTGCATCCATCTCTTTTTTACGCGAACCGACTATAAATAAATTTGTCGTCGTTGTAGAGTGGAATACTCAGATTTTCCAGCATTTAGCCAGATTTTACTAAGGCAGTAATATCTACCTTAAGAGGGTCATAGTTACCCCCGCCGTTTGATGGACCTTAGCTCCCTTGAAAAGAAGTTTTAGACACCACCACTGGGCAGGTCTCACCAAGTATACAAGTCCTTTCGGGTTAGCACTTGGCTACGTTTTTGGTAAACAGTCGGGCCGTCCTCGTTACTGTGATCTACCAATGCATGCGACTTTCGAAACACACAAAGATAGACATCCCTTCAGCCTAAGCTACAGGACTAACTTGCCGAATTCCCTCAATTGGTTTTACCCTTCATGTCTTAGCCTACTAAGCTTGAGCATCAGTGCTGATTATGGGTACAGCTAATTAAATCAAGAGTATAACCTTTTCACTGGCTCTTGGAGTCAGAGATTTTGTCTAATAAATTCATCTATGTCTATGGATTACCCTCGATAGATTTCTTTACTAAAACACTCCTTAGAGTGCTCTCCTATCCGAAAACAAAATTAATACTATGTAAGATTTAATCAGTCCAGGAATATTAACCTGATATCCATCGTCATACTCAGTTAAGGTATAACTTAGGAGCTGACTAACCCTTGGCTAACATATATTGCCAAGGAAACCTTGCTCTTTCGACACTCTCCATTCTCAGGAGAGTCACATCCTACTACCACCAGGATTCTCGTTGCTGTCCGCTCCACACTTGCTCTCGCAAATGCTTCTGCGCAGAAAGCACGCCTGCTTACCAGAACGCTCATCTGAGCGCCTCCAAAGTATCGGTACTATATTTAGCCCCGTCCATTTTCAGGGCCCTGAACCTCGATAGGTGAGCTGTTACGCTTTCTTTAAAAGATAGCTGCTTCTGGGCTTACATCCCTAGTGTCTCAGGTTCAAGACACCTTTCGATACACTTAATATAGATTTTGGGACCTTAACTCTGGTCTCCGTTGTTCCGGTCTCGGAACAGTATCTTACATACTGACCCTGTTTCCTATTCTAAGCAATTAACAGTTTCTGAGTTGGAATGATTTCCGTATGCATTAGCACCTGCAAAATCGATCCGTACTTTACACCGTCAATAAACTGGAATAAGACTATACGAAGGCATATTTCAGCAGGAACCAGCCATAGCCGAATTAGATAAGCTTTTCACCCCTATCCACAGATCATCTAAGCACATGTACATAGCAACAGTTCAGGCCTCCATCTTCCTTTCGAAAGACTTCACCTTGTCCATGGATAGATCATCCGGCTTCAGGTCTAATCCATATGACTAACGCCCTTTCAGACTTGCTTTCGCTTTGGTTACCCTTTAAAAAAAGGTTAGCCTCGCCATATAGAATAACTCCCTGGCCCGTTCTTCAAAACGTACGTTACAACCCTTTCACACTAAAGTGAACAGAGCAGTAACCAACTGTAACTGATAGATTTCAAGTCTTTTAACTCTCTATTATGAGTACTTTTCAGCTTTCCCTCGCGGTACTAGTGCACTATCGGACTTTGGTTTTATTTAGGGTTGGCAGTTAATCCTGCCATATTCAGACCCCCAATCCAGGAGGCCCTACTCTTTTGAAGAACACCATATCCTCTTTGTCTAAGGGGCTATCACCCTCTAAGGCCTATCTTTCCAGATAAGTTTGACTCGAGAACTTAGGCATTTACCTTCACCACATCTCTAACTTCCTTTCAAAAGCAGATTCAGTTTGCCCTGAGCCCTTTTCGCTCTCTGCTAATAAGGGCATCACTATTTGTTTTCTTTTCCTGCCG
>CAZYKW010000021.1:4847-9218 GCA_964648475.1 Candidatus Woesearchaeota archaeon | reverse complement strand
CAAAGTTTTCTTTTTATTATTTTTTTACTAATTGAAAATATTCTATGAGGTTTAACAAAACTTTTGAAAGGAAGTTTGCCTTCTTTAAAACAATCTTTTTTAATCTTTAAATCATCCTTATGCGAGTTAGTGGTGATTAAACAGCAAATTCTATCTTCAGTTAGATTAATTTTTTTATTAGAAATAATTAGCGCAGGTCTTTGTTGAAATCCTGTTAAATCAGAATAAGGAAAAGGAATTAATATTATATCCTTTTGTTCATACATCATTCCACCTCTCATCTAATTTATTGTTCCAATCTTTTTTGAGAGTCTTTTCAGAAGCTAACATCGTGAGAAATCCTTCATTTGGATTTTTTTCAATCATCTCTAATTCTTTTATTCTATGCTCTATCATTTTTCTTACAAATTCACTCCACTTTATTTCAGAAAATTTTTTCATTTGACTATATATTTTGTCATCAATTGAAAGAGTAATGTTAGTCATAGAGAAATAAGTGAGCTCACTTATTTAAACTTTTCCTATCCAATCATAACTGCTAAAGGAATTAATTTAGCAATTTTTTTAGCTAATCCTGTTTTTTCAGTTACTTCAATAACTTCTTCAACATCTTTATATGAAAGTTCAGACTCTTCAATTGTTGCTTTTGAACTTCCTTCAAGAATAATATCTTTTTCTTTAAGTATTTCTTTTAATTGATTCATATTTAATTCTTTATGAGCCCATGTTCTTGAATGAGCTCTTCCAGCTCCATGAGCAGAGCTTCCAAAAGATTTTTCTTCGGCTTCTTTTGTTCCAGTTAAAATAAACGATGGAGTTGACATGCTTCCTGGAATTAAAACTGGCTGTCCAACTTCTCTATAAATCTTTGGAATTTCTTTTCTTCCTTTTCCAAGACTTCTTGTTGCGCCTTTTCTGACGACTAATAATTCTTTTCCTCCAAATTTTTCAATTTTGCAGATATTGTGCGCAATATCATAAACTAAATTGCTTTTTAATTTAGGATAGTATCTTTTTAATAATTCCCTGACTTTATGCATTATTATCTGCCTGTTGCAAAAAGCAAAATTAACAGCGCATTTCATAGCTGAAAAATATCTTTTTCCTAATTCAGATTCTATTGGAGCATATACTAATTCTCTATCTGGTAAATTTTTAGAGCCATACTTGTCTTCTATTGATTTTAAATAATCAGAAGCAACTTGATGTCCTAATCCTCTGCTTCCGCAGTGAATCATAATGCAGATATTTCCTTTTTTTAATCCAAAAACCTTTGCAATTTCAGAATCAAATACTTCTTCTATAACCTGAATATCAATAAAATGATTTCCTGCCCCCAATGTTCCTAATTGAGGCAATCCTCTTGAAATTGCTTTTTGAGAGACATATCTTGGTTCTGCTTCCTGCATCCTTCCATTTTCTTCTGTTCTTTCTAAGTCATCTTTAATGGCAAATCCTTTTTCTAATGCCCATTCACTTCCTTTTAACAATACTTCTTTAATTTCTTCTGGAGAGTGTCTTTCTCCTCCTCTTCCAACTCCAGAAGGAATTGTTCTTTTTAAGTCATGCAGAATCTCTTTTCTTTTTTTCATAAATTCTTTTTTAGAAATATTTGTTGCTAAAACTCTAACTCCACAATTAATATCAAATCCTACCATTCCAGGGGCAACAATCCCTTTTTTTAAATCAAATGCAGCAACCCCCCCAATAGGCATTCCATATCCCATATGTGCATCAGGACATAAAATAATATTATCTACTAATCCCGGCAGACTTGAAACATTCACAGCTTGTTTAATAGTTTCATCTAATTTTATTGATTTAAGAAGTTTCTCACTTGCATAAATTCTAATAGGAACATTCATTTTTCCTTCTTTAGGAATTTCATAAATATTTTCTTTGATTTTTTTTATTTCCATTATCTTAAACGTCTAAGACTACTTGACTAACCCATTCATTATTTTGTTTCTTAATAAACATATCATTATAAGTTACTGCTTTTACATCATTATTAAAATCATAATCTGAAGCTTTATCTCCTATTATTTCTGCTTCGAGAACATTATTCTTGATTTCAATTTTTTTTATATCTGATAAAATAAAATCTTCTGAATCTAAAAGAATTAATAACTCTTCTAAAAATTCATACATTAATCTCTCATTATCTCTTCCTTTTATTTTTATTTCTTTTTTTATTTTTTCTTTAACTTTTCCATCAAACATAATTTTTTTCACAGCAAGAGCAGAATTTTCAAAAACCTCCTCCAAAGAACCCCCAAAAGCTTGGAATTTAATATCAGCAGTATGTTCTAAAAATTTGAATTTCATATTCTTTGATACAGAAAAGTATTTAAATCATTTTCTATTAAATGTCTTAGAAAAAATGGTGAATATAAAAATTTCAAATAGATTATTATACACTTTTATAGCAATTATCTTGGTAGTTGCAATTATTGGTGTTGGTTATGCTTATGGAACAGCAAACCCTCCTGTTATGGGGCATAGTTATCAAGAGGTTGAATTGCCTGCAAGTGGTGCTGTTTGGCCAGGATTAAATGCAGATAAATTAGATGGAAAGAGCATAGAAGAGTTATCCTCATCTTCCTCTCCAGAGGAATGGGTTGGGAGAGAAGTTTCCGGCTCTTCAACTTTTAGTGATACTTTTCCTCTTTCTTCAAAGAGATATGTTTTTAGAATTCAAACTACTTCTGCAAACTGGTTAGCTACTGATAATATTCCCAATAGTATAATTTCTGAGTTATGTAGTATTGGAACACAAGGAACTAACCCTACAAGAGCAGATGATGGATGTGAAATAAGAATTTTTTTTGATAATGGTTATGGCATTCAATCTCTTGCTGGGACAGATTCGGGATCTGGATGGGCTTCTTCTATGACTGCAGGATTGCTTGCTGTTCAAGGAAATAACTGGCGTTCACTTTCTTATACAAATTATACAAAAGGGGGGGCGTATCTAAATTCAGATACAATGAAATCAATGTCAGTGGGGATTAATGGAAATAATAATTTCGAATCGGTTTTAACCTCTTATGATAGTAATAATAATAAAGCTGGCTATTGCACTTTCCATGATGGAGAAAATGTAGGACAAACTTCTACTCGTTACGATTCTAGTAATGACTGGGCTTTAGAAACTTATGGGTATAATGCTGAATGTTGGCTTGTAATTATTGATTAAATAAATATTAATTTTTATCCCTAAAACTATTTAAACTCTCTTCTATTAAATGTTTTAGAAAAAAAATGGTGAACATCAAAATTTCAAATAGATTATTATACACTTTTATAGCAATTATCTTGGTAGTTGCAATTATTGGAGTTGGTTATGCTATTGCACCAAATCCAGGTCATACTGCTGGTGAAATTGAAGGAGTTTGCCATTCTGATGGAACCGGTTGTCCAAATTATTATTCTTTTTCTCAATTTGATACAGAAGAGATTTATTATGCTTTTACAAATAGTAACATTGATTCTATTCCCCAAAATTCTTGGATTACATTGAATTTACAAACAGCAGACCCAGATACTAATCCTCTCAACATAGATCCTCCAGACACTAAAAGAAATCCTTATCAAATTTATAAACCAAAAGGAGCAAATACTTTGAAAGTGGTTTGTACTGCTTGGTTTGACGGGCCCCAAATTAATCCCAGCACTCCTAGAGATTATAAGTATTGTCTTGGAACTAAATGTTCTTCATCACTTACTGTTGTTCACCCCTATTATAATATGCGAAAAAGAGCAACCGGAATAATAGATGTTTCTGCATTAAATGAAGGATGGTATGATTTCATCCCTCAAGGAAAAGCAGAGCCAGGTGTAAATTATAAGTACATTGGTTACTGTACTTTTTTATTCTATTAAAAATATTTTTAAAAAATAATTAATTCTTTTTTACCCAGCAGTCCAGCAAAACATCTTTAATTGTCTTGGTCCATATAATGTTCCTTCAGCTGCTATTGGAACTGCCTGAGTATAAATATCTTTTTCAACAGGATACTCTTGTGTAGAAGGAAAAGGACACGCTGATGATAAATTACATACTCTGCTTACACAGTCTAAATATTCAGGCATTCTGAGATCTATTTTATCCTGAACTTGTGTTGGAGAATCTCCATGTCCGTTTGGATCAAGAGTTACGCCCAATATTTGTAATCTTAAACTGCTGTTCAATTCTATTTCTCTTAATACAGATAATTGAGCATCATAAACTTGTGCAGAAATATCTCTTTTTCCTATATACCCTTGGTTTATTACAAATAATAATGCTCCTGCTATTAGTAATACAGCAATAAATGCTTCAACAATCTTAATCCATGCTCTACGATTTTTTATCATCTTTTTTATTTT
>CAZYKW010000021.1:0-4747 GCA_964648475.1 Candidatus Woesearchaeota archaeon | reverse complement strand
TTTAGGGAAGGTTAAGCGAAGGAAACCGTAGGTGTCCTCGCTACCATACTCTTATAGTTAGGAAACCTGGTTTTATATTTGCTTCGCTGTCTATGTATTGGATGGGAATTTCTTCTGAATAAATATCTATACTAATGTCTGGCTCTATTGTTCCTGCAATAGAATTTTTATTGCAATCTGTAAGATTAAATCCAAAATTATCATCTAATCCAATACCAAGTTCATCTTTTAATTCTTCATAATATTCAGAAGAGCTTTTAATCTCGTTACCTATATTAATTATTTTATTCTCAAAAATATTTTTTGTTGTTCGGTATAATTCAATTTTATACTCTCTTTCTTCAGGAGTTGAACAAGGAGCTTGAGCTTCAGAAATAAACCAGAGTGAATAATAAAAGTTTAGCTTTTTACTTGTTGTTTCTCCTGTGTGAATTATGGTATTTTTCTTATCATCTACACTTGATTTTATTGAAGTTTCTATTTCATTAGCATCCACTCTTTTAACAACAGCTTCTAGTCCCTGCAATTCTTCATCAAATAATTTAAATTTAACACATGTAGCAAGTCTCCCTTCTGTAAAACTCACAACTACTTTAGTTAAATCATCTGAGAATTTATTTAATAACTCTACTTTAAGATATTCTAATAAATCTAATTTATCTCTCTTAACTTTTGTAACTGGCTGTGTTATTGAAAATAAAAAAACTATGAAAGTTATGAATATCAAAAAAGATATTATCACTCCTACATGTGTTCCGCGTTTGTTTTTCATTTGAGTTTTTATGTTGCAAAAAATAAATTTGCTATTGCAGATGATAAAAATGCCATTATCATCAAAGCAAATGAATGTTTTATTCCTGCTTTAATACTATTTTGAGATAATTTTCCAATTGTTAATCCACTAAAAAGCCCTTGAATCAAAAGAAGATACATAAATGCATTTGAAATTTCTGCCTGGCTTATTTCCTCTCCCCCGCTTCCTCCCAAAACCCCTCCAAAAGAAATTCCTGAAATCATAGGAATTATTTGAAATTGCATAATAATTATAATTACAATAAATACAACAAAGATTATATAGCCTTGAACAACCAAAGTGGAAATCGCTGCTTTTCTTTCTTTTCTTAATTTCTCTGAAGTATTCACAGCATTAGCTACAGATTCAAGTATTACTCCAATATCTCCTCCAGCCCTTTCTGCTTGTCCAATAAGTGTAAGTGCTCTTGATATTGTCGAGCTTTTAACATCTTTTGAAAAAGTATCCAAAGCCTTATTTAAAGGAATTCCAAGAGATATTTGATTTGCTAATTTTTCTACATTCTCACTTAAAGCTCCATAAGGCCTTTTTCTAACATTTAAAATACTCTTGCTAATTGGTGTCCCTGTTTTTACACTCTCAACTAAGTTTCTTGCAAATTCCAAAAACATCTCTTCTTTTTCAGTTGCAATTGATGTCTCTCTTATAGTATTAAACACAAAAGGAGCTGCTCCAATTAAAACCCCCACTCCTATTAGAAAAAAGAAAACCCCTCCCCCATAAAATATAAATGAAAAACCCACTATAATTAAACCAAGAACTACTCCAATCCAGTGTGATTTTTTAAATTCCATTATTTGTATCCAAAGATTTTATTATATTTTTTATGATCAAAGATATCCATTACAAAATTAATAATTTCTAATCTATTCCCAGTAATTGTATAAATTAATCTCCAATAATTTGCTAATTCAATTCTCCATACATTATCTGCATCATATTTATTTGAATATTTTCTAGGCATCTGTTTTCTATGAATCTGATTTCCTGCAAAAGGATTTTTTTTAAGTAAATCAATAACTCTATTAATCGATCTCAACAGAGTTTGATGAAAAGAACTTTCAATCTTTTTCTTTTTTTCTTCACCGACTATTTTATTTAATTCCTGAAAAACTTCATCAGCTTCTTCAGCTAAAATTACTTTTACATCTCTATTTTCAAACATTAAAGTTCCCTTCCTTTTTTAATTGCTCTTTTTAATTTTGGACTTGGATTATAAATCCATAAAATTCCTTTATGGCTGTCTATTATCAATCCTCTATTTTCCATATAGTTAAGAATAATATTTAATGTTTGGTGCATTATTTTGTTAGGCAATTTTCTTTTAATCTCTTCACGAGTAATAATACCCTCTGATTTTTTCAGAACTTTCTCTACCATTAACATTGTTTTTAAATTAGGATAATGAATTACTTTTCCCATTTGTATAATATTATATTATTATTTATATAAGTTTATATATCTTTTTATTCCTTGCCCTGCCTTAAATGCAAAAATACTAAAAAGATTACATTTATTGTGGATACCCCTAAAACCATTATTAAGGATATCATTGATGTGCTAAGAGCAAGCCCTAATCCACTTACTCTCATCATAATTAACAAAAGCATAAGTATCATTGGAGCAGCAATAACTACACTAATATAAATATCCATAAAAGTTTCAGCACTCTTTGTCTTTTTCTCTTTTTCTAATTTATAATCAAAAAGAAGTGTCTGGGCTCTTTTTTCAAAAAAGTCTGACAAATCCCCTCCAGAAGTTATTGTAGTAGCCAGTCCATCAAATAATTCTGCAAGTCTTCTGCTTGGACTATTAAAAGCACTATTTCTTAAAGCACTGACTAAATCATATCCAAAAACATTTACTTCATTTAGTAATTTAATAAACTCTTTCTCAAGGGTAGGATACTCCTTGGTGGATATTATTATTCTAAATATATTGCTTGGCTCAACTAAAGACTCAGAGATAGAAGACATATGTATTGTTGCAAAAGGCAGTTCTTGATTAATTCTCGTTTCAATTGATTTCTTTTCTAGAGAGGGATACATATACGCAAAAATAAATACTCCCAAAGGAAATACAATCAAAATCCAGAAAATACTTCCTAATCTTGAAAATATGCTTGCGCTGACAGGAGTTATAAAAGGAAATGTTACTCCAAAATTAAAAAATAAAAGAAAGATAAAAAGAAAAAAAGAACCTATCATTGATAAAAAAGTAGTGAAAAAAACTACAGATAAATAACTCTTAGCAAGATATTGCATATTTGCTTTTATGAGATTTCGCTTAAGATTCTTAAAATAACCTTTTTTTAAAAGTGAAGTGGAAGTGTTTCTAAAAAATTTGTTTGATAATCTTGTATAATAACTTGCCTTTCTCTCTCTCTTCTTTTTAATTTTTTTCCCTTTTTTCCTTAATCTTTTTAGGGTTTGTTTTTCTAAGTCTTTTATTATCTCTTTTTCATACTCCTTCTTTTCTTTAATTTGGCTTTTTGTTAAAAGAAATGAACTTTTTTCTTTTTTTGCTACATGAACCTTTTCTTGCCCATTTAATTTTTTTGTTAAATTTATTTTTTCTAAAATCTCTTTTACTTCTTTATTTACTTTTTTAAGAGAACTTTTTAGTGAACTAATCTGAGCATTAATCATATTTTTTTCTAAAGCACTTGATTTTTCTAATTCTTTATTTATAGAAACTATTTCTGAAAGTATCCTTTTCTCTTTGCTTATATTTTTCTTTAATGCAACAAAATTATCTGCTGTTGGAATCATTTTATTATACTATCAAGTTGTTTTTGGATTTTCAACATAAAACTCTTTACTTTATTGAATGCTTCAGAATCTCTTCTTTCGTAAGTTCTTTTTAATTTTAGCTCAGCTTCTTCCAACGCCTTGATTGATTGCATTAGAAATGAAATCTCCTCTTTTTTCATTTAATTCACCTTATAAAAATAAGAAAAATCTCTTATTAAAGTTTATTGAATTCCAAATTTGTTAAGAACTAGTTGAGGATTCTTATAATACTCATTAATTAGATTCTGAACTTCCCTAAATTTGAAAATTTTTTTATTTTGAAGTTTTCTTAATAATTCAGTTCTTCTTTTGAATTCTCTCTCCAATTCTTCTAATCTTATTCCGTTTCTAATAGAAATCTTTTCAAAGATTTTATTATTTTCTTTATAATAAAATCCATCTTCCAAGGCATTCCATATAAATGGCTTATTTGTCAAAGCAATCCCTTTGTTATCAACATCAATTATCTCTACTATCTCTCTTAATTTTCTTGTTTCCTCTCCTTTAACGCTTGCGTGACTCATAACACACACAACATCCAGAAGATTTAGAAGCGTAGGAGATAATTCAATTGGAGGGCTTTCTAATCTTTTTATTACTGTATCTACTGAATCTGCATGAATAGTTCCTAAAGAAGGATGTCCTGAAGCCATTCCCTGGAATAATACATAAGCTTCTTTACCTCTAACTTCTCCTACCACAACATAATCTGGATTCTGTCTAAAAGATGCCCTTAAAAGAGTAAACAAGTCAATCTCTCCAGCCCCTCCTATTCCTGTTGCAGTTCTAACTACACTAGGAAGCCAGTTTTCTCTTGGAAGATTTAACTCTCTTGTATCTTCTATACTTACTACTCTTTCTTCAGGAGCTATAAAAAAAGCAACTGCATTCAAAAGGGTTGTTTTACCTGAAGCAGTCCCTCCTGCTATTAGAATATTCATTCCATACTGAATTAAAAGCCATAAATAAGCCAGCATTTCTGGACTGAGTGTTCTGAATTCAAGTAACTGAGGAGGAGTCCAAGGAGTTTTAGTAAATTTTCTTATTGTAAAACTAGGCCCTTTGCTTGTAATATCTTTTGTATATGTTGCATTAACTCTGCTTCCATCAGGCAGACTTGCATCTAAAATAGGATTAGAAT
>CAZYKW010000020.1:0-9282 GCA_964648475.1 Candidatus Woesearchaeota archaeon | reverse complement strand
ATAGAAGAATTATATTATAAATTAATACCTTGGGATAATAGTATTAATTTTAATGTTTATTCTAATTCTGTTGAAACAATTTGTACATGTGGAAATAAAAAATTTAAAGAAAATGGATTTGCTTATACAAACTCTGGTAAATTTCAAAAATATACGTGCACAAATTGTGGATCTGAATTAAGATCAAAAATTAACTTACTATCAAAAGATAAAAGAAAAAACTTAAAAGCTGGAACTAGAAGATAATATTCTTTAAAATTAAGGAGTCTTATAAATGTCAGATAAAAATGATAAAATTTTTGATGATATTGATAAGTTTTTACAACATGGATTATATTTAACAACAAGAACTATATTTATAGAACCAGAAGAAGATTCTGAAGACGGTGATGCTGAAATAACATCACAATCGGCTATTAATACAATAAAAAAAATACATATATTAGATAATTATAGAGTTGAAGATTCAGAACATGCCGAACTGACAAATTTATCTCCAGAATCTAAAGATGGTATGATTAATATTTTTCTTAATAGTCCTGGTGGTTCTGTTATTGATGGTTTAGCAATTTATGACGCTATAAAAGCTTGTAAAAATTATGTACGTTGTTATGTCTATGGTGCCGCTGATTCAATTGCTAGCATTATACTTCAAGCAGCTGATGATCGAGTGATCTCAGAAAATAGCAGAATTATGATTCATAATGGTCTTACTCATTATGGTAGTGATAATGTAAAAAATATCGATTTATGGCAATCTTATACAAAAAAACATGATGAAATTTGTTATGGAATTTATCTAAATAAAATTAAAGAAAAACATCCAAATTATCGAAAACAGGATCTAAAACGAAAAATGGAAAATGATATGATATTTCATGGACAAGAGGCTATAGATTTTGGTCTTGCTGATAGATTAGTAAAGCGAGGTGAATAGTGAGTACTAAACCGCATATATCAAAAACAGGAAGTCTAAGATTAAATGAAGGTAAACTGCCCATGCATCTAGTTCCACCTTCTGCATTAAAAGCCTTGGCTTCTGTTCTTCAATATGGAGCCAACAAATATTCTGAAAGAAATTGGGAAAAAGGAGCAAATTATTCAGTCCCTTATGCTAGTTTAATGCGCCATTTAATGGCATTTTGGTCTGGAGAAACATTTGATCCTGAGAGTAAATTACCTCATACTTATCACATACTAATGAATGCAGCTATGTTAGTAGAATATGAGCAACAAAAAGAGAACTTTGATGACAGACCAACAAATAGAAAGTAGATTTGGATACATGTGTCGAGTTGATTTTCTTCATGAATTAGAATCAGCTTCTGGAGGTATCTATGTATATAAAAACATTAATGATGTGAAGAAACATAGAAAATGCACTAATGAGTGTGGTATTGTTAAAGTAAAAATAACAGAAATAAAAGAAGGTGATTTACATGAAAAAAAATAAATTTAATGTTGAAGATGTTGTTTTAGTGTATAAAAACACTCCAACATTTAAAGATGGAGCTATTTGTCAGGTTATTGATCGAGATCCAAATGACGATAGTTATTCCGTGGCTGATTTAAGAGATATTGGGAAAGCTGATCGAGATATTGGTATTATCTTAAATAGATATGCAAAATGGGTAAAACCTGAGAATATGAAAAAACTATATTTTGAGCCTAAAAAAAATTATACTAGATACTTAATTGGACTATTAGCCATTGAGACTTTCTTATTGTTTGGAATATCTATTGCTTTTTATGTACTATAAGAGAAAGATATGGATAAAAAATTTAAAGGAACCATCATTAATTCTCTTCGAAAACTATCTTATAGTTATCCTGCTCGAAATAATGCCAAAAAACAACAAAAGGTAGCCCCAGCCACTTTTGAATGTCAGCATTGTGGAATTTGGATTTATGAAGGTAGCAAAGACTTAGAAAAACATAAGGAGTTAATTTCTTTAAAAAAGAAAATTCCTAAAAATGGGATAATCAAAGATAAGAGTAATATTGATCACATAGATCCAATTATTCCACTTGAAGGTTTTCAAAAGAAAACTTGGGATTGGCATGAGTATATAGAAAATATGTTTTGTAAAGAAGAAGGATTTCAAGTTTTATGCAAATCATGTCATAAAAAGAAAACTGACAAAGAAAATCAAATACGTCTAAAAAATAGACAAAAAAACTTGACAAATACACAAAAAACAAGTAAAGTCAAAAAATAATACAAACAGGAGACTCATTTTATGAAGCTATTAGCAGTAATTATTTTTACATTTAGCATGTGTTTTGCCCATGCTAAAAGTATTACTTTAAGAAAAAATAACACAGTTGTAATGAATGAAGCATTTAATGCATCAAGTGTAGCCAAAGTTCAACAACAACTTTTATTTCTAGCATTGAAGACTAAAAAAGATATATACTTAGTTTTAAATACTCCTGGGGGATCAGTTTCAGCTGGACAAGAGTTGATTCATTTTGCAAATAATCTACCCAACAAAGTTCACACTATTACTGTTTTTGCTGCCAGTATGGGTTATCTAACTGCACAACACTTAGGTAAACGTTATATAGTTCCACATGGTGCTTTCATGTCTCATAGAGCTAGTATTTCGGGTTTATCTGGACAAGTTCCTGGAGAAGCTAATAGTAGGCTCAAATATATTAGTCAACAAGTTAAAGAGCTATCGATTAATACAGCCAAAAGAGTGGGTGTTTCATATAAATCATATATGTCTTCAATTTATAATGAACTTTGGTTAACAGCAAATGAAGCAGTTAGACTAAATCACGCAGATGAAGTTGTTAATGTTAAATGTGATAAATCTCTTTCAAAAACTCACATTAAAAATATTAGAACAGTTTTTGGAACATATAATGTAGAATTTTCTAATTGTCCAACTATAAGTGGACCAATAAAAATTCATGCCAAAGGTAGTAAGGTAAGGTTACATATCAAAAAGGCACTCAATAAAATGAATAGAAAAGCATTTGGTTTTACATACTAATGATAGATTTAAAAGAACTAGAAAAAATAATTGAAATCGAGCAGGAGGCTCTTAAAAAGAAAGCTCAAAATGAGCAATCTGATAATCCTTCTGCTCCTATAAAACGTCAGAACAGGGAAGTTCTTTCGTTTATTAGAAAAACAGGTTTATCTCCAGGTGATAATAAAGTACCAAATTATGTATTATACTATCACTTTATGAAATGGTCTAATGCCAGAAGATGGAATAGACTTTGGGGAAAAGAAGAATTTTTTCGAACCTTTAAACAACATTTTGAACAAAAAAGATCAGGAAATCAAAGATTTTATTTAATCAATGATGCTCTTGATTTATCTGATGAAATTTATGAAAAAGCAAAAAAATATGACCAAAAATATCAAAAAAGAAAACAAAAGATCTAGAACAAAATATCCAGCTTTAGACAAAGGTGTAAATTTAAGTTCTCGAAAAGATTATATTGAACCGGATTATATTAATGGGGTTTATGATAAAGATGGTAATCAAGTTATTAGACCTATGACTGAAAAAGAAAAAGCGTGGTTAAATCAATATTATGAAGAAACAATTGTTACAAATTTTTATCATGATAAAGAATTAAAAAATTTAAATCAATTAAAAAAATCAATTATTGAAGATGAAACTGTAAAATGGTTAATGGATGTAGTAAAAGTTTTAAAAAAGGATAACAACCCTGATAAAAAAAGAATTCGAGAATTAAAAGAAATAATTAAATTAACAAAAAAACAAAATGAAGAATTATACGCCGATGATCTATATTTAATTGAAGAAGAATTAAAAAAAGCTAGAAAAGAAAAACTTTTATATCCAGATAAAGAAGATCATAAACAATTTTATACCGAAAATAATGCTAGAAATAATTGCATTTTTAATAAATCTAGAATTACTAATAGATTAATACACTTAGATATAGAAGATTATGATAATTTACTTTTAGATAAAATTAAACATCTTGATGTAGAAAATGCCATTATTCATGAAATAGAACATGAAATTCACGAGGAACAAGAAAAAAGAATTGAAAACATTTTAAAAGATGTTAAAAAAATTATTAAAAAGAAATCCAAATCTTAACAATCCCTCCAATAATACCCACAAGAATTGAAGGTATACCAAGTCTTATTCCCCATGCTTTTAAACTTTCAAGTCTTCTTCTTTTTCTTTCCTTTTCAAACTTAAACTCATCAATAATAGGCAACAATTGGGCTATAATTTTATCATCACCAGCTACATGATTTTTAACTGATTCAGTATGACTTATCATATGACTTTTTAGATCTTCGATATTATGGTTGGTAATCTTTTGTTCCGCCTTAACCTCAGATAGATCGTCTTTAATTTCATCAACTCTACTCTCTAATCGAGAATACCTAATCTCATCCATTTCAACTCCTCCCTATTTTTTCTGCTTGATATCATCATACTCTTTCAATAATTGTCTAAATGCTGGTTGTTGAGATAAATTGTATTGTATTTGTGTTTTTTCTTGTTGATTATCAGTATTTTTATATTGTTCAAGTTGTTCTGCATATGCACTTGCACCTGGAATACCACTGTTTTCAAATTCTTGAATTAAATTTTCCATATATTTAGGATCATCAAATTTATTTGAGGTTGTTACAGAGTCAACTGCAACTTTACCACTTTGAGTTCCTGCTTTACCTAAAGCAAATGGTGAGACAATTTCTCCAGCCTTATCAACAAATCGACTTGCTTTTTCAGAAATCTTGGCTCTACCAAGAGGACCACTTCTTTTTAATAAAGCCCTTGATAAAGGTCTTGATGCTAGACCAGCAGCGACTCCTACAACATTTCCAACTCCTGGTAATGCACTTCCAAGTAGTCCACCAGTTAAGGTTCGTGCGGCATAACTATACTCTCCAGCTCCTTTATCAAGTTCTCCCTGAAGTCTTCGAGCTTTTAGTAAGTCAGCCAAACTTTTATCATCTATTTTTTTTCCTCTAATTTCTTCTAGTTCATTTAGTAAATTTTCAACATCTACTTTTGATCTACCAGATAAATCTTCTTTACCAACTTCTTGAAGCTTTCTCATAAGTTTATCTTCACTTCCTTGAAGAACTTCATCATAATCAACTTGAATTCCTAGTTTTTTATCTAATTTATCAAGAAGATTATATCTATCTGATATTTCTTTAGCTGTTTTACGATAATTCTTTGGTGCAGCTTCCTTTAATATTTCAGATAATTCATGATATGTTTCTCTTAATTGTTTTTTTACAGCACCTGGAGAATCCTTGGATATTCCTCTATATGCCCTTTTTCCTGTATCCTGAACAATTTTTTGAATATCTCTAAGAGATAAAAGTTCTCCTCCAAATTTATTCTGATCGTCAATAAGTTGTGTAATTTTTTGTAAGTGAGGGATTGCCGGATCATCAGCTGTATTGACAATTTTTGCAATACGTTTTTCAAGACGATCTTTAATAGCCTCTTTTGCTATACTTTTTTCATCTGAAAGCATATCGGAAGCAGCTCTACCAAATTTTTCAATATCTGATAAAACTTTTCTAGATTTATCCATAACAATTTCTTGAATTTCTGGATAATCTACAGCTTCTTTGATATCATCGGCTCTTTTAATTATATCATCAATAGTTCCGCTTCTTAAACCAGAAAGAACTGATGCAACTTGTTTAGAGCCTTCTTTTAAACCTTGTCCTGCCTTTTTTAAAGCCTTTTTACTTAAATTAATACCAGAAGGTACAGCCAATGCTGTAGCAGCTCCCAGACCAGCTCCAACAGTTCCTTCCTTAGCTAATTCAATGGGATCTTCACTTTCTGAATAACCAATAGCACTAGCTCCACCCATTTGTGCCCCAGATTTTGCTAATTCTTTTGCTTGTTCTTTTGCAGTTTTTTCTAATGTTTCTTGTGTTCCTTTTTTTAAAAACCTTTTAGCTATTTCTTTAGTACCTTTTGTAAGAAGACCTTTTGCTGCTGCCGCTCCTCCAGTTGCAACTGCCGGTCCTACCATTCCTGCTATTTCTCCCGCTTGAAAAGCTCCTGGTTCATCTATTTTAGCTTGTTCAATGCGTTGTCTTTCTAAATCACGTCCTTGTTTATAAGCTTCACCAAGTTTATCAACATCTAATCCAATAGGTTCTTGAAACTCTTGCTTTCCAAATTCTTGACCTAAGCCTTTTACACCAACTGCTTGACCTGCTGCCTCAAGTGCTCCTTTTAATTCATCAGACAAACCAAGACTTAAATCTTGAAATCCACCAGCTAAAAATGCTTCTGTTGCAGAAGTTTTTTCATCCTCAGTGGGACTTTCAACTTGATCAAATTCAACACTTAAATCTACCTCTTGATCAAATGAATCACTTAAATCCTTTTCTTGATCGAAATCTTTGTCTAAATTATCAGCCATTATTGAACCCTTTCAAAGCGTGGATCACTTAGATATTTCTCAGCTTGTTCAACTGGAAGACTTTTAATCATTCCATCTTTTTTTCTTTTAACTTTTATTAACCTAGAATCAGAACTAGCTTGTTTTTTTGTTTCATCTTCAGAGATAATAGTTTGTCCCAATAAGCCTCTAATTTTTTCATCAGCCATATTTGGAAAAGCTGTTTTCATACGACCACTAGCATTATCATAAACTCTACTTGTATCATCTTTTAGTTTACCTCTTAAAAGTTTTAAGTTTGATTTAATGTCATTTAAAGTGTCTTTACTTAATTCACCTTTTGCACCTTTTGCATACCAATCTTTTAACTTTCTTCCCCAACTAGTTCCACCAACATAGCGAACAACATCAGTGTCTGTAAGAACTCCAACTTCTCCCATTGCCCTAGCAAGTTTTGTACCGAGTGCAGCAAGTGCAGCTTGATTGCCTTCACCAACTTGATCTAAAAGTCTATTAACACTTTCAAATTCCATTCCTTGTTCAACTGCTTTTTTATATCTAGGATCATCTTTTAGAAGATTTCGAGCGGCATTTAATTCATCTTTAGCTTGTAAACGAGCTTCTTTTCCTTTTCTTTCTTGTGCTCTAGCTTCTTGATCTTTTCTTTTTAAATCTTTTTCTTCTTTTGTGCGTTCCATTGATTGTTTTTGTAAGTCTAATTGTTCTTGTCTATATTTAATCAATGCTTGTTCTTTATTTTTTGCTGAAGCCAATTGCCTAGCTTTCATTAATTTTTCTTCTAAATTACCTTGAAGAAGATCTCTTTTTATTGGCTGAAGAATGGCATTTTTGTTAGCAGCATCATAGTGTCCTAAAGAATCATCAATAACTCCAAGAAGATTAATAATCATATCTTTACGTCTTGCATCTTCAAGTTCTTCATCTCCAACTTGTTCTTCAACTTTAGGAGCATTAGGACTTTCAACTATTTCATTTGTTTTATCAACTTGTTGCGCCTCAATATCTCCTTTGATATCTTGAATTTCTTGTTTAGGAGATTGAATTTTCGTTGGTTCTCCAACACTCATCATTTGAGAATAATCTACTTCTTGTTGAGGAAAAGACATATTTACTTCGGGTTGATCTAAATTTGCAAGACTTTCAACAATATTATTTAAATCAAGTGGTTGGGCAATCCCTCCATCTTGATAATTTTGTAAGTTATTTAAAAGTCCTTCAAGATTTGAAGTATCCATAGGTAAACTAGCTTCTTGTGGAATTCTTTCAACGATCTGTTGATCTCCAAGATCTTCAGGTTGAGCCTCACCTCTGGCAATATCCATTAGTGTTTCTTGTTGCGCCTCATTTACTATAGCATTTCCATTGTCAACATTTTCATCTGCTCGACGTCTATCTGCTAATTCTTTTAACAAATTATTAAACATATTTTGTTGATCAAGATTTAAAACCATTTCGCCATCATTGATTCTATCAGGTAATTCATCTCCAGCATAAGAATCAAGATTAGATTCGATAATAGTACCTTGACCTCCAGCCTGATAATTCATTCCTTTCATTCCACCATCTCTAGCCATCATAGCAGCTCGAGCACCACCAATTAAAAGACCTCTAGTTCCAGCAGCTTCTTGCTGAGCTGCACTGGCTTGCTGAGCTGCACTTTGCATAGCTTGTTGTGCTTGATTACCAAGAGCACCAGTAACTCCCGTTGCTTTTGCTAATTGATTTTGAAAATTTTGTTGTAACAAACCTTTATTATACATTTCTTGTTGATTAGCAATACTTGCTCTTTGTTGAGCTTGTTGTTGTTTTGCAGCTGTATCTCTAGCGGCAACGGCAGCATTAAATTGTCTAATAGCATCACTAGCTTGTGCCTTTTGTGCATCTTGTGAAAATTGACGAGATCCCATTTGACTTGCCATTTGTCCTACTTGAGCCAATGCGTTCCTTCTTGCTGCAGCTTGCTGAGCTGCTAATTCTAAACCCTCTTGGGATGCACGTTGTGTTGCAGCTTGAGATGATCCAAGCTGAGCTGCTAATTGTGCTCCAGAATCTAATGCCCCTCTTTGAGCCATTTGTTGTAATATACTTGCTTGTCGAGCTTGTTCATCAGCCCCAATTTGACTTCTAAGAGCTTCAATTCTAGCTCTATCTTCAGCTGTAAATCCTTCTTCTCCAGCTTGTTGTAGAGCCGATAGAGCATCTAATTCTGCCTCTTGTAGTCTTGGATCTATTTGTATATCTTCAAATGCACTTGGTCCAAGTCTTTCTTCTAAAGATGAAAGAACTAATTCTGGTTGTTCTAAAACTATTTTTTGAGCTTCAACAGATGGAATTCCAAGTTTTTCTAACTCAAGAACCGCTCGTTGTTGTAAAGCATCAGCTTGTTGTCGTTCAGCAGCTCCTGCACTTGGATCAGCGGTAAGTCCTAAAGAACCTGTTACCTTATTTACAATACTACCCACTTTATAGCTCCTTTTGATAACAAATCATTGTATTCGTTTCTTTTATTTTTTTATAATCATTTAATAAAATATATTTATCACTTTGTTTCCAATTATTTGCATCTTTACAACTAAAACAAATAATTAGTTTACAACCAGAAAAATTAGCCATTTCTTCAATTAATTTAGCATAGTTTTTACCAAATCCTAATTTTCTAAATTCTGGAAGAATAAATAAATCATTTACCTGAAAAATATCATCAGTAATTCTATATGTAAAAAAGCCTACTTTATCTTCATATAATAATGCATCTTCTCTTTCAAGAATATATTGTTCATATTTATCCATCACTTAAAAACTCTGCTGTTTTATTTCCAAAAGTTTTACAACAAATCCAGGCATCACCTGGATCAGTAATAATTGCACCTT
>CAZYKW010000019.1:3530-9939 GCA_964648475.1 Candidatus Woesearchaeota archaeon | reverse complement strand
GATTAGCAGGAGCAGGAACTGTGTTTAATTCATATGCTAATCAAAAAGAGAAACAAAGACTTGAACAATTAGCAGAAGAGAATTCAAAATACTTGGTTCAACCAAAATGGGATGGTGGAGAAATAGAAATAAGAAATAATGCTGTTAATTTAGAATTATGTTTAAGAACTGAAAGTAATGGAAAAACTGACTGGGACAATATTTATCCAAACAAAGTAAAATTCTTAAGAGCAAATCAAGGGGATAATATTTGGGGAAATATTACTTTAAGAGATGGGCCATTACCAGAAAAAGTGCATACTCCTCGTATAAAAATAAAGGCTTATTTTGAAGGTTATGAAGGAGCAGAAGAGACTTCAATTAGTCCTTTTGTATATGACCAATCAACTCAGTATGATTTTGCAGGCCATGGTTTAGGCACAAATTCAGTAAGAGTTGAAATTCCAAAAGAGATGAGTGAAGGAATTCATACTTTAATATTTGAAGGTTATGCCCCTGAAAGAGATTCAAGTTTAGTTGAAAAAGAAAAAATTAGATTTAAGGAACCCGGACAAGTAATTCTTCAAAAGAGAGTCCCAATAATAGTTGGAAATCCTAAAACCCTTTTGAATTTAGACCAATTAAGAATGGGTTGTTCAGATCATATTTATTTTGAGAATTTGAATGGTAAAGAAGTCAGAAAAGGTGAAGAGTTTAATTTTGAGGCTTCAATATGTGGACAGAATAAATCAGATTCTAGGACAAAAATAGAAATAAATTATTTACATGGAGCAGGAACTTACTTTTCTTTACCTGGAGAAAGAAAAATTGGAAAAGAAATAATGCAAGCAGTATTAAAAGATAAAGAAGGAAAAATAATATGTTTTGATTATATTCCAATTAAGTCAGAATCATGGGGAGGTACAGCGTCGTGGTATGCCCCTACAATTCCTCCAGAAGATTTCCATGAAAAGACAGTAAAGTATAGAAAAGAATTATTTAAGGATCAATCCAAATAAAGGGCTATTTGCATGATAGAATTGTCTCATAGCAATAATCATATGGTAGAGGATTAAATTCTCTTTACCTTTTTTACTCTGTAATAATGTTTGTCCTTTTTTATAAACTGCATCTTTATGTAACTCTCTAACTTTACTTAATAATTTAATATCTTTTTTTAAATAAACATTACTAATTAAAGAAAATAATTCTTGAACATCTCCTAAAAGATTCTTAGTTTTATCAGAGATGGATGTTTTTTGTTCTAATTTTTCATTCAAGAAATAGATTTCTCTTTGCCCATGCATCAACATACTAAGAAAAGTCCAAAAAAACTCAGATTTTTTACCCAAAACTCTATTTTTGGAAATAACTCGTCTGCAAAAATTATCATATTTTTGTATTCTTTCTTCTACCTCTTCATAATCTTCTTTACTCCCTGTTAATCTTTTCTCTGTGATCTCTAATAATTCAGAAATACTTAAGAACATTTTTTTTAATATATTGTCAAATTGATTTTCAGAAGGTTCAGTAATATTTTCAACAATACAAAAATCTTTTTCTTTTTTAATAATATCAAAACCAATTAAATTTGATTTAATTATTTTATTTAATTGCCTAAATCTCTTTTCATCTCCAAAATCTACTTTAACTCTATCACATCCTGCTCTATAAGCATTAGTAATTAATGTTCTAATTTCAGATTCATCTGTTCTTTCTAATTTTAATTCAGTCTCAGTCTTTTTATTAACGGTCTTGCTGGAGATTAACAGATTATTATCAATTCTTTCTAACTCTATCTCATCTCCTTTTTCTAAATGATGTTCTTTGACCCACTTAGAAGGCAGGCTAATCATCATAGTTGCTACACCTTGCTTTACTAGTTTTCTTTTCATCTTCTATAATTTATCCAGATTTTTTTAAAAAGAGGGAGACTTGAAGTAGATAATATAAATGCTAATGCTGGAACTATAGGATTAATCCATGGATTTGGCAATTCTGCTGAAAAAAAGAAAATTACTATTACAAAATATGTTAGTATTGTTATAATTATCTTTCTACTAATACTTATTTCCCAAGCTTTATCTAATTCTACTTTCTTATTTCTTTTCTTGATTTTATCTATTTCTTCTTTAAAATCCATATAAAACAGTAGAATTATTCATATTTAAACCTTTTTATTTTGTATATAGATTTATACTAATATATATAGTTTAATAATTAAGTTTATATCTTTTTTGTGTACTATTACTATTGTTAAGTTACAACTTAGAAGGAACAAATAAAATGAAAATTGAAAAAACAAAACAAGGGATATACATCGCAAGTAATGACCCAATTGTGGATTTAAGCAAAGAAATTGATGATAAATATACTCAGATAAAAAGACCAAGAGGGCCATTTGGAATTTTTGGAAAAAAAGGAACAATTTATGCTCCAAATGATTATGCTCCAGAGAAGAGAATGAGTGGACTAACTGCAGTTGCAGGAGGAGTAGCTTTACTTTTAGCTGGATGTTCAGCGCTTCCTACTCCTGATTTTAAAAAAAATGATGTTTGTATAGAGCAAAATGCATGGGGAGAGGATCTTGAAACTTCTCAAACAAGAATAGAAGTAAAAGACAATGGAAAAAAAGCATTTGTGGCAGATTACACAGAAGGTAAAGAAATGAATGCTACAGCAAGGCAGTATGTGGATATGCCTGGAGTTTTCAAGGGATATGTTTCTTTAATTGGAGATTCTAAATCAGTTAAACATGGAAACGATGAAAATAGTTTTGGAGGAGATTTTGATTTTAAGACAAAAGATAATCTTGTTATTGGAGGAACATTAGAAAGAACCTTAAATCAAGGATTAGAAGATTTATACTTAGGATATGAGGATAATAGTTTAGTAACAAAAGCAGGAATTGCTGTGTTAAATGATAATACTATTTTACAATCAATGCTCGCAAAGTCATTTGGAGATAAAACAGGATATATCTTTAGTGTAGGAGGATTATATGACACAGATAATGAAAAAAGACAATTAACATTAAATCATAGAAAATTTACAGAAAAAGGAAAAGGATTTGGCTATGACTTTTGGTCTAAAATTGATTCTAAAGGAAATTCAGTTACAAAAGCTAAAATTGCTTTAAGTGGAAGTAATATTGGAAAATTCTTAGGAGTAAATGGATTTAAAGGAAATGGATTAAATGAATTAAAATTAATAAATAATCCATTAGAAAGACTTTCACCTGACTTATATTCTGGAGATACAGTTATAGTTGGAAAATATTTTGGTAAAAAAGATGCAAAAGATACAGGAAGCTTAGCTATTTATCAAAATATTGGAGACTTGGGAATTATTAAAGATATAAACTTAGGTCTTGGAACAGGATTTGATAAGGATGTTACACCATCTGTTTGTTTTAATCTCGGACCTGTAGGAGTTTATTATGAATCAACTATGAAACAAGGCTCTAAGCCAAATCATATGATAAGTGCATGGGTTTCTGCAAGTGATATCTACAAAGCACTAGTTGGAGGTAAATAAAATGGGAAAAGAAAAACTAAATTATAGATCTAGAATAAATGAAAGAGCTAAAATTGAATTAAGGAGAATCAAGAGAGATCTTCCTGATGCAATTGAAGCTGTAGACCAATATGGAAAAATTGATCTTTATGAATTAGGAATTGATTGGAATAATTGTATTTTATTAAATACAAGAGGAACTGGAATTAATTTTAATTTAAATGAAAGAGAACAGCCAGCTCTTAGTGGAGTAGTAGGGATTCAAAAAGAGAAATTATGGACAGGATTTGTCCCTTATGCAAATATTACTTTATATGATAAAGATAGATTAATTGGAAGAACTGGTTTCACTAAATCAGAAATTATTAATTCTGTTGGAGAAGCTGTGAATATAGCTTCAAAATTAGAGATTATCAGTGATGAAATCCTTCCTTCTGGAGAAATAAATCTTCCAATGATAAATGGTGAAGGAAATGGCAGTGGAAAAAGAGGAGGTGATGAAGAAGATTACAAAGCAATGGTTGCTGAACTTTTGTCAAGATCAAGAGGAATTATTGCAACAAGAAAAAATGAGCAATTTGGAGATTATATGATTGTTGAAACAAATCAAGATTTTTTCATTGCATATAACAAGAATTATGGAGAGGCGCCTTATATTGTAAAGGATTTAGGAGTTTTAAAATTAGACAAACAATCAATCATGAAAGGAGATTTCTTTGTAAAAAGATTTAGAAGAGATCGTAGAGGAGATTGGCAGTCAAGACTAAAGGAGTATTGTTAAAATGAATAAATTTGGAGAATATATAGAAAGAAAAAAGAAACAAGCTGAAGAATTTTTAGAGAGAACTAAAAAAAATATACAAATAGCTGATAGAATGTCTAAGAATAAGGAGTATGATGAAAGAGTTGGAGAGACTGGAGGCAGGTTATATACTTGGAATATTGAGGGGGGAGGATGGATTCATCCAAAAAATTTACAAAATCCAAAAGTTACAAAAAGACCAAGGTATACTCAAGACCCTGTTTATCAAAAATTAGCAGGAGTAAGACAAAGCAAGGGAAAAATAAGGGGAAGAGGGGGAATAACACAAATGGATTTTCTGTATCTTGCTGATTCTGTTATTAGGGGTTTAACAGGGAAAATAGAAAATAGAAAAATGACTGAAGAAGAGTATACTAGATTATTAGAAATGCCGAGAAGTGAGGTGTATAATGAGATTCTTAATGAGACACATAAAATATATCAAGAAGCATTAAAAAAAGCAGGATATGATGCTGAAAAATATAAATATTCTTTTGGAAATGATGAAAAATTTGAAAAATTAAGAGAAGCAAGAAGAATGGCTGCTAGAAATCTTGAAAAAAGATTTAATGTTGATTTATCAAATGATTTTCCCCACACTTCTATTGAAAAGAAATATACCTTAGAAGAATTAAAAGACATGCATCCTGTTTTTGCAAGAAGACTTGTTTTATTAGGGAAGGTTAAATTAGAATGACTCCTAAAATGGCAATGAGTGTAAGAGTAAATCCTTCTGAGAAAGATTATGGAGTATTAGGAAATTTAGTTAGAAACATGTATGATTTTTTACAAGGCAACAAGAATAAAGAGACTATTATTAATGATCATATTAATGGAAAAGATGTTTCAGCAAAAGAATATTTTAGAGAAATTAAGGAAAGTTTTGAAGTAGAAAGGCAAAGATTGCCTTCTGATCTAACTGTAAAAGCAGCTTATATTAAAAAAATAGGAGAGAACGCTGATAGACCTATTTTAGAGTTATCTGAAATTGATTTTAAATCTCTTGAAGAAAGATTAGCTAAAGATTATGGAGATGCAGTTAGAGTAAAAGGAAAATCTATTTTTTCTGATGATTCAAAATTAATGCAGACAATAACTTCTGGAAAATATAAGAGAACAGTAGTAATATACACTCCAGAATTAGAAGAGGCTTACAATATTGACTTGGCCTTACAAACCACAAACTCTATGTGGGAGGGCAATACTTTTAGAGAAGATCCAAAATTAATGGAAAAAGTTGGAAAGATTCTTGGAAAATATAAAGCTGAAAAACCAAGTTTAAGACTACTTCAAATACAAGAAATGAGGCAGATAATTGAAGATGAACAAGTAGCAAAACTTGTTACAAGATTAGAACAAAGGATATCTCCTCAGATGGTTTTGAATTCTAAAATTTTATCCATGCCTACTCCTAAATTAATTGAAAAAGTTGTAAATGAAACAGAAGATGTAGCCCATATAGAAGGCTTTATTGCTAATGTTCTTAGAAAAAGAGCAATTGCAAAAATTAAGAATTCTATGCCTGGTTTGAGTTGGTCGCAAGCGACTAATATATACCATAAATTAGGAAAAAAATATGGAGGAAAGGATTAGAATGACAGAAGATACCTCAAAAGAGTTAGTAGTTTATAATCCAAATAGTCTTGATCTTACAAAACATGTAAGAGATTTACATACTCCTTTAAGAAATATAAACCCTGAAATAAGAATTGTTCAAAATGGGAGTATGTATGCAGGCGGAATCTACAACATAGAAATAGATGCTATGGGAATTGACGGAATCGCTTATATAAGATTTCTAAAAGCATTGAGAGAAGAAGAAAATCCATCTAATATTTCTTTATTAGAAAGACTGACTAGGAAAGTACTTGGTAATACAGAGGTGGATGATAGTCTTATAGTTGAACATGAAAATAAAAAATATGAACATCAATGGATAGTAAAAACAAGTGATTATGATGGAAGAACTGATTTACTTAATTATAACAAATATAGAGGAAGCATGGCCCCCACTGATTTTCTTGCTGAATTAAAAACAAAAATTGCAAATCAACAAAATCTCCTAGTCTCAAATGAACTATTATCTAATCTTTTCACTCCTTTATTTGATCC
>CAZYKW010000019.1:0-3430 GCA_964648475.1 Candidatus Woesearchaeota archaeon | reverse complement strand
AAGAAAAATATACAATAATTGAAAAACTTGAACCAGAATTTCCAGTTAGAAATGTAGTTCAATCTGCGAATGGAAAAAGGGTTTTTGCAGTATTTGGTCCTAATGATTTTTCTACAAATGTAAAGAAAATAAATCAAATGTATTCTCATCCTATAACAGGAGAAAAAATGTCTTTTAGAGAGTCAACAACTCAAGAATCTATTGCATTAGCTTCTTATGATTTTAAAAACTTTGCAAAGCCAAAGATTTTTGACCCAAAATGGCTTCAATTAGGAAGACATGTTAAAACACAAGAAGGAGTTTTTACAAATACTTCTGAAACAGATGAATCAAAATTAAAAGCTCTTTTAAATAAAGTAAAAAAAGTTAATGAAATTTATTTAATTAATAAGAATATGGCATTTATTCCTTATGATTCTTTTAAACAAGGAGTAATGAGTTCAGAAGAATTTTGTGAGCAAGGATTAGCAAGAGGATTAGAACATACTTCTGGAAAAAAAGCAAGAAAATTAGCAAGTATTTCTTCAAAGAAAAACTATTCAAATGGTGTTTGGGTAAGTGGATGGAATTCAGTGAATGAACCTGTTGAAAGAATTTCCGAGCTTAGCTCCTATGATAATGGCGCTCAGTTGAATGTTGGTGGCAATTGGGGTGACAACAGCGGGGGTGGCTATGTTTTTAGGGGATTGGAGAAGAATAGAGGGAAAATAAAATGACAGAAGAAAAAAGGAGAAAAAGAATAGATTACTTAAAATACTGGCCCTTAGTGTATAAAGCTCACTACTCAAAATTAGGAGACATACAAAGGTTTGTAAAAAGATGTCCGATACTCTTTTACTTTCCTGGTCCGAGAGAAGAAAGTGCAATAGGTGAACTTCTTTTAGATGCCAGTTTTAAAGATAGATTAATAATTAGGCCTTTAGAAGAAGTGCTTCAGGTTGCTACAGAAGAAAAAGCAGTTAGAATAAAAGAAGGAAGCATTTTTTCAGGTTATCCAATAGAAAACCCCTCTAAACCCCCTTTTAGATTTCTAGATGTAGATTATTTAGGAAGTGCTGAAGATCATACAGAATTCTTAATTAGAAATTTTAAACCCTTTAAATTTATTGATATTTGTTTTAAACCAAGGGATAAAGAATTCTAATCCATAACCTTTATAAATAAAACAGACATTTTTTCACTATAGAAAATGACAACCTCTAAAGATGCACAAGATATTCCTGGAATGAATTTAGAAAAAAAATATTCTACTGAAAAACCTGTAATTGAAAGCAATGAACAGCTTCAAAAAGAATTTGACAAGACGAAAAAGGAACTTGATAAATTAAAAAATTGGGTTATTAAAAAATATCCTTTTACTCAAGCTATGGGAATTCTTCCTCCTCAAGCAATTAAACTTTTTATAGATGAAGAAGAAATTCCAAAAGAAACAGAAAAACATCTACATCTATATGTAATTATTCCAGAAGAAAAATATACTGGAAAAACAAAAGCAAAGAAAGGTGAAAAACCAAAAAGAATTGTTGATGAAATGAAAAAAGACATTCTTAAAGAGATTGATAAAATCAAAGGACAGAAAATATGGCTTCAAATAAAAAGTCCCATAGATATATGGGAAAATTGTTTAGATAGTAAATTTGATTTAGTAAATGCAATTGCTATGTCATTTCCAGTTTTTGATACTGGATTTTTAGGAGCTTTAAGGTTATCCTCAGTCCATAAATCATTAGTTGTTAGAAAGTTTGAGAAGTATGTTGTAAGTTATGTTATTGGAGGAAGTTTTACAAGAGGAGATATGACTCCTACATCAGATATAGATGTGTTTGTTATAATTAATGATACAGATGTTAAAAGAATGCCAAGAGTTGAACTGAGAGAGAGACTAAGAACATGGATTTACAAATATGTTTCAGAGGCTATGGCTATTGCAGGGGTTAAAAATCCCTTAAATGTTCAGACTTATCTATTGACTGATTTTTGGGAGAGTGTAAAAGATGCTCATCCAGTTATGTTCACATTTATTAGAGATGGAATTCCAATTTATGACCAAGGAACATTTATGCCATGGAAAACACTATTAAGAATGGGGAGATTAAAACCTTCTCCAGAAGCGATTGATATGTTTATGAAGAGCGCAGATAGAACACAAAAAATGGTTGATAGAAAACTTATGGATTGTATGGTGGATATTTTTTATGGAGTTTTAAATCCTTCTCAAGCACTTATTATGCTTCATGGGCATGCACCTCCAACACATAAAGAAACTCCAAAAGTAATGAGAAAATTATTCTTTGAAAAAGAAAAAATGCTTGAAGCAAAATATCTTAAAGTTCTAGATAGAGTTGTTGGATTATTTAGAGATTATGAGCATGAAAAATTAAAAGGAATCTCTGGAAAAGAGATAGACCAATTACTAAAAGACTCAGAAGCTTATGTTAAAAGATTAAAAGAATTAAGAAAACAAATCAATAAGAGTTACCAATCAAGAACAATTGAAAAAATCTATGAAGATGTATTTGGGTTATTAAAAGGAATTCTAGGAAAAATGTCAGTTGAAAAAACAATTGAAAAATTTGAAAAAGAATATGTTAAAAAAGGCAAATTTCCAAGACAGCATCTAAGAATACTTAATAATATTATTAAAGCAAGAAAAGATTTCAAAAAAGGAAAGATAGATAATAAAAAACTAGATGATGCTAGAAAAGATTCCACAATTCTAATTAATGCTCTAATTGAGTATACTCAAAGATGTGATTTAGCAATGTTGAATAAAGGAAGAATGGTTTTAAAATACAAAGATGGAATTGCTGAACTATTAAATGCAAATAACAAGACATTTTTGATAAGAGGGCAGGAAGTAAAAAAATTAACAAATAAAATAGAAAAATCAGATATGAATGAATTGTCAGAAGCTGTTGAACAACAAAAATCTCAAGAAAATATTGTAATTAATCCTAAAGTATTTGAATTAATTAAAAAAGAGTTGGGAAGTTTTGAGATAATTATTTAAATCAAATTTAATATTTAGTTCTATGAACGATTTTACAAAAGGCAAAATGTTTGCCTATAATTTTAATAAAAAAAGGAGGTTTGTGTTTTACTCTTCTTTGATAATTATTTTTTTAATTGGAATCATAGTATGGTATATTCTCTATCTTAAAAATTCAGATTTTTTTATAATACAAATTCTTAATTCATTAATAAATCATATTTCGACCAACATTAAAAGTTTTAATGCTCTTGGTTCATTTTATACAACAGCGATAGGAGGTTTGTTTTTCTTTCCAACACCTATAGAAATATTATTTTTTGCAGCATTAAAAACAGGAAGCATAGCCCCTTTTACTTTGCTTGCAATTTATGTATCAGGATTAATAATAGCATATACTATTAATTATTTTATTGGATTAAAATTATCTAATACTTCAAG
>CAZYKW010000018.1:0-10468 GCA_964648475.1 Candidatus Woesearchaeota archaeon | reverse complement strand
AATAGTTGTAATATTTAAAGTGATCTCTAAATCTTCGTTCAATAAATTTTCTAATTCTATGTAAAAGTCATTCTTAGTATCAATAAAACCTTTATCAATTATAAAGTCTACAGTATTGTTAGTAATAGTGAAATTTTTTGTGAGTTCTTGTTCAATTATCTTACCTGCTTTTTTATAAGAAATATCTTTAATTACAATAGAATAATTTCCCTGTGTTTTTCCTGATAAAGGTGCAAAAAGGTAATAATCGTCTCCTATTTTATTAAGAGAAGAATCAATTCCTATTCTAACATGCCCTCTATAAAAATTTATATTTTGAGCAAGAGGAGGATTCACAAACTCTCCAGATAATTTAGCTATTAAACACTCTTCTTTATCAAAACTATTTTTCATATTAAAATCAATTGCAGAAACAATTGTGCTAAAGAATAAAAGGAGTAGAAAGGTGATAAATAATATTTTTTTCATTTTACTTGTTAAATTTTTTTCAATTTATCCAAAACTTTGCTTAACTCATCTGTTTTTTTAACAGGTTTACGAGGCATAGGTTTTCTTAAAGGAGCAACAATTCTTCTTTGAACAGGACGTCTCATCATTGGAACCCTTGGGGTTCCAGGTCTTCTTAAATAAGGGGGCATAGGTTTTCTTGGAGGCTTTTTTCCAAACAAAGGAGTAATTTTTTTTCTAAAGATGATTCCAAGGACAGTTAGTATAATTAGAATAATTAAAAGCCATATCCACCAATAACTAGATGTTTCTTTTTCTGTTTTCTTAATACAACAAACTTTAGATGAAGAATCACAACCATAATCTACTTCTACCTCATCCTCAGTGCATTCTGATACACATACTCCTCCATTTTTTTTACACTCTGTTAAATCAGAAGTAGGAGTAGTAGGAACTTTACAGATTCCTCCAATACAACATATTTCTCCTGCACTTAAATCTGATGCAGAAGTGATGATTCCTCCTGAACAAGATTGTCCTGAAGGGCAAATTACTCCTAATTGATCTTCACAAGTTGTTGGAGAGGGGAGAGTGTCACAACATACAGTCAGAGAAGAAGGACAGTAATACTCAGAAAAAGTAGTTCCTTCACAAACACTTACACAATAATAACCTGCACTTTCACAAGAAGTAATAGAAGGAGGTGTTTCTCTTGATTGTTCAGGCCAGATAGAAGCCAAAATAAATGCATTATTTTTTATTGTAGTTGGAAAACACCCATTATCTAATTGAATTTCAAGCAACCATTCTTTAGTATTTATTTTTTCAGGCTCATCTGTGCTTATAGGATATAAAGCTAAAGCAGTATCATAAAATTTATCTCCCTCATCCCAATACTTATTTGCTTTTTGTTTTAATTTAAGTGCTGATTTATATTCTTCTCTTCCTGTTAAAAAGTATAAAAAGGATTCTGGAAGGTGTCTCTGATTTTCCTCTGCCATTGTAATTAAATAAGGCATATACTCTTCTACATCATATCCCTTTAAAGATAAAATAAGAGCTGCCCATAAACTTCCTTCATAATCACACTTTCTAGTAGCTCCTCTAAAACAAGAAGATTTTACTTTTTCAGTTGTCTTTCCACTTGCAGAAGAAAAAGAAGTTTGACTAGAGACATAAGAAGTTTCAGAATCTTCTATCTTAAATATTAAACTTGTCTGAAAATCTTTATCACAAGATATTTCAAAATCCTCGTCAAAACAGCCGGGTTTAATTTTTAATAAAAAATCGCCTAAAGAAAGATCCAAACATAATCCTGCATCTCGATTTATTTTTTTGTCCTCATCTATCTTTATATTATAAGGCATTCCCCTATAAGTAATTTTACAAGAAGTTTCTTCTTCACTATCAATTTGAAGATACCAAATAAGGTCTGAAGGAGTAGTAGTTTGAGATATTAACCAGTTTTCTGCATCAGTTGTATCTACACTTGTTTTATCTAAAGCAAGAATTGCTTGGGCAGTTGTTTTAAGGGTGCATCTTTCTGAGGGCCAACATTCCTCACTTAAAGAATCTGCTAGAACTTCTTCCTGACACTCTCCTATTGCAAGAAGCGAAAATATTTGATCTTCTAAGGAAAGAGAAGAACATTTTCCTAAAACTTTTTCGTTTTTAAGGCAATCATAAGCTTCGGCTACTTTTTCTGATGCAGTTTCAGCTGTGCTATTAGATTCCAGTGCTAAAACAAAGGAAACACTAAGAAGTAAAAGAATAAAAATAGTTAGTAAAACCCCCTTTATTTTCATACTTTTCATAGTTAATTCTTCTTTTTAAATTTGTTGATGTTTTTTTTATTTTTATTTGAAATAATATTTTTTCTAATAATATAATTCACTGGATTCTTAATTAATTTACAGGTTTCATTTGGAGTACAGACTCCCATATTTTTATAGTAATCCTTACAATTAGGAGGCATTAAAGGTTTTTTTCTTCTATAGCTTGAAATTAACTGAGATTTTATTATTCCTTTTTTTAAAGGAGGTTTATTCTTATCATTCCAGTCATAAAGTCTTTTTTCAACTTCATCTTTTTCCATTCCAATTGATCTAAAAAGATTTATAAGAACAAAAACAGCTCTTTGTCTTCCATCTCTAAGTCCTTTTAATATATTTTTTACACATGGAGGGAAAAAATCCTCAGAAAAATTAGTTATTTTAATTGGCTTGTAATTTTGTCTTGTTTGTTCTTTTTCTTTAACATCATGTTCCTTATACCAATCAAGTGCCTGCATTAATAATTCTGAGGCTTCTCCTTCTTTTACTTCATCTGGAATAAACTTTTTTACTTTAACTTTCAAAGGATTTGCGTGTTTTAATTCAAAATCTTTTACTTCATTAGGATTTAGAACTACAGACGATAAGGATGTTTTTTCATGAAGAGAATAAGGCATTCTAAATAAGTGTCTTGGAGCCACTAAAACTAAATCAGGCATAACTTCTTTTGGTGCTCTGTAATCTTTAATATACTTGCTTGGACGAGTAAGATTACTAACTTTATCTATAAGCTGTTTTTTTGTTTTTTCCATAATATATTTTGTTATTATTCTTGGATATTCTGGAAACATGTTTGAAGTAAGATTTTCATGAACTCGTTTTGGAAAAGCTTTCCATGGAACAATAATATGAAATCCTTTGCTTCCAGAAAATTTCACTCCCATATTCTTAAGCCCATGAAATTTTAGTAAATTAATAATCAATTCTGCCATTATCTTGCTATAATCAATATACTTGCTATCAATATCTATTAGTAAATCCCATCCAATTCTTAATTCATTTACTTGTTCTTCAGAAAGATTCAAAGAAATTTCCATAGGGTCTTTCCAAAGTTCTTCTGAACAATGAAAAGAAGTTGTTCCTTTTTTTACCATTTCAAAAATATCATCAGGATACTGGAAAGTATCAGGACGTTTTCCGAAATGTTCCATCATATAACTAGGAGCAATCTCTCGGTATTTGGAAAATTCAAATAAGTTTTTTTGTACCTCTGGATTAGAATAGTATAACTGAAGAATCTTTCTTATTCTTTTTTCTCTAAAACTCTTTTCTACCATTCTATATCCTAGTATGGAAACTTTAAAAAAATAGCTTATACTTGATAATAACAATGCTTAAAAGAGGATAGGCATTTTCATAAATATGCTAATTAAATTAGATACTCCACAAGTATTTTCAAGGGTAATAGACATTATTTCTGAACTTGTTTTAGAAGTGAGGATTAAAGTAAATGATTTTGGAATGAGCCTTGTTGCTATGGATCCTGCAAATGTTGCAATGGTTGAATTCAAGCTTCCTCGAAGTGCATTTTCTCAATTTGAAGCAGGACAAGAGATTCTTGGAGTTAATTTAGATAATTTAAAAAGGGTTTTAAAAAGAGCAGGCGCAGGAAGCTCCCTTATCTTAGAAAAAAGAGATAATATGTTAAATGTTCAGATTCAAGACAGAATAAAAAGGAATTTTACAATGGGGCTTATTGATATTGATGCAGAAGAAAAAAAGATGCCTGATTTAGAGTATGTTGCTAGAGTTGAAATGAATTCCATTGATTTAATTAATGCAATTGAAGATTGCAGTGTTGTTTCAGATGCTTGTAGTTTTAAAATAAATGAAGGAAAATTTATTGTTGAATCAAAAGGATTAAATTCTGCTATGGCAGAGTTTTCTGGAGATGAAGCAAGAATAGATGCAGAAAACTGCAAATCAAGATATAGTTTAGAGTATCTGCAAAAATTCATTAAAAGCGCCAAAATTATTGACAAAACAATTTTAAAATTTTCTAATGATCATCCACTAAGAATGGAGTTTAGAACAGATTTTATTGAACTTAATTTTATCCTTGCTCCAAGAGTTGAAACTGAAGATTAAAATATTTCTAATAATATTTATAAAGAAGAATATCTTTGTAAAAAAGACAAAAAAAATCTCTAAAGATTTTTTTAGCTCATTCGTCTTTCCAGAGGAAATCCAAATGAATGAAATGAATAAAAAAAGAGGACAGGTTACTATCTTTATCATAATAGCAATAGTAGTTGTTGGGTTGATTGCATTATTTTTTCTTTTTTCACCTCAAATAAGGCCTTTATTTGATGAAGGAGTGACAAATCCCCATGCATTTATTCAAAATTGCTTAGAAGAAGATATTGAAAATGTAGTAGATGAATTATCTTTAAAAGGAGGAGAAATAGAACCTGAATCATTTTATTTATATAAAGGGGATAAAATAAGATATCTCTGTTATACAAACGAGTATTACCAAACTTGCGTGGTCCAAGAATCTATGTTAAAAGAGAGTATTGAAAAAGAAATAAAAGAAGCTATTTCTTTAAGGATAGAAGAGTGTTTTGATGATTTAGAAGAAGAGTATAAAAAACAAGGATATGATGTTGATTTAAACAGAGGAGAAATTAGTGTTGAACTTCTTCCTAAAAGAATTGTAACTAAAATTGACAGCACCCTTACCTTAACAAAAGATACAAGTAAAACTTATGATAGTTTTATGGTTGTGCTGAATAATAATCTTTATGAATTAATAGGGGTTGCTAAAAGCATACTTAACTATGAATCCACAATAGGAAACATGGATGTAACAATGTACATGAATTATTACAGGGATTTAAAAGTAGAAAAAATCACACAAGATGAAGGAACCAAAATATATATTATAACTGATAGAAACAATAACAATAAATTTCAATTTGCATCACGAAGCATTGCTTGGCCAGCTGGATATTTAAACAATGAATAAGAAAAAGATAATTCAATTTTGCATTTTTTTTGTAATTGGAATTTTTTTAATTAATCTGGTTTATGCGCAAGTGTCTTATTGCTGTGAAAAAACAAAAATTAATGCTGAAGGAACAGGGGGGATGTGGTGCCAGAATGAGGAGCAGGAAAATTGTGACCCAGAGTTTGATGCACAGCCTGCTTCATGTGAAGCTACATCTTATTGTAAAAAAGGATGCTGTTATAATCCAGCAGAAGGAACTTGCTCAAGAAACACTGCAAAAAAAGAATGTAATGAAGATGGAGGAACTTGGACAGACTCTGCAGATTGTGATATTCCTCAGTGTGAATTAGGCTGTTGCTTAATTGGTGAACAAGCTTCTTTTGTGACTCAGACAAGATGTAAAAGAATGTCTTCTTTATATGGATTAAATATAAGTTTTAGAATAGACATTTCAACTGAAATGCTATGCATTGCCAGTGCTCGGTCAAGTGTAAAGGGCGCTTGTGTTTTTGAACAAGAATTTGAAAGAACATGCAGAATAGAAACTCAAAAAGAGTGTTTTAATCGAGAAGGAGAAGTGGAATTTTATGAAGGAAATTTATGCTCAAATCCTACACTTGCAACAAACTGCGGATATCCAGGAGAAACAATTTGTGTTGAAGGAAAAGATGCGGTGTATTTTACAGACACTTGTGGAAATATAGCAAATATATATGATTCAAGTAAATTAAATAATGCTGAATACTGGTCATATATGAAGGATCCTATAGAAAGTTGTGATTATGGAGAGAATAATGCTAATAGTGCAGATTGTGGAAATTGTGATTATTACTTGGGAAGCACTTGCAAAGCATATGACAGAGAAAAAGATGAAACTGAACCAGATTATGGGAATTATATTTGCAGAGATTTAGATTGCAAACAAGGAGCATTGGCAGAAAAATTCTTTGATATGAATAATAGATATCCTCAACATGGAGAAACATGGTGTGATTCAACTGGAGGAACAAGCAAGATTATAGCTGGAAAAGAAAAAGAAATTGATTCAAATAAAGAGAATCTTCCTGGAAGCAGATATTTTAGGTTGGCTTGTTATAATGGAGAGATTACTATAGAACCTTGTGCAGAATTCAGGCAAGAGGTTTGTATTGAAAGTAGCATCAATGGGTTTAGCACAGCTGCATGTAAAGTAAATAGGTGGGAAGATTGCGTTACTCAAGAGGATAAAGATGATTGTGAAAATACAGATAAGAGAGATTGTCAGTGGTTTCAAAGTTGGGGAGGGAAATTTGTTTGTATTCCCAAATATGCTCCGGGATTTGATTTCTGGGAATCAGAAGAAGATGCACAGGATATGTGCAATATCGGAAGTTCAATCTGTGTAATTGAATATGAAAAAAGTCTTGGAGGAAAGTGGAAGCGTGTAGATAGAAATGAATGCAGTTATGCATGGGTTGAATCAGCAAACAAATTATGCACATCTTTAGGAGATTGTGGAATTAGTGTTAATTATTATGATGTTCCAGGTTATTATGATTTATCAGATTTAACTACAATAACAGGAAGAGTTGGAGGTAAAAGAGTAGATGAAGTTGTAGCTACACTTCAAACTCAAGAATAAAATGAATAATAAAGGAACAATCGCAATAACAGAAATCCTAATTTTAATAATTGGGATTATAGCAATAATTTATTCTATTGGAGTTGTTAATGCAAGTTTCCCTCCACCTCCCCCTCCTCTGCCTATTGAAGAAGGGGTATCAGGTGCAATTGATACCTATAGCAAAACAGCAACTCATGGTTCAGAATTATCAAAAAGCATAGCTGTAAATATGGAAAAGGCGAGTTTACCTATAACAGAATCAGCACCTGCAGTGTCTGCAGAAGGCAGTAGTTTTCTTTCTAGTGCAGTAGGAGTTGGTCCTGAATATCTTCCATTCTTTGATGTTCTTTTAACTGGAGTGCAATGGGCAGCTATTGCTTATTTTGCTGTTAAACTCCTTGGTCCTATTTTTGGATTAGATAAAAAACAAACAGACGCAGCATCTATGGGGGCTGCAGCAGGGGGTTTTGCAGGAGGAGCACTTTATGCAGCAGGACTAACCTCATCATTAGCTTCGTTTGGGATAGGGGTAATTGTTGCTGCAATTGTATATGCAGTAACTTATAAAGATACATCATATAAAGTTGTTAAGTTTTCTTGTAATGCATGGGATGCTGAAGTAGGAGGGAATTATTGTGAAAGATGTAATAATCAAGAACTTCCCTGCAGTGAGTATCAATGTAGAAGCTTAGGGCAAGCTTGTGAATTAATAAATAAAGGAACAGGCAATGAATTATGTGTAGCAAAAGATTTAGACGATGCAAATCCTCCAACAATTGAACCATGGGAAGGGGCTTTAACAAAAGGATATGATTATACTCCAGACAATACAATAAATCCTCCAGATAGAGGAGTTAAAATAATAAACACAGACGCTAATGCGCAAGATGGATGTGTCAAAGCATTTACTCCTTTAAGTTTTGGAGTAAAATTAAATGAGCCTGCAAGATGCAGAATAGATTCTATAAGAAAAAGCAATTATTCAGATATGCTTTTAGAAATAAGCAGTGGATTAAAGAAATATAATCATACAATTCAACTTGAACTTCCAGGAGTTGCTAATTCAGAACAAGAAGGAATTGAAATACAAAATGATGGAGAGTTTGAATTATATGTAAGGTGTGAAGATGCAAATGAAAACAGCAATCTTGCTACTTTTGTGTTTAAGTATTGTGTTGAAAAAGGGCCAGATAACACCGCTCCTGAAATAGTTGATACAAGTGTAATTAATAATTTCCCTATTGCATTTGGACAAAATTCTCTTGAAAATTTTAAGATTTATACAAATGAACCTGCAGATTGCAGATGGAGTTTTGAGAATGAAGATTACAAGGATATGCCTAATTCAATGATATGTAATGCAGATAGAAGTGAGAATGGAGAAATTGTAAACTCCAGGGCAGTTTATCCTTGCTCTACTACTTTAACTGGAATAAAAGACAGGCAAGAAAACAAATTTTATTTTGCATGCATAGACCAGCCATTATTAGCAGGAACAGATAGAGAATCAGATAGAAATACTAATACAGAATCTTATGTTCATACTCTTATTGGAACACAGCCTTTAGTAATAGATGATGCTGGACCAAATGGAACAATAACAGATTCTTCCTTAGCAGTAAAAGTAACTTTAACAGCAGAGACTTCAGCAGGATATAATGAAGGAGAGGCAACATGCACATATAAAGAAATAAGTGCTTCAAAATTTACTGAATTCTTTAAAACAAATTCTTATACTCACTCTACGGATTTAAATTTAGGAGAAGGAGATTATGAATATTTAATTAGATGTTTTGATTTAGGAGGAAATACTGATACTTGGCAGGTTAATTTTACAACAGAATCAGATACAGATACGCCTGAAATAGTAAGAGCCTATAAACAGGATGTTTCTTTAAAGATTGTGACAAATGAGGATGCAGAGTGCGTTTATGATACAACAAGTTGTAATTATTTATTTGATGATGGAGTTTCAATGACAGACAATGGAAAATATCATTTTATAAATTGGGATATAAAAAAGAAATTCTATATAAAATGTAGAGATGAATATGGGAATGAACCTAACCCTGATAAATGCAGTGCAATTATAAGTCCAATTGAATAATGAACCTTTTCAAAAGGTTCCCAAACCAATCTTGATAAAAAAAGTTTTATAAGTTCTAAAATTCTAATTTATTTATGAAAAGTAGAAAAAATAAAAAGATCAAGAATCAAAGATTCCTAAAACATTCGTCTTTCCAGAGGAAATCCAAATGTGGGCAGATGAAATTATCTTTTGGAATGATTTTTTCTATTATTCTTATTGTTATATTTATTGCATTTGCTTTTTGGGGAGTCAAAAAATTTCTAGCTTATCAAAATAAATTACAAATTGGACAATTTATTACTTATATACAAGAAGATATAGATAAAATGGCTAGAAGTTTTGAAGGTTCTTCTGAACAATCTTATGCTCTTCCAAAAAAAGTGGAATATCTTTGTTTTACTGATTTCACAAAACCAAGCAAAGGCCCTAATGCTACTTTTTATAATGATTTTCAATTAGTCTCAAATGGGGAGAAAAATAATATGTTTTTTTATCCTTTAGAATCAGCTGAAGGTATTGAATCAGTAAAAATAGAAAAAATAGATATTGTAAACATAACATCTCAGTCAAATCCATACTGTATTTCAAATGAAGGAGGAATAACACTAATTATTAAAAAAGATATTGGGGAGAATTTGGTAAAGATACAATAAGAAAATGAAAAATCAAAAAAAAGGTTTTTTACAAATATCATTTCAATGGATTTTTGCTATTATAGTTGGGATTGTTATTTTATTTCTTGCAATTTATGGAGTAACAAGATTAATTAATACAGGACAGAGAACACAAGATATAGAATCAAGCAAAGAGATTGAGATTCTTTTAAATCCCCTTGAAACAGGTTTTGAAGAAGCAAAGTCAAGCTTTATAGAATTTGATAGAAGCACAAGAGTTTATTTTACATGTGATGATTTTGGAGAGTTTGGAACACAGGGAATTGACTTGTCTCAGAAGAGTTTTGGAAAGTGGAGTGAAAGAAGTAATAGAGTAACTTTTTACAACAAGTATATTTTTTCAGAAAATCCTATTGAAAGTGAAAAAATAAATCTCTTCTCAAAACCTTTTGAATTTCCATTTAAAATTGGAGATTTAATCTATGTTATATCTGAAAATGAAAACTATTGTTTTATTGAAGCTCCAGAAGATATTCAACAAGAAATTGAAAATTTAAATATGAATAAATTATTATTAAAAGATTGTTTAAATTTAGGTTATACAAATGTATGTTTCTCTGGAGAGTGTGATATTGAAGTTAATTACAATTTAGGGTATGTAAAAAAACAAGAAAGGTTTGATTTTGAGGGTGATGCTCTTATGTATGCTGCTATTTTTTCAAGTAAATCCACTTATGAGTGTCAAGTAAAAAGACTTATGAAAAGAACTGCGAATCTTGCAGAGATATATAAAGGAAAATCAAATCTAATAAAAAGTTCTGGGTGTAACACTTTTTTAAATCCTGATTTAGAAATTCTTATTAGCAGTGCAAAAGCACTAGAAGAATCTTCTGATTTACATTTTATTAAAGGGGTTGTTGAAGATATTGATAT